>NZ_JBWQTU010000019.1:0-51803 GCF_056619925.1 Halalkalibacter sp. HAAS-P013
CTCGACTTGCATGTATTAGGCACGCCGCCAGCGTTCGTCCTGAGCCAGGATCAAACTCTCCATAAAAATGGCAAGCTGATTAGCTCAAAATGTATCGCTAACGATACTTCATCGTTTTTATTAAAACTGATGAGAAAAATTGACGAGATATCATGTATCTCTATTTCGCTTGGCTTTTGTTCAGTTTTCAAAGAACTAACGTGTCGTTTTCAGCGACTTGATTATCATAACAAAAACAAAATTTAATGTCAAATTGTTTTTTTGTTAATTTTTCAAATCGTTTTGGCGACAAGAAATAATATAACACCCCTGCATTTTTATTGCAACCCTTTTTTTAAAAAAAGTTGAATTAAATATCCAGAGAAAGCTCAACAAAAAGAAAGGGGCATGAATTAAAGCTAAGTATTCTACTAGAATCATGCCCCATTTAACTATTCTGTTACAAGAAACAACTTAGCTTTTACTCGCCTTGTTCACGGTGGCGCATTTGCGGGAATAAAAGAACATCACGAATTGACGGAGAATTCGTCAATAGCATAACTAGACGGTCGATCCCAATTCCCAGTCCACCCGTCGGCGGCATACCATACTCAAGTGCTTCAACGAAATCTTCATCCATCATATGAGCCTCATCATCCCCTTGCTCACGTTCAACGAGCTGCTGTTCGAAACGTTCACGTTGATCAATTGGATCATTTAACTCCGTAAATGCATTAGCATGCTCACGACCAACAATAAACAATTCGAAGCGATCTGTAAAACGAGGGTCCTCTGGATTTTTCTTAGCCAACGGCGAAATAGCTAAAGGATGACCATAAATAAATGTCGGCTGAATTAAATCCTCTTCGACAAAGTGCTCAAAGAACTCATTAACAACATGTCCATATGTCATTGTTTCTTTCACGTGTACTTTATGTTCCTTCGCAATTAAACGCGCCTCTTCATCAGTCATTTCCTTCCAGAAATCAACGCCAGTCTTCTCTTTAATTGCATCAACCATGTGTACTCGTTTCCACTTTGGCTCTAGATCCACTTCGTATTCACCATAAGTAACCTTAGTTGTCCCAAGTACTTCTCTAGCAATGTGAGCAACTAATTCCTCCGTCAATTCCATTATGTCATTGTAGTCAGCATATGCCTCATACAGCTCAATCATTGTGAATTCAGGGTTATGGCGAGTTGATACACCCTCATTACGGAACACACGACCAATCTCATAAACTTTTTCTAAACCTCCAACAATAAGTCTCTTTAAATGCAGCTCAATGGCAATTCGCATATAAAGAGTCATATCCAATGCATTGTGATGTGTAACAAATGGACGAGCTGAAGCTCCCCCTGCAATTGAATGCATTGTCGGTGTTTCTACCTCTAAATATCCTTTTGAATCCAAATAACGACGCATAGATTGCAGAATTCTACTACGTAACACAAACGTATCTCTCACCTCTGGATTAACAATGAGGTCGACATAACGTTGACGATAGCGCTGTTCAATATCTTTTAATCCATGGAATTTATCCGGTAACGGTCTTAGTGATTTAGAAAGCAATTGAAAATCGGTAACCTTAATAGAAAGCTCTCCTACCTTTGTCTTAAACGCTGTACCCGTTACACCTACAAGATCACCAATATCAATTGTATTGAACAAATCATATTGCTCATCGCCAACTGCATCTTTCCGAACATAGATCTGTACTTGTCCTGTTAAGTCTTGAATATGAGCAAATCCCGCTTTCCCTTTGCCGCGCTTTGTCATAATCCGTCCAGCAAGAGTCACTTCATGACCTGCTTCATCTAGTTCTTCCTTTGTTTGTTCACCGAATGCCTCGCTCATCGAAGTTGCCGTATGTGAGCGCTCAAAACGTCCGCCAAAAGGGTCTTGTCCTTGTTCTTGCAGTTTTGCTAACTTGTCTCTACGTACAGCTAGCTGATCATTTAACTCAAGCTCTTGAGTCATATACATCATCTCCTCTATCATCAATCATTTTAGCCTATTTTGTCTGTTTTTATATGTAGAAAAACTGCCAGCGTATCACACTGACAGTTTAATAATTACAAACGAATTATAGTGAAGTCTATTAAAAAAGTCAAACAGCACTTGATTGCTCAGCCACTTGAGCTTCTAACTCATCTACAAATGCATAAAGAGTATTTGCTACATCATCTCTTGATTCAAAGTTATTAATTTTATCACGCACTCGGCCATTTCCACGCATCCCTTTTAAATACCACGCTGCATGCTTACGCATTTCACGAACAGCAACATGTTCGCCTTTTAATTTAATAAGGCGATCTAAATGAATCATGCACACATCGATTTTTTCACGTGGAGTTGGTTCATCAGCAAGTGTACCATTCTCCAAGTATTGTATCGTTTGATAAAGCATCCAAGGGTTGCCTAGCGCTGCGCGTCCAATCATAACACCATCAACACCCGCTTCATCTAACATACGCCGTGCCTCTTGTGGAGTTGTTACATCTCCGTTTCCGATAACAGGAATGTTCACAGCTTCTTTTACATCCTTAATAATATTCCAATCCGCTTTACCCTCATACATCTGAACTCGTGTACGGCCATGTACAGCCACTGCACTGCCTCCTGCACGTTCAACTGCACGGGCATTTTCTACTGCATAAACATGATCAGAATCCCAGCCGATACGCATTTTTACTGTTACAGGCTTATCTACTGCTTCAACTGTTGATGCAACCATTTCATAAATCTTGTTTGGATCAAGCAACCATCTTGCACCAGCATCACATTTCGTAATTTTTGGCACTGGACATCCCATATTAATATCAATAATATCTGCATTTGTGTTTTTATCAACGAATTTAGCAGCCTCTACTAATGTTTCTTTTTCACCGCCAAAAATTTGTAAGCTTAATGGCTTCTCACGTTCATCGACATATAACATGCTTAGCGATTTCTCATTTCCATGTAGAATCGCTTTGTCGCTAACCATCTCCGCACAGACTAAACCAGCACCAAATTCTTTTGCGATTAATCGGAAGGCTGGATTACATACACCCGCCATTGGTGCAAGCACAACTTGATTTTTCAATTCAATATTTCCGATCTTTAACATACCTGTCACCTCCCAAAAAAACGGTCTTATAGCAATTGAAACTTTGATATATTTAAAACTTTCGCCATCTGTTCTAACAATGTATCGTTCGGCTGCCTATTGCCTCTTTCTATATCACCTAAAACAGACACAGACATCCCTACTTGTTTTGCAAATTCTTGTTGCGTATATCCTTTGAGCTTTCGGTAAGCTCTTATTTTTTTGCCGTAGTTTGTGGATTCCATTTCCTTACCCCTTCTTTATCTGGTAGTTCATCATATATCTCTTGAATCGTTTGTTCAAGGTTCTCTGCGTAAAGAGTCGAATGAATTTCCATAAGTGGGACAATCACAAATGCCCTTTCCCACATTCTTGGGTGAGGGATAATTAGGTTCTCCAACATCACATTCTCTCCGTCAAACAGTAAAATGTCAAGATCTATTGTTCGAGGACCCCATCTGATCTCTCTCTCACGCCCGCAGTGACGCTCGATCGACTGGGTTACATCCAATATTTCCCTTGCTGGCTTTGTTGTTTTTATATGCACGACCATATTCAAAAACGATTGCTGATTTACATATCCAACTGGATCTGTTTCATAAATCGACGAACGTGTAATTAGTTGAATATCTTCTTGTTTTTTTAGCAACTGTATTGCCTTTTCCAAGTGGTCAGCTCTATCACCAATATTTGACCCTAACGCGATATATACATCATGCATCATGATCTTGACCTCGTTATTTCTACAGCTACAGAATGATAATGTCCTGGGATCGGCGGATCGGGTTTTATCACTTTCACTGTAATTTCCTGTAACATTTCATAGGCGCTAAGTAAATCACTTGCAATAGTTTCTGCAACGGATTCAACTAGCTTGTAAGGTTTTCCCTCAACTATATCCTTAACTCTCTTATAGGCATCTCCATAATTAATCGTCGTTTGAAGATCATCTGTTGTTCCCGCTTTTTTCAAGTCTACATGTAAAATTAAATCAACAAGAAACCGCTGACCTAATTTATTTTCTTCTTGAAAAACACCATGATAACCGTAAAAAGCGAGCTGATTCATATAAATTTTATCCATCGTTTACTCACTCCTTACTAAGGCATCCATCATGATCGCCATTCGAGACATTTCTTTCACATCATGTACGCGCATAATTTGACATCCCTTCATAATTCCAAAACAAACCGTTGCTCCTGTCCCTTCTACGCGCTCATCAACAGGTAGATTTAATGTTTTTGCAATGAGTGACTTCTTAGATGTACCGAGCAATACGTCATACCCCATTTTCACAATTAAGTTCAAGTTTCTCATCACTTCAAGATTCTCTTCATGACTTTTAGCAAAACCAATTCCAGGGTCTAATATAATACTTTCTTTTTCAACCCCGGCATCTATACATATAGAAATACTCTCTTCTAAATCATGAATAACCTCTTCCATGAGATTGCGATAAGTTGCATCATTTCGATTATGCATCAGTATGATCGGGACTTTATAATCTGCAGCGACCTTTGCCATATTCTTGTCCCACTTTGCTCCCCAGACGTCATTAATAATATTGGCCCCGGCCTCAATCGCAAGCTTGGCTACCTCTGCTTTGTATGTATCAATCGAAATCGGTACATTGATTTCTTTTGCGACTGCTTCAATGATTGGAATGACTCGCCTTATTTCTTCTCCTTCCTCTACTTGCTTTGCCCCTGGTCTCGTCGATTCACCACCGATATCAATAATATCAGCACCATCTTCGACAAGTTGTTTTGCACGTTTGACGGCAAGTTCTATATCCGTATATTTTCCCCCATCCGAAAAGGAATCTGGCGTGACATTTAAAATCCCCATTATACGTGTGCGCTTACTCTCTAAGTCCTTACTCATTCGCTTCCTCCTTTAAGGTCCGATCTACTCCAAAGCTGTTTCCGATAAATATAAAACATTCGCTTTAATTGTTCAGTTAATACTGCTTCCGCTTTATACTTCTTTCCGTTAAAAGAGGACAAAGGAACAACCTCTTGTATCGAATTTGTGATAAATGCCTCATCTGCATTCATCACATCGACCGAACGATAAAAACCAAGCTCATACGGAATCCCTTTTTTCTCTAATAACGCAAGAATAAACTGTCTTATAATCCCGTTTAAAATCCCTGTCTCTATTGATGGTGTATAAACAACTTGATTTTTCACCCAAAAAAGATTGGAAACTACTCCCTCTGCAACAAACCCATCCTCAGTTAAAAAAATCCCTTCCACTGTATTATCATCGCCTATTTCGCGTTTTGCCAAAACATTATTTAAATAATGATGTGACTTTAACCGCGTCGATCCTTCTGGAGTATTTCTCTTAATCGTTAGAACTTTCGCTTGCTTCGAATCCGCTTGGACCAAAGGGAGCGGCTTCATATAAACAATTACTGTTGGCTCCTCATATTCTCCTGTATACAAACCAAGATCTTGTGAGCCAGCTGATACATTCCACCTTACATAAGCACTCTGTAAGTTATTCGCCAAAAGCAACCTTTGAATAATCTCTAGAACAACTTCCCGCTCCATCGACCAGCTTATTCCTATCGTCTTTAAGCCGTCCTGTAAACGTCGAAAATGGTCATCCAATAAAAATGGATGACCATCATCAACGCGAAATGTTTCAAACAGACCTAGACCGTACATATATCCATGATCAAAAGCTGAGACGACCGCCCGCTCTTTGCTTACAATCTGACCATTTATATAGACGAACACGTTGATTTCTCCTCGCCATACGTTTCTATAAAGTTCCGCAAGAGCTGCTTGCCTTCTGCTGTCATAATAGACTCTGGATGAAATTGAACCCCTTCTATCGGCAAGTCACGGTGGCGAATGGCCATAATTTCTCCTTCACTTGTCTCAGCTGTTACAACAAAACAATCTGGCAGCGTCTCTTTCTTTACAATAAGTGAATGATACCTTGTTGCTGTCAGCGGGGAAGGCAGCCCCTTAAAAATGGTTTCATTGTTATGAGTAATATCCGACGTTTTCCCATGCATCAAGCGTTCAGCACGAATCACATCTCCTCCGAAAACTTGAGCAATTGATTGATGCCCAAGGCAAACCCCAAAAATAGGAACTTTTCCAGCAAAATGCTTAATGGTATTTAAACTTATCCCTGCTTCGTTTGGACTTTTTGGCCCTGGTGAAATCATAATAAAATCAGGAGCGAGCTCCTCGATTTCCTCTAACGTAATTTGATCATTACGTTTGACAACTAATTCGTGCCCCATTTCTCCTAAATATTGAACCAAATTGTACGTAAAAGAATCATAGTTATCAATCATTAATATCATTAAAAACCCCTCCTCAACTCAAACTGACAATATCTTCACTCAACTCTTCTTCACTAGTCTCTAGCGCATGCCAAAGTGCTCTAGCTTTCTTTAATGACTCTTTGTATTCATTAGCTGCAATTGAATCAATGACAACACCAGCACCAGCCTGCACGTGGGCTTTTCCATCTTTGCAAACCATTGTACGAATAGCAATGTTCAACTCCATATTCTCATCAAATCCGATCCAGCCTATAGATCCAGTATAAATGCCTCTTCGAACAGGTTCAAGCTCTTCTATAATTTCCATCGTTCTTACTTTCGGTGCACCTGTAATCGTTCCTCCTGGAAACGTTGCCCGAATGACATCATAGAGGTCATGTTGATCTGATAACGCCCCTTTTACATTGGACACAATGTGCATTACATGTGAATACTTTTCTATCACCATCAACTCATCGACTTCTACTGTTCCATAAGTAGAAACACGACCTAAATCATTTCTTTCTAAGTCAACGAGCATAACGTGTTCAGCCCGTTCCTTTTCATTATTAATTAATGTATCAGCAAGCTGTTGGTCTTCCTGCTCGTTCTTTCCTCGTGAACGAGTCCCAGCAATAGGTCTTGTACTTAACTCTGAACCATTTTTTTTAACCAATAACTCAGGTGAGGCACTTACAAACTGAAATTGAGGGGTTTGAAAATAACTCATATATGGTGATGGATTTAGCTTTCGTAATACTTCATACACATGGAATGGCTCAGTCACCATTTCCTTTGATTGCCTTAACGATAAGTTAACTTGAAAGACATCTCCTGCTGCTATATATTTTTTAATCTTTTCAACAGCTTCGCAAAAGGCTTCTTCAGATAAGGAAGACTTAACAGTAGATTCTCTTCCCTCCTTTGTTCGGCTTCGTACAACTTTATCCCGGCTGCCTTCTTTCCACCACTTGGCATATTGTTCTACTTTTTTCTCTAGTACCTCACCTTCATGCTTTTGCCCATGAAGTATGACCCACATGACCTCATCGTCATTATCATAAACAAACACTTCGTTAAAAAGCATAAAGTATAAATCAGGTAAAGCTAAGTCATCTGCCCCTAATTCCGGCAAGTTTTCGATTTCCCGGACAATATCATACGAAAAGTACCCAATTGCTCCACCTTGAAAAGGAGGCAAATCTGGAATTGTCTCTTGAGAATATGGTGCCAGAACGTCTTTTAAACTTTCAAGTAACGGACCTTTTTTCGTTTCAATGTGCCCGTCCTTTTCAAAAGACAATGTCTGTCCTTTTCCAGAAACTGTCGCAAAAGGTTTTAGTCCGATAATATGATAACGCCCCCCTCTTCCACTCTCTAACAGAACATGTTGAGATTCACTTGCTGCTAATGCCCGGTAACTTTCAAACCATTTTTCTTGACCAAGAGAGAAAGACTTCACTCTGCTTGTCCGGTTTAATGATTTCGTCTTATTCTGTTGCAACGCCTTCACTCCCGTCTCGATTCCTTTTTGTCTATTCTACATGAGAACATAAGAGAGGTAAAAACAAATTATTAAAGAGTCTGTTCAAAAAGGGGTGATTTTTTCCCTTTTTGAACAGACTATAGGCAATGAGCGGAACCGCTACAAGGTTTTAAGCCTCTAGGAGTGGGGTTCTCCTAGAAGCGTGTAGCGTGTGGAGCCATTGCCGTCTTTTTGAATTACATTTTTAAGAGATTACTAAATTTCCCAATTTTACAAATCACTTGCCAATAGTCCTCTTATCTTTCTCTTCTATAAAAAATTGCCCTTTCATGTAGCTACAATAAAATATATCTCTAATCTGTTCGTACCCTCGTTTTGCTAATTCCGATAACAACCACTCTTTCGTCTTTTGAATGACCTTCAAGTGGTCGTCTTGGATGATACCATCTTGGATTAACGGGAGAGTGAAGAGGGAACTATTATCATCTTTACGGAAAATTGATAAGTTCCCTGACCTTTCTAAAATAGCAAAATCAACGTGTCTAATATCAGAAATTCCTTTTTCTCTAAGTTGGAATAAGACATCATCAAGGTTGTACCGCTGCTTTCTCATATTCGTTTGATTGATTTTCCCATTTTCTATAATCATGACTGGGCGCCCCTCAATGAGGTCCCTAAATCGTTGATTTTTTAAGCTCACTGTAGTTAGGGTTACTTGGATTAGGATCAATAAAAAAATAGGAGCTAATCCCCTTGCCATCGATACTTCTGGATCTTCAATGGCAATTACAGCAAGTTCTGCTATCATAAGAGAAACGATAATATCTAGTAAACTTAATTCTCCTAATTCTTTTTTTCCCATAAATCTAAAAAACGTTAGAATGATGATAAACACTACAATTGTCCTAAGCAAAATAACAATAATTTCACTCACTTTTCGTATGCTCCTTTCACATTCTAATCAACTCTTATCATTCCCTCCCGATACAATTCAATGCACTTTAATCAATACAAAAAAGACTATGAGACCTAATCTCATAGTCTTTTTCTGTTATGCATTAATCTTCAAATTGATATAATGGTGTACTTAAATAACGCTCACCGTTTGAAGGAATAATTGCTACTACTTTCTTACCTGGTCCAAGCTTCTCAGCAAGCTGAAGAGCTGCATAGATCGCTGCACCAGAAGAAATACCACCTAAGATTCCTTCTTCACGCGCTGCAGCACGTGCATATTCAAACGCTTGTTCAGTTGAAACTTGAATAACTGAATCGTAAATGTCTGTATCTAAGATTGTTGGTACAAATCCAGCACCAATTCCTTGGATTTTATGAGGGCCAGGGTTTCCACCTGAAAGAATTGGTGAATCTTGTGGCTCAACTGCTGCAATGTGTAGATTCGGGAAGTTTTCTTTTAGTACCCCACCTGCACCTGTGATTGTTCCACCTGTCCCAATACCAGAAACAAATCCATCAATTTGTCCATCAACTTGCTCAAGAAGCTCTTTTCCTGTTGTATTACGGTGAATCTCAGGGTTTGCTTCATTTTCAAATTGTTGTGGCATAAAGTGTCCTTCTTCTTTCGCGAGCTCTGTCGCTTTGCGAATCGCCCCACCCATACCTTCTGGCCCTGGAGTTAATACTAACTCTGCACCATAAGCACGTAATAAGTTACGACGCTCCATACTCATTGTTTCAGGCATAACTAGCTTTGCTTTATACCCTTTGGCTGCTGCAACCATCGCAAGTCCAATACCTGTGTTACCACTTGTAGGCTCAACGATTGTTACGCCAGGCTTTAATACGCCTGCCTTCTCAGCTGCTTCAATCATCGCAAGAGCAATACGATCTTTTACACTGCTTCCTGGATTCATATACTCTAATTTTAAATAAACATCTGCATGCTTGTCTGATACAAGACGATTTAATTTAACTAATGGTGTTTGGCCGATAAGTTCTGTAACTGAATTTACAACTGTCATAAAGACGCCCCCTCAATCCCTAGTAAATTTATTGGTTTTATTAAGATTATAGTATCAAACGTTTTCTGATAAGTCAATCAACATGTTACAATTTCCCTGTTTTTTTCAAAATTGAGGTAATTGCTTTTTACGCTTGTTCTGCCAATTCCTTTAATTCGTCTGCTGTTAATTTATAAATCTCGTTACAAAAATGACAAACAGTTTCCGCGCCCCCGTCCTCATCAATCATCGCCTGGATTTCGCCTTTCCCTAAACTGATGATGGCATTTTCAACACGCTCTTTTGAACATTGGCATTTAAATGCAATTGGTAACTTATCGAGAATTTTTACATTATCATCACCTAAAAGTGCATAGAGCATTTCTTCTGGTGGCATACCAGCTTCTACAAGTTTTGAAATAGGCGGGATCATAGAAAGACGTTTCTCTATTTCATCAATAACCTGATCATCCGCACCTGGCATGATTTGAATAATGAACCCACCCGCTGCTAAGATCGAGTTATCAGGGTTAACAAGGACTCCAACCCCTACAGAAGAAGGTGTTTGTTCAGATGATGCGAAGTAATACGTAAAATCTTCACCTAGCTCTCCTGATACAAGTGGTACACTACCTGTAAAGTTTTCTTTCAACCCTAGGTCTTTTACAACGGAAAGAAAACCCTCTGTACCAACAGCACGCGCAACATCCAGTTTCCCTTGGTTATTTAAATCGAAGTGAGTATGCGGATTTGTTACATATCCTCTTGTCTCACCTTTCGTATTAGCATCAATCATAATCGCACCGATTGGGCCTTTCCCTTCAATCTTAACCGTTAGCTTTGAATTACCCTTTAGCATCGTTGCCATCATCGTACTGGCCATCATCGCACGACCTAAGGCTGCGGACGCTGTAGGCCATGTCCCTTGCCGTCTAACTGCTTCATTGACCATATTTGTCGCTACTAATGAGTACGCTCTTACTTTCCCTTCAAATCCAATAGCTTTAATTAAATAATCTTCCATAATCCTATTTCCCTTCTTTTCTTAAGCATTTTTTTCGTAAATCATTTGTAACCCTTTTAGCGTTAAGAACGGTTCGACTACATCAATGGTCTCAGTTTCTGAAGCTATTAATGAAGCCATTCCCCCTGTTGCAATGACAGTTGGAACTGTACTAGCTTGGGCTTTCATTCTGTTAACAATACCGTCTACTTGACCAACATAACCGTAAAATATTCCCGCTTGCATCGCATGGACAGTATTTGTTCCAAGTACATTCTTTGGCTTTGCTATTTCAATTCTTGGTAATTTAGATGCTCTTGTATATAATGCTTCTGTAGAAATTGAAATCCCTGGTGAGATGGCTCCACCCATATATTGTCTATCCTCATTAATGTAACAATATGTCGTTGCTGTACCAAAATCAACAACGATAAGCGGACTGCCATAAAGTTGAATCGCTGCAACTGCATTGACAATTCGATCCGCACCTACTTCTTTTGGATTGTCATATTTGACATTTAAGCCAGTCTTAATACCTGGGCCAATGACCATTGGTTTAATGCCGAAATACTTTTTACACATTAGTTCTAATGTGTACATGATCGGGGGAACGACCGAAGAAATAATAATTCCCTCTATTTCTCCAAACGATAATCTTTCATGTTCGAATAAGCCTTTTAATGACATAGCCCATTCATCTTCTGTCTTTTGCCTGCTCGTTGCAATTCGCCAATGATAGTGCAACTCTTTCCCCTTATAGACACCTAATACGATGTTTGTATTTCCTACATCTACTACCATTATCATATGTACTCACCGCCAACTTCTCTCTATACTAAAGGCTATCTCTACTATTTTGTGCAAATAAACACAATAACAGACAGACCATTTTTATTTAACCAATGTTTATTATAAAACAAGCACCACTTTTATGCTTCCATTTGGACTTACAGGTTGGTCATAAGACATATAAAAAGAGGATGCCAATATGACATCCCCTGATCATTATTCATCTTTTTTCTTATCTTCTGTAGAAGGCTCCTCGTCTTTCTTATCATCAGACTCTTCAGGAGTTGTTTCTTCATCCTTTTTAGAGTTGATATTCACCTTCATATCCGCCTCACTGCCCCCATCTAAATACTTATTCGTATGATGATTATCAGGAAGCTTCCCTTCGTTAATTAACGATTTGATCTGCTCTGCATCAAGAGTTTCGATCTTTATTAACGTCTCTGCAACAAGATCTAAACTTGCCTTATTCTCAGTCAAGATCTGTTTACAGCGTTCATAACACTCTTTAATAATCTTCTGTACTTCTAGATCAATCTCATGAGCGAATGCATCACTATAATTTTGTTCATTCTGAATATCTCGGCCTAAGAAAACCTGTCCACCAGAATTTCCAGAACCAAACTGCATTGGCCCCATCTTGTCACTCATTCCATACTCTGTCACCATCTTACGAGCAATTGCCGTTGCTCGTTGGAAGTCATTATGAGCCCCTGTACTTACTTCACCAAATTGAACTTCCTCAGCTACACGCCCTCCGAGTAGTCCAATAATCTTGTCAAGCAACTCAGGTTTCGTCATAAAGTAACGATCCTCCTTAGGAAGCATAACTGCATAACCACCAGCCATCCCCCTTGGGACAATGGTAACTTTATGAACCATGTCAGCACTCTCAAGCTTAACACCTACAACCGTATGTCCAGCTTCGTGCCAAGCAACAATATTCTTCTCCTTAGGAGAAATGACACGACTCTTTTTCGCAGGTCCAGCTATAACGCGATCGATCGCTTCTTCAACATGGATCATATTTACTTTTGTTTTATTATTTCTAGCGGCAATTAAAGCAGCTTCATTTAATAAATTCTCAAGGTCTGCACCAGAGAATCCTGGAGTTCGTTCTGCAATTGCTCGTAAATCAACATCATCATCTAATGGCTTGTTACGAGCATGTACTTTTAAGACATCTTCACGGCCATTTACATCTGGACGGTTAACTTGAATCTGACGGTCAAAACGTCCTGGACGTAATAAGGCAGGGTCTAGGATATCAGCACGGTTTGTCGCTGCGATGATAATGATCCCTTCATTCGCACTAAAACCATCCATTTCAACTAGTAACTGGTTTAATGTTTGCTCACGCTCATCGTGTCCACCACCAAGTCCAGCTCCACGTTGACGACCAACTGCGTCAATCTCATCAATAAAGATAATACATGGTGCATTCTTTTTCGCATTCTCAAACAAGTCACGTACACGAGAAGCACCAACACCAACAAACATTTCAACGAAGTCCGAACCACTAATTGAGAAGAACGGTACGCCTGCTTCACCAGCAACTGCTCTTGCAAGCAAGGTCTTACCTGTTCCAGGCGGTCCAACTAAAAGAACCCCTTTTGGAATACGTGCACCAATAGCAGAGAACTTACGTGGATCTTTCAAGAATTCAACAACTTCAACAAGCTCTTGCTTCTCTTCATCGGCCCCTGCAACATCTTTAAACTTCGCTTTCTTCTTATCATCACTTACTAGCTTAGCTTTGCTCTTACCAAAGTTCATGACACGGCCACCGCCGCCTTGAGCTTGGCTCAATAAGAAGAAGAATAAGATAAAGATAATGATGAAAGGAATGATTGATGTAAAGAATGTAACCCAACCACTTGTCTCATCAGCAGGTTGAACATCGACATCAAAGCCAGCAGCAGCTCCTCCTGGTCCAAATAGCAGATCTGCAGTTTGCTCACTTTGCAGGACATATGTTTCAAAATACTCTCCCTCTTGTTGGTCAGTAAATTGTCCTCGTATTAAATAAACTTGCCTTACTGGCTTAACAGCAAGCTCATTAACCTGACCTTGCTCAAGTCTTTCAGTAAATTCTGTAAACGTAACGTTTTCAACTTGCGCTTGATCAGTACTAAAGACATTTACAATTCCAATAATAACGAGAAAGATAAGTAAATAAAAAATAGTATTACGGAATATACGATTCATCCTTGACCTCCTCCCACGACAATACAGCTTTGTTTATCGTACCATAATTGTTCTTTCGTTCACAAACATTAACTCTCATAAATTTCTGGCTTTAATATTCCTATGTAAGGCAGGTTACGATATCGTTCTGCAAAATCGAGTCCATAACCAACGACAAACTCATCAGGAACCGTGAATCCAGCCATATCAGGAATGAGATCAACTTTTCTTCCGTCTGGTTTATCTAATAGCGTTACTACTTTCACTGATTTGGCTTTTCGGTAGTGGAAAAGCTTAACAAGGTAACTTAGTGTTAGACCGCTATCAATAATATCTTCTAAAATGAGCACATCACGGCCTTCAACAGACGTATCTAAATCTTTAACAATTTTCACTTCTCCTGAAGAAACCATGCCTGCTCCGTAGCTAGAAACGTCCATAAAGTCCATTTCAATGTGAGTGTCAATGCGCTTTGTTAAATCGCCCATAAAAGGCATAGCACCTTTTAATACACCAATGACTAAAGGAAACTTCCCTTCATATTCCTCTGTTATTTGTTTCCCTAAATCTTTACACTTTTCCTGTATTTGATCCTCAGAAATAAGTATTTCTTTAATCTCGTCCCTTATCAATGTCAAACAAACCTCCTACTATTCATAAGATCTCTGGTTCCTATAGCTTGTCAATACTAATACCTTTTTCGTATCGTGTCCAACATTGGCAACTTTAGACCTGTGTAAAAATGGCACCCATACAATTTGTCCTTCACCATCAATAATGATGGGCCAATGTTCCCTTTCTTGTTTCGGGATCTTCCTGTCAATGAACAGTCGTCCTACTTTCTTCGTCCCATCCATCCCCCTGCACGTCATGCGATCGAATGGTTGCTTACTTCGAACAAGTAAAGGCTCCGAGACAACATCATAATCCAAGATGATTTGGTTGTCCTTTTCAACTATATCCTGATCCTCTGTCACATATGACTCAATAATCCATGTTTTCGTCGAAAGACTCCCAGGAATGGGCAGCGTTTGGACTACTTGTTCAACCTCATTTGTATGATCTTTCATAAAATGACATAAATCATACTCACGTCGGATGAGGGTACAGTCTGGGAAATGAAGATCGGCTGATGGTTTCCCATGTTGAAGCATTTCGAGCACTTGCTCAATATGTATAGACGTAATCAATGGTGAATTTTTCCCGTAAAGATAATTTAATATTAGATGAATCACCCTTCTTTGTAAAGGGAGGGCTATGTTAAGAAGAGCAATACGGGAAATTGTAACGTTTCGTTCACTTTTTTTTGTAGTAATAGTAGACTTCGCTTCTTCTGCTAAAGCCATTAACAAACTTTGATCATCCGTTTCCCATTCATTCTTTCTTTGTACATGAGTATGGACCATCGGATTCTCTTCTTTTAAGAAAGGGAGGATTTCTTTTCGGAAACGATTCCTTGTATAAGCAGACGATTTGTTGCTTGAATCACGTCTTGGATGCAATGATTCTTCTATACAATATTGCTCAATTTTCTCTTTAGTTATTCCTAGAAATGGACGAATTATTACACCTTGTCCAATTTTACGTTTGACTGGAATTCCATATGTAAATAAGGGGAGACTTCCTCTAACCATCCTCATAAGTACGGTCTCCACTTGATCATCCCCATGATGACCTGTTGCTAGAATACTATCAGGAAACCGCGACAGGAGCTCTTTGAAATAAGAATAACGCAATTCTCTGGCAGCTACTTGAGTGCCCACATTATTTTCACATGCATACTCCTTCACATTCACACGCCTCTGATAGAAAGGTATGCCACGCCCTTTACAGAAATGCTCTACATAGAGAGCATCTTCATCAGCCTCTTCCCCTCTTAGTTGATGATGAACATGACAAGCAGCGACTTCAATTTGATAGTGTTTTTTATTCGACCAGAGGTAGTGAAGGAGAGCAATGGAATCTGGACCGCCAGAAACAGCAACGATGACAAGCTTACAATTTTCAAATAGATAATGCCGTTTTATAAAATTATGGACGTCTGATTTCATAGCGCTGTCCAATACCTCCTTTACCAATGGAGAAAATTGATAAAGCAAACACAAGCCCTGCCGCGATACCTCCAGCTCGAAGCATCGTTTCAATTCCTAATTGCAACCCATTTAAATAGTCACCATCTACAAATGCAAGCATTGTAAAATAAGCTCTACTCCCCGGAACTAAAGGGATAATTGCTGGAATACTAAAAGTTGTAACTGGAACACGAAATTTCCTTGCTAACAGATGAGCAACAGTAGCACAAATAAATGAAGCAACTGCTGTAGCGAAAATATCTGACATACCAAGCGCCGGCAACAACGAATAAATGTACCAGGCTAGGGCACCAATTGCCCCACCAATCCATAAGACGCGCTTTGGAACATTAAAAATAACACCAAATGCTACTGTAGCAAAGAAACAAAATATTAATTCAATAATCATTGTTTTCCTCCCGAACCCATCTCTATAAAAATAGAGCGATCGCTAGTGCTATTCCTGTTGCAATCGACAGAGCCGTTATGACCGCTTCAGCTCCTCGACTCACACCAGCAATAAGATCACCTGACATTAAATCTCGAACAGCATTTGTTAGTGGAATTCCAGGGACTAGAGGCATTAATGTACCTATAATGACTTGGTCTAGGTTTTCCCCCAGTCCTAAAAGAACGAGAAAAATAGCTACCGTTCCACCTAAAAATGCAGACATGAATTCGGCAAAGAACTTAACCTTTGTATAGTCTTGGATCATAACAATGCACCAGCTAGCGACAAATCCTGCCATAAATGCTGGAATCGTATCGTATAAATTCCCCCCGAACAAATAGGAAAAAGCACCACCAGCAGTCCCAGAGGAAAAATGCAGGAGTAGTGGAGAGTAGTTCATAGGTGCTTTTGCTATTTCTTCAAGCTTTCTATGTGCCTCGTCGTCCGTAATTGTTCGACTCACAAATTCTCTTGAAACTTGATTTACAAGCGTCACTTTATTTAAGTCTTGCAGCCTATCATCAACACGGATCATCTGCATGACATCACCCTTGCCATCATCCTCAAACGATAGGAAGATCCCAGTTGTCGTTACAAAGCTATGGACATTTTTAAACTGTGCTGATTTAGCCATTCGCTCCAAAGTCTCTTCCACTCGATACGTTTCCGCGCCATATGTAAGCATGATTTCACCAGCAAGCAAACATATATCCATCATCCGATCGGCATTCATTTCATTTCTCCTTCATCCCTACATCATTTGTCCAAATAAGTATAGGATATAAGCTAATAGAAGAAAAGAGGAAAGCAGGAAGATTTCAACAAAGTAAGAAGATTTCTTTTCCTTTTTCGGTCCACTTTGTTTTCGTGATCCTTTCACTTGTTTTGGTTTGTTTTTCTGCTTCATTTTCTCTTTTACTGGAATATGTTTATAGCTAGAACTTTTTGAAACAGCTTTAACCATATCTTTTCTCATCTCTATAGCTGAATGGTACTTTCCTTGCAGGGCCCTTAAGATTACGTCTCGATAAGGGATAAGCAACGCCTTTTCATCGATTCGTTGTTTCAGCTGCACAAGTGTTTTCTCACCTTGCTTCTCAAACCTGCTTGGATAGGCACAATTGATCATCATCATTGCTACTGCAAATAAATCATAACTGGGCTCCGCTTTACGAGAACCCTGTCCCCAATAACCTCGATCATAAAACTCCGTATATTCTTTGATTGAACGGCCAACTAGTGTCGTACCTCCTACATCAAGCCACCTAATTCTAGCAGGCGGGCCAACGACTAGGACATTATCTGGTTTCAAATCTCCAAATACCCAGCCAGCCGTATGCAAGCGGTCCAAGTCTCCAAGTAATTGAATCATTAAAATACCAAGCCATTCTGCCCCTTTATTTTGCATATACTCAATAAACTGAGTCCCTTTTAAATATTCCATTACATAGAATGGAAAGGTCCCCTCTGATGTGACTAAGTCGTCGACATCTAGCAAAGAAGGTCCAAGAATTTGTCCTTGAACCTTCGAGAAATGTTTTAATACATTAACCTCTGATGTTATTGACATACTATCCATACCCACTTTTAAAGCAACTAAACCTTTAGCCGAATCAGCTAAGTAGACAGATCCTGTTGCTCCTGCCCCAAGAGGACGGATAATTTTATAAGGATGACTATGCCATTTTCCAACAACTTTGGCTCCAGATTGTAATTCACATGCCTGATTCTTCGAGTAGCTGTTCTTCATCACCAGCCATCAAACTCCTTCTTGAGCCTGACTTTGTAAACTTCTGCAGGGCAACTTGCAAAGCAGGACCCGTTGGAGTAATCCCGCCAGAAGAAAGCTTTTGAAAGATTCCTGAAAGTGAATTAAGCTGCGGCGACCAATCAAGTAACTTATCGATATCCTTTTTCTTCCCGGGAAATGAATACAAGGCAAAGCGATTCGCTCCCATTCTCGAAGTAAGACTGATAGATAAATCAGTTAATGCTTCTTGAACCATCGGTAGTTTGTTTTTCATACTAGCACTAGTATCTACTAAAATAAGCACATCTAAATTCATCGTTTCACCAAGCTCATCTACTACTTCCATTACTTGGCCTCTTTTAGCTGGGGAAAGGTCTTCCATCTCTTGATTTCCACCAAGAATTTGCGAGAGCTCCTTATTGACAACACCATGAATCGTTTGAGTCATTGCTTTTCTAGTAACCATTTGAACAGTTTGTGCTAACTGCTTTGCATAGACAACTTGACTTACCCCGCCCCCTGCCATCGCAATCGCTTCTACTTCTTCTATTCCTTGTTCATTTAAGTGATTCCCATCTACGACACCAATTACATTTACAGTAATTCCTTGCTCTCTAGCAAGTGCCGCAATCGCCACTGGATCCTCACCTTGATTTGAATGACCGTCTGTTAACAACAAAATCTGCTTTAACGTACCTTTACTCACTTTGTATCCCCTCCAAGTAATCAGATGTTACCATCATTCACTAGCCTTAGAGGTTTTATACGTTAAGAGGAACTTTGTCGAAGAGTTTTAAGAAAAAAGGACGACCTTCCCTTTTTTCTTAAAACTCTTGCAATGTGCGGAGCCGCCGTTGTCTCTTAAGCCTTTTGAGTGCTCTTCTCTAAAGGCGCACGGCGCGCGGAGCCATTGCACATCCCTCGAACCTAGCCATTCAAGAAAAAAGCTACCCCCCCTTTCTAAAAAACTAATTTTAGTTAGTCAATGATGTCATCTATTTTTTCAATTTTTTATCCCTTTTACGAAGATTTCCTTCCTCTCTTCTTTACTAGTTTTGGCGATTTATATAGTGGAATCGCTGACCACTTTGGTGTGTTTCGTTTAACCTTTGCGACAATGACTGTCATATCGTCATCAATGTTCCCTTGTTCATTCCGGATTATTTTTTCTAGAATGACATCCGCCACCTCTTGTGGATCATCCGTTTTTAGTTCACTTAGTAATCGCTTCATCCACATTTCTTTATTTTCTACATGCTTAGGAGCATCGTAGATTCCATCACTCATCATGACAAGCAGGTCACCAGCTTTTAATTGTTCACTTACCACATCAACATCAAATTCTTGAATCATTCCCATCGGGAGATTGCTTGCCTCAACCTTCATCACATTGTTTCCCCGTTTAATAAAACTTGGGATTGAACCTATTTTCAAGAATCTAGTAGTCGCATCCTGCAAATCTATCATTGCTAAATCAAGTGTCGAGAAAATCTCATCTGTCGTACGAAGCGATAAAACGGAATTCACCGATTTAATCGCGACTGTCTCCTCAATGCCAGATTGAAGAACTTTTTGAAGCAATTGTAATGTTTCATTGCTCTCCAAGTGAGCTCTCTCTCCATTACCCATTCCATCACTGATCGCAATGGCATACTTTCCAGAACCTAACTCAATTGTTGAGTAGCAGTCACCTGATACCCAAGCCCCTCCTTTAGCAACATGAGCCACGCCTGTATCTATTACGAATTGTTTCGCAGATCCAAACGATACATGACTAAAGCCATTCGGATAAAATCCTACCTCCTCTTTTTTTACAATGACTGTTTCACTTAACAAATCAGAAAGAATCGGCGCAATGACCTTCTCACATTGACCATGACCATTGTCAGAAGATATGCTCATTTCAATTTCAAGATTTCCTTTTTCTAAACTATAAATATCAATATGCCCAATTTCTAATCCCACTTCACGAAGGGCATCTAGCATTTGCTCTTCTTGGTAATGATGAGCTGCCTTTTCTTTTTGAATTTCTTTTGCAAAGTCCCCCATCACACGAGAAACACCTAGCAGTTGGTCAGCTACTAACCGACGACTTTCCATCACTTGTCGCTTAAGCTTTTGGTTTGCTTGATATTGACCATGCTCATGCCTAATTGCTTGTACGACCTTCTCCGGTTTAATACATTCCTTTTTCCACTCTTTCATAAACACCTGATCTTTTATTTCTCCATATTCTTCTGTTTCCGTCATAATACGTTGCATAGAATCATATGTTTTATTAAAGTTCTGTACCCAGCAGCGTTCCTTTTTAAAACATGTCTGACAAGTCTTTTCCGTAACATTGCTTAAGAAAAAGTCAACGTCTCTTTCTACTTCTTCTGTATTAGACATTTGAGCTGGGGTTTGAAAGCTATTTGATAACGTCTGAAACAAAGTTGAAAATTGTTCAACTCTACCAGCTGTTAAATCTCTTATTTTTCGTAAGTATTGTTGCTGCTCTTTGGAATGTTCAACTGTACCTGGAATATACCTAGCCAAATTTGAAAATACACTTTTAGGTGTTAAAAAGAAGACTAAAATGGCTGCCATCGATTCCATTAATGTGACGGACACTTGTGTAGCTCCTTCGCCGTACAAGCCTATCAACAGTGTCCCTACGAGAAGTCCGATCCCAACACCAACTTTTTTTCCTTCTTTCAGGAGACCCCCTAACAAACCGGCGAAAGCTAGCAAACTCATTTGATACAAGCTTGCCACACTAGCTAAACTAAGGATCAATCCTGTCACAACACCTACGGTCGAACCAATTGCAGCACCTCCTACAAAAGCAAAAGCAAGAACTAAATACCTTGCAAGAACATGTTCAACTGTCATATCATAAATAATCCATCCTACCGTACCTGTCATAACAGAAGCCAGTAGAATGATCAAACAAACGATTTCTTCATTTCTAAGCGGCTGTTTCATTTTACGAGATGTTACAATAGGAACACTCTGTAAGAAAATCATTGTTAAAATAAAACTTAGTCCCGCCTCGACAGTAGCCATCATTAAAGCATAGTTCGAAATCGTCCCCTCTAAGAAAAAGACAATTCCTAAACGAGTTGCCATACTAGCTCCAAACACAGTATACGGCAGTGCTTTCGTTGGATTTTGAACGTACTTGGCAACTACTTTTTGAATAAGCACATACGCAATGATTGCCAAAACAACAAAACCAACCTGTCCATGGTATCCAGTCATTGCCCCAGCAACTAACGAAAGTGCTGCAATTGGTGCACGCTCACGTTTCAGCATATAAATAGCCGCTAAAAACGGCAGGACAAATGGCGTAAGTTCAGATAAGATCATTGCCCTCCCGAGTAAGAAACCAACAATAGCGACCATTAAACCATATTGATAAATAGCCGCTTTTGCACCAGAAGCAAGTTTTTGAGTTACTCCTTTACCAAAGCTCGTCCACTTACTCCGTAAAGTCCTTCCTTCTTCAGCGGGTTCCGTCCATTCTTTCGTCAACTTCTGAATCATCAACATCCACCACCCTAGTTTTATTCGTGTACCCATTATAAACAGATAGAAGCTTCATTTTTTGTCAAAATCGCAGGACGAATACCAAAAAGCGTTCGACTTCTTTCGGCCAAAATAGGTAGCAATAGATAAAGAATCTGACATAGAAACTATTATTATGGTGGATTATTGCAGTCTTTGGAGAAAGGTGAGGAGAGATATTTATTACTTGAGAGTTATTTCTTTAGCAGGCCTCATCACTTTTCTAGCTTCGCACCTTTTTCTGGAGTCAGTCCCTCTCTTTGACTCCCTTCATTCAAAACAAAAAAACCTGCACTCCAACGAGTACAGGTTATAATTATGTATTTGGTAGCGGCGGAGGGGATCGAACCCCCGACCTCACGGGTATGAACCGTACGCTCTAGCCAGCTGAGCTACACCGCCAAATCGTCAATTGCGACATTAATTAGTATACTAACAACTGAATGATAAGTCAATAAAAACTCACAAATTTTTTCCTTACATTAAAAGAGGATGACTTCAGCATAAGTCATCCTCTTCCTAAATGTCCCTCGCATTTGAGCAGCAAGTTATCCTCTACGGGCGCCTCGACCCCCGCGTTTAGATTCTGTTTGACGCTTCAATGTTGAGATGCGCTCCTCACTATCCTTTAAGAAGCGGCTCATTTTGTCTTCAAATGACAAAGATGGACGTGCTTGGTTGGGTCTTGGTCCACGACCACCTTGTGGGCGATTTCCGCCTTGTGGACGGCCGCCACCTGGACGTTGTGAATTGTTGAAAGGGCGACTTGGACGGTCTGGACGCGCTGGTCGCGCTGGTCGCGCTGGTCGTTCAGGAGCTGCTGGTCGTTCAGGGCGATCAACCGCCTTACGAATGGAAAGTCCAATCTTACCGTCATTTTCAACGTTTACGACTTTAACTGTTACTTCGTCCCCAACCTTCAAAAATTCGTTAATGTCCTTAACATAATTATCAGCGACTTCACTAATGTGTACAAGGCCAGTTGAACCACCCGGCAGCTCGACAAATGCACCAAAATGAGTGATTCCTGTAACCTTACCTTGTAACTTGCTGCCTACTTCGATTGACATGAAAAAATAGATCCTCCTTAAGAAATCTGAAAATGTTCATTTTTTATATTATACCCGAATAGAAAAAAACGTGTCAATTTGACGATGATTCAGGTAATTTAAACAAAGTTTCACCAGGTTTCGTTAGATAATAGTCTCTTCTTGCAATCTCAGCAATATAGTCAAGGTCATTATAGTTCTTAATGTCCTCTCGTAACCTGGCTTCCTCGAGTTGCAGTTGTTTGAGTTCCTCTTCTAACGCCACTTGGTCTTGCTTTTTTTCCTCTAATGAAGAAGCTTGGGTATAGATTGACACACATGCAATACTACCTAAAGCTACAACGAATATGGCTATTACACTTAGCCTACGAAAGAGACCCCTTCTCTTTCTTGCCGCCATTTCTAGTTCTTGTTCTCGTTGCTGGATATAGGATTTATCCATCTCTCTCACTCTAGACGTACGATCTGTGACCATCATTCATCACCCCTTATTCTTTCTTCTTCCTCATTGATTGGAAAAATCCCTTTATTTTACGTAAAATGGGTTGTGCTTTTTTTACTTGTTTGTGTAGTCCTGTCCATTTATAAAGAAGGAGTAACACCCATTTTATTGGTCTCCAAATGAGGCGAAGCAAGAACAACAGAACTGTCAAACAAGTTGTTAATACCATAATACATAAGGAATAGAGGAGTTTCAATAAGTACTTAACAGGGTTGATCAATAATATTGTAAAAAGTTTTATCGTTATTCGGTATAATTGGATAACTATTTCAATTATACGCTCGAGTAATGTTTGGTAAAAGGTTCGAAATAAAGCTTGGTAGGCAGAAAACCCGCATACTAAAGCTAAAAAAATATAAAAGCGTATTTCGCCATAGTTTGATTGCAGCAACACATAAAAAACGATGAGAGCCTGCACGAGCCAAAACAATACATCATTACAAGCAACGATCCAATTGAAAGAAGTTTTTTTTCGTTTACGAGTGAATCGTCCATACGTATCAATAGCTGCACCAATGTACATGCCCATTGCAGCCATTGATAACATCGTATAGAATTGCACTGTCAGCGTCACTTAAATAACTTCCCGAAGAAACCTTTTGATTTGTCTTGTTGATTTTGATCAAGGTAAATTAAATCGTATACCTTCCCTTCAATGGAAACAATCCCCTGCTCGACATTCAAGTTTTTCATATGCAAGTTTTGACCTCGTACAGATAAGAAGCCCATTACCGTTTCCAAAAGAAATTCTTCATTATCGAAACTCTCCACTTGTTTCACACCTGTAATATCTAATTGCCTTCTTCCTTTTAGGATGACATCGTGGTCGTTCGTTTGTCGTTCACGTCCCATTGGTGTACCAAATTCATAATGTTGATCCATCCAAAAATCCCTCCTCCATATGCTTTCATAGCAGTGTATGAGGAAGGGATTCAAATTAGAACAAGCTATCTCTTTTTGTTACTTACGATACCGGTGCCTCACTAATAATCGTATACATCGTAGCGGCTTCATCTTTTCTTACAATCTCACGGACATCGTCAATTCGAACAGTTACAAGTTTTTGACCAAAGCGAACGACTAATTCATCTCCTGCCTTCACCGCTGAACCAGCTTTAGCTACCTGGCCATTTATTGTAATACGCCCTTGATCACATACTTCTTTTGCTAACGTACGACGTTTGATTAATCGAGAAACTTTTAAAAATTTATCTAGACGCATCGTATATTCCCCCTATTTGGAATCATATTGTTTAGCTTCTTCCCATTTTTGATCGAGCTCTTCTAATGTCATTTCCAGAATATTTTTTCCTTCTGCTTGCAAAGCAGTCTCAATATAACCGAAACGCTTTTTAAACTTTCGATTCGTGCTTTGTAAAGCATCCTCTGCATCAATCTTGTAGAACCGGGCAAGATTGACAACAACAAAAAGAATATCTCCTAGTTCTTTGTGCATTTTTTCAGAATCATTTGCTTTGATCTCAAGCATGAACTCCCCAAGCTCTTCTTGGAGTTTCATCCACATCGGTGCAGCGTCATCCCAATCAAAACCAACTTTTGCCGCTTTCTTTTGCAGTTTAGTTGCCTCCATTAAAGCTGGAAGACCTTTTGGAATAGATGATAAAATTGATTCTTCTTGTTGTCCTTTTTCCTGTTTCTTAATCTCATCCCAATTGCTCACTACATCATCAGCATTTTCAACCGTTAGTTCCCCAAATACGTGCGGATGTCTACGAATCATCTTTTCTGTCACACTTGAAATGACATCTCGTACGGAAAAGAAGCCGTTATCTTCTCCAATTTGTGAGTGGAGCATAATTTGTAAAAGAACATCTCCAAGTTCTTCTATCAAATGTTCATCATCTTCTTCATCAATTGCTTCTATCACTTCATAGACTTCTTCGACAAAATATTTTTTTAATGTCTCATGTGTTTGCTTTTGGTCCCAAGGGCATCCATTCGGCCCACGTAATGTCGCAATAACCTCACGAAGCTTAGAAAATTCTCCATACAAGTTTTCCTCTTTGCTTACAGGTGGGATGTAAACAGCTGTTAAATTGTTCAATGTTGTTACACGATCTAATTCAAACAACGGAACCTTTACCAACTGCTCCTCACGAGAGCCGACAGCTGTAGCGATCGTCACTTCGTAATCATCCGGAAGGCGCTCCATTAATGTTAATTTAACGTCAGATGCTATCATCGCATCGTACACTTGAACAATAATGATATGATGAGTCAGCTCTAACTCATCTCTTTTCAATGCCGTACCATCAACGATTTGACAACCTTCAATTGGATCAATTTGCAATGAGGTGTACATGACATCCAAAAAGCTCTGTCCTCCTAAAATAGAAAGCTCCACCTGATGGTTTCTCTGTTCTTCTAAGAGAAGTTGAACCGTCCTTTCTGCAACAAGCGGGTGCCCGGGAACTGCATATGTAATCACTTTTTTCTCTTCTGCCATTTGCAGTAGTTGCTGTGCAATAGCTTCATATACAGAATTAAACTCATCATGTTGTTCATAAATGTCATCAAATGAATGAAACTCTACACCTTCCTGTACTAGTTCCGTCACAGCCGGATGATCATTTGTTCGAGTGTAAATGATCTGTTCATTCTTGAGGTGTCGGTATATCCCTAATGGCATTTGTTCAAGATCACCTGCACCTAATCCAATAATATTAATTTTTTTCACATTCACCTTCTCCTTTTTACAAACCGTGCCCTTACTTTATTTAATTTAGGAATCTTGCTCCACTCTTCATCTGTAAAGATAGATAACGCAAACAAAAAGTAGGCTACAACTAAACCACCAACTCCTGCTGACGTGAGGGCGATGATTGTATCAGTTAATCGATCATCCATAGGAAGTATAGCTGATAGCCACTTTTTCCATAACGACGTCAATAACCCCATCGCAATTAAAACAACACCAACGCGGCCATAAGATAGAAAAGAGCCAAAGTACAACTGTTTCTTTCCATTCAATGCCGCTAGTAAATAGATGACCATACATAATACCGCAATGACAGTTGACCATGCTGCTCCTATTGTTCCAAAAATAGGAACAAACAAGACATTTAATAACAATTTTGTTATAAAACCTATTCCTACTGCTATTGCAGGCAAATACGTGTAATTATATCCTTGTAAAACGGCAGAAACTGTTACGAAAAACGAACTAAGAACAATGGCTAAACTAAGCACACGCAATACATTCGTACCTGTTGTATCTGTAAAAAGCATATGGTTAGTCGGTTCAATAATGATAAAAAGTCCAACCGTTGCAGCTCCACCAATTAAAAACGCCAAGCGGTAAGAAAGATTTTGATACTTCTTTGCCATATGTATATTATGCTCTGCGACAGCCTTTGAAAGCATTGGAACAAGTGCTAATGTTAACGTTGTTGCTAACACCGTCCCCAATTGAATAAGAGGCTGGCCACGATCATAAACTCCCTTAGTTGGAAAGGCTACAGTTGGATCTACACCACTCATTTGCAAAAGTCTGATAATTGTAAACGCGTCGACAAGTTGCATGAGTACAAACATAAGCGCACTTAAACAAATAAACAAGCTATGCTTAAACATTCCCCAATTTTGCTTAAGGATGTTTGGACCATTGAGCTCTTTTGGATGAATGAGCTCTCTCATCCATACAGCCTTTGTTAAGAATAGCAATACAATAATCCCAATAAGTCCACCAAATAAAGACCCATATGCTGCGCCAGCTCCAATTTGATAAGCATCAAAGCCTGATGTCACAAAAAAGTATGTAAGTGCTAATATAAGTAGAACCCTAATAAACTGTTCGACAATATGAGAGACTGCCGTTGGAATTAGTTCTCCTTCTCCTTGATGATATCCTCGTCCAACACTTAAAAATGGAAGTAAAAAAACAACATAGCTCATTGCTCTAATTGGTCCAACTAGCTTCTCATCACCCATTACTTCGGCAATCATAGGAGCAAGCAAAAATAGAAGCAACCAACTTAGAACTGCTAATAGTAGTAATCCATAAAAAAGCACACTCGTTATCTTTCTTGCTTCTTCCTTCCTCCCCGTTGCTAACAATTCCGCTCGGTGCTTTGAAAGTACAACAGGAAAGCCATACATTGAAAGTGTTATGATAATCCCATAAAGGGGATAGATTTGTTGATAGACATAATAGCCCATATCACCAGACAAATTCTGATAGGGTATTCGGTAAGCAGCACTTAATATTTTTGCAAGCAATGCCGCAGCCGAAAGAATGGCTACGCCTTGTAATAAATCTTTATTTCTCACATGATTCTCACCTTTCTTTCCATCATCTTACCATAACAAAGACAGATGTTGTAAGTAAGTGCTGATAGTGCCTGTTCTCGCATAAAAAGCCCGTCCTCCAAAAGAAGACGAGCTTTAACCAACCTTATGTTTATTGTTCCATTTGTCTAGCTAAAAAGCTTGCTGCTGTTTCTGCGAGCTTCTGTTCAATTGTGCCCGAAAGCTCTTGTTCTTTACTAAAGATTACAACAGCACCTATTGGATCTCCATTTGCAATAATCGGTGTAATTACGTATCCTTTTAAATCATCCGAATGGTCACCAACGAGGTTATGTTCTCCTGCTGTCGTTTCCAGCTTCGTTTTTCTTTCATCCATAACCTTTTCAACAATTTCACCGATGCTCTTGTTGGCATACTCTTTCTTAGGTGCCCCTGCAACCGCAATAAAAGTATCGCGATCTGCAATAAGAACATATTGATTTAAACTATCATAAAGCGCTTCCGCATACTCCTTAGCAAAATCACCCAACTCAGAAATAGGCGAGTATTTCTTCAAAATCACTTCGCCATCACGATCAACGAAAATCTCGAGAGGATCTCCTTCTCGGATTCGAAGTGTTCTCCTGATTTCTTTCGGGATAACAACCCGTCCTAAATCATCAATACGACGTACGATACCTGTAGCTTTCATACTGTATTGCCTCACTTTCTAATGATGTATTCACTTGATGGTAAGTGGTAAGAAAATAACCATTTCTTTTCTTAACAATAGTATCTTTCGTAAAAAAAGAACTATTCACCAATTCATGAATTTGTTTGATAGGCTAAACACCCCATATATTCCACCATTTAGTAAAGCAAGGCAAATACTTACTACTTTTTCGCGTCTTGAAGCCCCTGAAGTAACTTTTCAATAAAGAGCAACACTTGTTCATCACTTAAAGATTTTGTTTTGATCACAAATTTGATTTTATCTCCTGCTGTACCTAAAACAATTTCTCGTCCTAATTTATGAGATACTTCAAACAGTTTCGCCCCATCCATGTTTTTAGAGGTTTCTTCTGATAAAATCATTTCAATTTGATCTTTTATTTCTGTAATTTGTTCAACTTTTTCCTCATTAGCGATTAATTTGATATGTGTTAAGCGAAGAAGAAAGTCCACTTGCGTTGGATACTCACCAAAACGATCGAACATCTCGTCCTTCAAGTCAGTTAAATCACTAACTGATTCTGCACCTTTGAACCTCTTATACATTTCAATTTTTTGTTTCGCATCTTGAATGTATGACTCCGGAATATAAGCATCAATTTTGACATCAAGGTCGACCTGGAAAGGAGGCTCCTTAGGCTTATCCCCTTTTCGTTCTTCAATCGCATCCTTAAGCATTTGCGAATATAAATCAAACCCGACCGACTCAATAAATCCGTGCTGTTGAGCACCTAAAAGATTACCTGCGCCTCGAATCGTCAAATCACGCATCGCAATTTTGAAACCAGAACCAAGCTCTGTAAATTCTTTGATTGCTTGCAATCGTTTTTCTGCTACCTCCGTTAGTACTTTATCGCGTTGATACGTAAAATATGCATACGCAACTCGATTTGAACGACCGACTCGTCCTCGAATTTGGTAAAGCTGGGATAGTCCCATTTTATCAGCGTCGTAAATAATTAACGTATTTACATTTGGAATATCGACGCCCGTCTCGATAATGGTTGTTGTCACCAACACATCACTATTTCCTTCTAAGAATTCAAGCATAATCGTTTCTAGTTCACGCTCATTCATTTGCCCGTGAGCATAACTAATTCGAGCATCAGGAACGAGCATGCCTAATTGTTCTGTCATTCGCTCAATATCATCTACACGGTTATAAAGAAAATAAATTTGCCCACCTCGGCTCATTTCACGTTCAATCGCTTCACGAATTAGTGCAGCATTATATTCAACGACATACGTTTGAACAGGAAAACGATTTTCAGGAGGCGTTTCAATGACGGACAGATCACGCACGCCAAGCATTGACATATGCAACGTTCTCGGTATCGGGGTTGCTGTCAATGTAAGGACATCAATATTTGCTTTAAACTGTTTAATTTTTTCTTTATGAGTTACTCCAAAACGCTGCTCTTCATCGACAATCAGTAAGCCCAAATCTTTAAACAAGACATCTTTTGAAAGGAGGCGGTGGGTCCCAACGATTAAATCAACTGATCCAGCCTTTACTCCTTTTAATGTTTCTGTTTGTTCTTTTTTAGAACGGAACCTACTTAATACACCAATATTAATTGGAAAGTCTGAGAATCTTTCTTTAATTGTTTCATAATGCTGTTGGGCTAATATTGTTGTTGGTACTAAAATGGCTACTTGTTTGCCATCCATAATCGCTTTAAAAGCAGCACGAATAGCAACTTCCGTCTTACCATATCCAACATCTCCACATAACAGTCGATCCATCGGCCGTGTTTTTTCCATATCTTCTTTAATTTCCGAAATAGCACGAATTTGATCTTCTGTTTCCTGATATTGGAAAGACGCTTCAAACTCAGCCTGTTCATTGTTATCTTCAGAAAAAGCAAAACCAACGCTAGCTTCACGTTCTGCATAGAGCTTAATTAAATCATCAGCAATATCTTCTACCGATGACTGAACCTTTTTCTTTACCTTCTTCCAATCATTCCCACCGAGGGCGTATATTTTTGGATCTTTCTCCTCTGAACCTACATACTTTTGAACTTGATCAATTTGCTCAACAGGGACGTAAAGCTTATCATTTCCTGCATACCGTAAATGAAGATAGTCTTTATGCAAGCCGTTAATCTCGAGCGTTTCAACACCAAGATATTTCCCAATCCCATGATTTGTGTGAACGATTAAATCGCCAACCTTAAGCTCCGAGTAACTCTTGATTCTCTCGGCGTTAGAGATGGCTTGCTTACGTTGTGGCCTTTTTGATTGCTTCTTAGCAAACACTTCTTCCTCAGTAATAACGACAAGCTTACTTGATGGAAGTTCAAATCCTGATTGTAAGCTACCAACAACAATCTGAACTCGGCCACCAACTAGCTCCGTAGCTTTTTCAATAATTCTTGTATCGATTCCCTCATCTTCTAAGTTCAGCGAAAGCCTGTTAGCACGTTCCTTAGAAGCAGCAAGAAACACAACAGCTTGATTGCTTTTAACCCATCTGTTGACTTCGGATACAAGAAGCTCCATTTGTCCATGAAATTGTTGCATCGATTTACATGAAATCGTCATCACATTTTCTGGATTTGTTGCTGCAACGTGCTTTAGGAAAAGGGACAAATAGACAATTGATAGAGGAGAATGTTTAAGCACTTCAAAAACCGGAACAGACATCGAGACATCATGAACAATTTCTCCTTGCTCAAGCAATGCCATGTTCCATTCCGCTTCTTCCTTCTCTAAATTATCAGAAATCTCTTTAACCCTTGAAATCTCATCCATGACAACAACCGTATCACTCGACACATACGATAAAAGTGAATGCTGCCCTTCATAATAGAGTGACATATATTTATACATTCCTTGAAACGTCGACCCTTGTTTTAGCTGTCCAATTTCATACGAGATATGTTGTGATAATTTTTCTTTCGTTTCTTTTGCCTTCACTTTTTTCAAAGTTGTTGTTAAGCTTTCTGATAAACGGTTTGCTGCTTGTTGATAATGCTCTTTATGTAAGAGAACTTCTTGAGCAGGTCCGATAATGATGTTCTTTCGTTCTTCTTTCGAGCGCTGATTATCCACTTCAAACGTTCGAATGGAATCAACTTCTGTGTCAAACAACTCAATTCTTATTGGATCCGATTCTGTTAATGGATACAGATCAATAATGCCTCCACGCACACTCACTTCTCCCGGCGCAGCAACCATTTCCACCCGTTGAAAGCCCATCATAACGAGCATCTCAAGCAATGTAGAAATATCACCTATATCTGTTCCGACTCCGATATCAATCTGACAGTCTCTCCACAATTGCGCTGGTGGAAGTTGTCGTCTCACCCCTGCTAATGGGGCAATAATAATTCCTTGAAATGATTGAGTGAGCTTATTTAATACATCGATTCTTTGCGCCTTCATTTCTGGGCTTGCTATCGCAATTTCAGCAGAAATTAATTCATTAACTGGATATAGGAGGACTTCCTCTTCCGATAAAAGTCCTACTAAATCTTCATAAAGCTTCTGCGCTTGAAACAAATTGTGAGTAACAACGAGCATCGATCTTTTCGATTCTAAATAGACCGATGACATAAACAACGTTCTCGCCGATCCTGTTAAACCTGAAATAAGTTGTTCTTTCATATTTGCATCTAAACTATCTGAAACCGCTTTTATCTCATCGTTAGTACGTAAATATTGTTGCAATCCTGACATGATGTTCCCCCTGTTATTTCTTCACCTTCAGTATTCATTTATATATATGTAACTCAATTCCTCTTGCCTACTATATTCTTACTCTCTTTTCTCTATTCTTTCTTCATGACTAGAATCCTGCATGACATAACAGAAAAACGCTTTGGTTAGTAACCAAAGCTTTGTTAATCCTTAAATTATTGAATAAGATGATCCAACTCATATAGGTCTGGGTTCCTCGTTAACGCTTCGTGACAATCCTCGCAGATTGCATGTACATGCATATCTCCATTTGAATGGTACGACACCATATCTGTTCGTTCGTCGTTTGTTAAATGATTGAAACCTAAAGACTCAGACTGCATTTGCTGATCAATTGCGCCAAGATTTGTCTTGCAATGACGGCAATGATAATGGATAGTCAAGGCAAAAGCCTCCTTTTGCTATATTAAGTACCCATTATTATTAACAGTAAAAAGTCTCTCTATACGATTTTAATTAAATTCGTTCATAACTTCAAGGAAAGTCTTTGTCGTCCATGCTTCAACCGCTTTTGAAGATTGGATAATGGCTTGTTCGACATGCTCACGTTCTTCGGGTCGATACGTACCTAGAACATAATTTACAATTGATTCTCCATTTTGTGGACGGTCTACTCCGACTCGAATACGTTTGAATTCTGGTGTCCCCAAATGTTGAATTAATGATTTAATTCCATTATGACCACCAGCACTTCCTTTTTGACGTAGTCTAATTTTTCCTACTGGTAAATCCATATCATCATAGATAATAAGTACGTCTTCTACATCGATGTTAAAATAGTCCATTAATGATCGAACACTTTCTCCTGACAAATTCATATATGTAAGAGGTTTGAGAAGAATGACTTTCTCACCATTGATCATCCCTTTTCCAAATACACCTTTAAACTTTGATTGATCTAATTCTATCCCTACTTGCTCTGCACAATAGTCAATACAATCAAATCCAACATTGTGACGGGTTCCGGCATATTTGGGTCCTGGATTCCCTAAGCCAACAACTAATTTCACTTGAACATCCCCTTGACTTTATTTCTACTTTACGGTTCAACAGTTGGATCATAATTCACTCTATAAAAAGGTGTCCCAAAAGGCATACCATACCTTTGAGACACCTTTATCCTTACTCTTCTTCTGACTTACCTTCTTCAACTTCCTCTGCCTCTTCAGCCTGCTCTTCAGGAGCTTGGCCATTTTCTTGTTCAGCGGCCTGAGGTTGTACCGTGACAATTGTTTCATCATCTTCACTCGTTATGTCAACTGAAGCTTGCGAACGAATGTCTGCCACTTGAATAGAATCCCCAATATTTAGACTAGACACGTCTACTGTGATCTCTTCTGGAATATCAGCAGGTAAACATCTCACACCTACTTCATACAATAAGTGTGAAACCATTCCTCCCTCTTTTTCTCCAGGAGCTTCACCCGTTAATCTTACTGGAACATTCGCATCAATTTCAGAAGTCATGTCTACTTCAAAGAAATCAATATGTGTATATTCGTTTTTTAGAGGATCAATTTGAATATCATGAATCATGACTTGATGCTTCTTTTTCCCTGTTACATCTAATGAGAACAATCCATTCTTCCCTACTTCTCTAACTGTTTTGAGTAGATCAACACTCATGACAGCAACTGGTTGACTTTCAATTTTGTTACCATACAAGATAGCAGGAACATACCCTTCTTTGCGAATCTTTCTCGTAGCTGACCCTCTAAGGTCATCTCTTGGATTTGCCTGTAAAACAGTTGCCATAGTAATCACCTCAAATTAGATTTAAATCCTCTATATCATATGTTCCCTTAAAAAGAGTATTTAAACCTTTTTTTAGCAATTTTAGAATGGTGGCTTAGTCGAATAACTTACTTACAGACGCGTGTTCATGTACACGAATAATGGCTTCACCCATTAGAGCAGCAACAGAAAGTTCTGTTACCTTCTCACTTTTCTTCTCATCCTCTAAAACAATGGAGTTTGTTACGACAAGCTCTTTGATTTTGGAATTATTAATACGCTCCATAGCTGGCCCTGATAATACTGGGTGCGTACAGCACGCATACACTTCTTTTGCACCATGCTCGACTAATGCATTAGCCGCAAGTGTAATCGTACCAGCTGTATCAATAATATCATCAATGATAATCGCTGTTTTCCCTTCAATGTTTCCGACAATATTCATAACTTCAGAAACATTCGGCTTCGGTCTACGTTTATCAATAATTGCAATTGGGGCTTTTAAGCGATCAGCCATTTTGCGAGCACGTACTACCCCACCATGATCTGGAGAAACAATGACAATATCATCAAGTTGCTTTTCAGAAAAGTAGTCAGCTAAAATCGGTACACCCATTAACTGATCTACAGGGATATCAAAAAATCCTTGAATTTGGGTAGCGTGTAAGTCAAGAGTAAGCACTCTTGTTGCACCAGCTGTTGTAATTAGATTTGCAACAAGCTTAGCTGTGATCGGCTCACGAGCACGTGCTTTTCGGTCTTGACGAGCATAACCATAGTAAGGCAAAACAAGATTAATTGTTCGTGCTGATGCTCTCTTCAGCGCATCAATCATGATCAAAAGTTCCATGATGTGTTCGTTAGCCGGAGCAGAAGTAGATTGAATAAGATAGACATCACAACCACGAATACTTTCTTCAATGTTAATCTGTACTTCCCCATCACTAAAACGAGTAACAGAACTTTTCCCCATAGGTACGCCTATATGTTCAGTTATCTCATGCGCAAGACCTTTGTTTGAATTTAACGTAAAAACCTTTAAGCTAGGATCACCATATTTAGCCACTATATTTTCCCTCCGGTATTCTAATTAACCTTATATTTTTAATTTTATATATTTAATCAAAATTGAAGATACAAAGAAAAGCTAAAAGCATTACTTCTTCAAATAATCGCTTTTATTCGTTTGTCTAGCTCGAGCGATAGAAAGAGATTGACTTGGAACGTCCTCCGTAATCGTTGACCCTGCTGCTACTAATGCATCTTTTCCAACTGTTACAGGTGCAATTAAATTAGCGTTACAACCAATGAAAGCACCATCTTCAATGACTGTCTTAAATTTATTTTTGCCATCGTAATTGACCGTTACTGCGCCACAGCTAAAGTTCACATCCTTGCCCACTTCGGCATCACCAATATAACTTAAGTGTGAAGCTTTGCTCCCTTGACCCATTACCGATTTTTTCACTTCAACGAAATTTCCAATCCGAACATCATCGGAAATTGTCGAGTCCGGTCTGACATGTGCAAACGGTCCAATAGTAACAGTGTTTCCAACTTCACTATTATACACTACAGATTGACGAATGTTCGTCCCATTACCAATTTTACTGTCTTTAATCTCTGTATTCGGACCAATTATGCAATTATCACCAATCGTTGTCGTACCTAAAATAACTGTTCCAGGATAAAGAACAGTATCCTGACCAATAGAAGCTTCTGTTGAGATATAAGTATTATTTGGGTCAATAATGGTTACACCTTGCTTCATCCAATGATTATTAATTCGACGCTTCATAATCACTTCTGCTTCAGCTAAAGCCACTCTGTCATTTACACCAAGTGTTTCATTAAAAGAAGGTGTTTGGTATGCCGAGATTGTCTCTCCACCTTTTTGGAGGATCTCAATGACGTCAGGAAGATAATACTCTCCTTGAACATTATCATTTCCGACTTTTTTTAGAGCTTCAAAAAGCGCTACATTATCAAAGCAATACGTCCCTGTATTAATTTCCGTTACGCCTCGCTCTTCTTCTGTTGCATCTTTATGTTCGACAATACGTTCAACAAGACCCTCTTTATTACGAATCACTCTGCCGTATCCTGTAGGATCAGAAGCGACAGCTGTTAAAATCGTTGCTTTGGCTTTTTCTTTATCATGGCATGTAAGTAATTGATCAATCGTTTCTGCCGTCAACAGTGGCGTATCACCACATAGTACAACTGTCGTACCTTCCTTGCCTTCTAACATACTCGCTGCTTGCATAACTGCATGACCTGTGCCTAATTGCTCCTCTTGAACAGCATAAGAGACCCCTTCTCCTAATTGTTGTTGAACAACTTCTGCACCAAACCCAACAACAGCAACTTTCTCTTCAAATCCCAAGCTAGAAACTTGATCAACAACATGTTGAACCATTGGTTTTCCACAAACAGGATGAAGCACCTTGTATAATTTCGACTTCATTCTTGTTCCTTGACCAGCTGCTAATATCACTGCATAACGATTGCTCATAATTCCCCTCCAGGTGTTGCGTTTTCCATTACGAATATATCTTAAAACCGTGGGCTTTTCAAGGAAATATCAGTTTCATTAGCAATGACAACAAATTTGTCACTTCTTTTTGTAAAAAAAAAGAGCCCTACCTAGGACTCTTTCTGTTTCTATGAAGCTCCAGCTTCTTCAAATTCTATTTCCTCGTATTCTCCTGCTTTGTCATACTCTGTTAGTACCGCTGTTTGAATTTTCTCTCTTGTTTGTGAAGAGATTGGGTGTGCGATGTCGCGAAATTCGCCATCTGGGGTTCTCTTGCTTGGCATTGCTACAAATAACCCGTTATTACCATCGATTACGCGAATATCATGCACCACAAACTCATGGTCAATCGTTATCGAAGCTATTGCTCGCATACGGCCTTCCGTATTTACTCGACGCAATCTCACATCTGTTACCTGCATTGTTGGCCACCACCTAATATTTGTTTATTCTTACTTACACAATTCTCTATAAATTTTGGAATTCCTTCTTTAGTCAAAAATTTTTTTAATTTTTATATTGATTATATAACTCCTAAGAAAGCCGGCTTTTCCACCACCCTTTAACGAAAGCGATTACAATATTTCGGCTAAATTTCTGACCTATATACGGTACTATTTTAAAATTATTTAAATGTTTGATTCAAAAAAAGAAAAGAGCGGCTTATAACCACTCTTTTAGCGATCACTTTACTAATGCAATGACTTCAATTTCAACTAACACATCTTTAGGTAGTCTAGCCACTTCTACACATGATCTTGCAGGCTTATGTGTATGAAAATACTCTCCATAAACTTCATTGATGCGTGGGAAATCATCCATGTTTTTAATAAATACTGTCGCTTTTACGACGGTTTCAAATGAAGCACCGGCTTCTTCTAGCACAGCGTTAAGGTTTTTAAATACTTGATGAGTTTGCTCTTCTACTGTTCCTTGTAGCAATTCCCCTTCAGCCGTTAAAGGAATTTGTCCGGAACTATAAAACATGTTGTTGACAATTACCCCTTGAGAATATGGTCCAATTGCACCTGGTGCTAAATTAGTATGGATCGTTTTCATTTGTTCTCCTCCAATTCCATCTTTTGTAATAACTCTAACACGCTACCTGGTTCTACTATAATTGTTTTGTTTCTAACATCTACATTTGAAAGCTTCGTTATTGACATATACTCATCAACTAAGCGTTCTTCGACTCCAACAGACTCTACCAATACACCTATCCCTACTAGCTCGGCTTGGAATTCCTCGAGCAAATCCATCATTCCTCTTATCGTTCCGCCAGCTTTCATGAAGTCATCGACAATAAATACTCTTGACCCTGGTGCTAAACTTCGACGCGCTAACGTCATCGTTTGAATTCGTTTCGAGGAGCCAGATACATAATTAATGCTAACCATTGACCCTTCTGTGACAAGGTGGTCTCGTCTAACTATGCTAACCGGAACATTTAAATACTGACCAACCGCATAAGCAAGAGGAATTCCTTTTGTCGCAACAGTTAGGACGGCATCTATCTTTTTATTGGCTAGAACGGAAGCAAAGACTTGTCCCAAACGTTGAATGAACTTTGGACTTCCAAGAAGATCCATCATGTACAAATACCCACCTGGAAGTATCCGCTCAGGTACAGCAAGCTGTTCAATCACCTCATTGACAAATTCTTCAGCTTGCTCGGGGTGAATACGAGGGATGAACTTGACTCCACCACTAGCTCCCGAAATAGTTAGAAGAGAGCCATAGCCTTCACCTTCAAAAATCTCTTTTACAATGACTAAATCTTCACTTATGGAAGACTTAGCGGATTGATAACGTTCAGAAAAATGAGTAAGGGAAATGACCTCATGAGGGTGTTGCAGTAAAAAATAGGTCATATCAACAAGACGACCACTACGTTTAAGCTTTTTCATACGACCTCCATAAAACCGAATATTTTAATTTAATATATCACGTTCGTTCGGTTTTAATCAAGAGTCTGTTGAACGAATTAACCTGACAGCGTAGACATCTTGACAAAATCCCCTAAGTCCATTGTAAACACGATGTAATCTTGATTCATGTTCAACTAGTCCAAATACAGTTGGTCCACTTCCGCTCATTAATACGCCATCAGCACCGAAACGAATCATTTGTTCTTTAATATTTCGTACTTCTGGATACATGTCCAACGTAACTGACTCAAGTACATTATGTAAGTTTTCACAAATGCCTGCAAAGCTTTGTTGCTCAATTGCCTCGATCATTGCTTTTGTATTGGCATGTTCTATTTCTTGCACATTTAAACGTTTATACACTTCTGCAGTTGATACTCCTATTGGCGGCTTAGCAAGGATCACCCAACAAGGAGGAGGGGGCGAAATTTGTTGAATTAACTCTCCACGTCCTGTAGCAAGAGCTGTTCCTCCGTATACACAAAACGATACGTCAGATCCAATTTCAGCACCAAGCACAGCAAGTTCATCCATGCTCAATCCTAACTGCCATAACTGATTTAGCCCCTTTAATGTAGCAGCTGCATCACTAGACCCACCAGCTAATCCAGCAGCAACAGGAATTCGTTTTGTGATATAAATTGAAACACCTTTTTTAACGTTATACCGTTTTTTCAAAAGGTCAGCAGCTTGATAAGCTAAATTCCGATGATCATTAGGGACAAATCCTTCTGATACGTCCACTTTGATAGCCCCATCTTCTCTAGCAGTTAGATCAATTCGATCAGCAAGATCAACCATCGTCATGATCATTTCAACCTCATGAAATCCATCTTCCCGTTTCCTTATTGCATCAAGCGACAAATTAATTTTCGCTGGTGCTTTTACTGAACATCTCACACTCGTCACCTTCTATATCCATTTGCTTAGGCTATTTTATCATTTGTCTAATCAACATACCACCTATTGTCTCTTTTTCTACAATATAGTCATATTATCACATAACAAAAAGGAATAAGAAAATTTCATTAGTAAATGTGTCTTTTTGTCACGCTCTAGAAATAATAATAATAATCAAAGAAGCCAGGCTTTCGCTCTGGCTTCACCATAATTACTTTCGATCGTTTTGTTGAAGGACGAGCTGCTCTTCGGCGATTTCAATTGCCCTTTTGACCATATTTCCAGCATCCCTTGAACGTATTCCGCCCCAGCCTTCTTTTTGAACTGTTTCATAAAAGCCTAGTTCCTTCGCAAGTTCCTCTTTAAATTGGTCAGACATAATTCCTCTTCGCCTGCTCATGTCACAACAACTCCTTTTCTGCAAATCAGAAAATGTCGTTTTATACACGACAAACATAGTATTTACTCAAATCAAGACAAATATAACCCTCTGAATTCAGCCTTCAGAGGGTTATATTTGTCTGTATATCGTATATCTAGTTCGGATTATACCTTAAGAACTGTTGAATCAATACCCTCTTCACAGAGCATAAGTTCTACTGTTTCTGTAAGAATATCAGCATAACTGTAAGATACGCGCTCAAATGCATTTTGTTGTTCATCTAATTTCACTATGAACACAGAAGGGTATGTTTCCTCAAGAAGACCAGAACGCTCCGACGTTTTCCGACGACCACCATTTGCCTTGATTGTAATTCTCTTACCAACATTAGCATCTAATGCACGCTTAATGTCTATTAACGTTTTTGCCATTACGACACCCCACCTCACTGTATGTGTAGTATAGCACAATCTACACTTTTCGTCAAATAAATTTAAAATTATATCAAGTGAACAAGAATTTTGTCAATCTATTTTGACGAAAAAATAAATTATCCCCACTACCAATTCGACCTTAGTATGCCAATAACAAAAAAAATTATGTAAGTTTTCACAAAAAAGAGCGAACTTCTCTTTTTTGTGAAAACGATGCGATGCGCGGAGCCGTCGTTATGTTTTAAGCTTTTTGAGCGAGTTTCTCAAAAAGCGCACGACGAGCGGAGCCTTCGCAAACCTGTCGTTCTTCCCTTTTTTATGATAAGGCTAGTTTTTGTAAAGATTTTTGCTGTAAAGAAAGTTTTTTCCCTTAGTGAAATGGAGCGGAAGTCACTCGACTCCTGCGGGATAAAGAGGGAGGCCACTGAAAAAGGTACGGTTTTGACCTTTTTCAGTGGCCTTTAAGCAATGAGCGGAACCGTTGCTGTGTCTTAAAGCCTGCTATGAGTGGGTTTCTCCTAGCAGGCGCGCAACGTGTGGAGCCATTGCCACTTCCTCGAATCCGCTAAAAAGTGCTCGTTTATTTCGGACTTAAAAAGGAGCTTCGACCTCGCTCCCGGGATGGGGGGCACGCTTTCCGCAGGCGGGCGTTGAACTAACCGGCTGCGCCGGTGGATTTCAACCTGCCCTTCCCTCCTGCAGGAGTCGGCCCTCCCATCCCGTCCGCTTTGTTGAGCGGAAAGATAGAAATTCCCTACTCTCCAACGATCAAAAGAAATAGGAGAAATAGCGGCTCGGCACCTCCTTGCGGGTGCGAGTGGCTGGAGCGCAATGGAACGAACATGTGAGGAGCACGTACCCAATCAAAACAACAAAGTATGCGAAAACAACCTTATGCAAACAATACTTTGCGCGGAGTCATCGCAAATGGCCGCTCTTTTCCCCATATTGAAAAAGAGCGAACCTCTCTTTTGTGAAAACAAAAAAACCTTAGACCTTACCCAATCTAGGTCCCGATCTAAGGGCCTTCTTTTTCAATCGTATTTCATTGGCATACCACGCCTCATTACACCCTTTGTTTCAATTCCACCTAGTCCCTTTTCACCGCTAATTGTATTACGCAGTACATCAGCTAGACTAACTCGGTCCATAAACGAAGTCAGGCTCACTCTTGAAGCAATATAAACAGGGTCAAGAGCATGAATATTCACACGGTCAGGAGAACTAGCAAAATTAGCTCCAGCTTTAATGAGTGTTTCAAAATGAGATTGACAAGCACCAGCGAAAACAATTAAATCATCACGGTGCCACGAATGTTTGCGTGCAATCCGTACACATTCAGCAAAGTACTTTGTATTGCGGTATGAACGCACATCACGTTCATCTCCTTTTGCTTTCAAATATGCATCGTGACCGGTTACAACCACAATATCCGGCTTAACCATTTCTAATAACGAACCAATCTGTTCTGGCATTTCTCGTTCAGGAAGGTGGACTCCATATACCGGAACACCTAATTTATTATATAATTCTGTACATTTACGAAGGTATAGGCCATCACCGTCAATATGAAGGACACGCCCTCGTAATTCAAAATAAGCAGTTTCGCTCTTGTACCCTGATGTGACTTGATAATCTCCTCGTTGTTTCATCAATTTTGCATCTTGCCTGAAAAGTCGATATGAATTTTCCTCAAGTTCTCTCGCCTTTTTTGCATATGCTGTTCGTTCTTCTTCTGAAACGATGACAACATCATCTAACGGGGCATCGGCAAGTAGACGCATATCCTCTCCAGCGAGTTCTACATAGTCGGAATAAATTTCTACTACCCTAAACAACAAATCACACTGATACGAAAGGCGAGCGACGATATCCCCTTTATTCAGCTTCATTGTCACGCCTCCTCTCCACTTAAAATATGTGGAAAAGGGGGCATGTGTGCTAAGTTCTCGGGAATCTTTTCAGAAGAGCTTCACTTAGAAGGGCAAACTCCTCAAGCGATAAGGTCTCCCCTCTACGCTTCGGGTCAATGTCTGCTTCATGCAGAGCCTCTTCAATATCCGTTTTTCTTTCCTTAGGCCCTAGATTGTGTACTAGGTTATTAAGGATCGTCTTTCTTCTATTCGCAAAACACGCGTGGAACACTTGAAAGAAATAAGACTCATCTGAAACTGACACAGCTGGCTCTTCTCGAACCGTTAAACGCAAGACAGCAGAATCCACTCTTGGCTGTGGTACGAACACTGTTGCAGGTACGGTTAGCACGCGTTCAGCCTCGGCAAAATACTGTGCTGCAATGGACAACGCTCCGTATTCCTTCGTCCCAGGCTTTGCTGCAATTCTATCAGCAACTTCAGCTTGAATCATGACAACAATGCCTCGAATTGGCAAATGCTCTTCTAATAGCTTCATCAAAATCGGCGTTGTGACATAATAAGGCAAATTAGCGACAACCATAATGTCACTTGTGTCTTTGAACTGCTCCTTTATCGTTTGATGAATATCTGCCTTCAAAACATCAGAGTGAATAACTTTTATATTGTCATAAGGGGCTAAGGTTTCATCTAGCACCGGGAGAAGCCGTTGGTCAATTTCAAAAGAGACGACTTTCTTCGCTCGTTTCGCTAATTGTTCTGTCAGTGCTCCAATCCCTGGTCCTACTTCAATCACACCTGTTGATTCACTAATACTTGCTGCATCAACAATATTCCTTAATACATTTGTATCAATTAAAAAGTTTTGTCCTAAACTCTTTTTAAAACTAAATCCAAACTTATTTAATATTTCCTTCGTACGTGCTGGTGTTGCTATGTCTTTTACCATTCGTTTTGTTCCTCCTCAAACACACGCTGTATCGCTTCTTGGAACTCAGTTTCAGTAATTCGAAATTTCTGCAGTCGTTTATGAAGTTGCTTGCCGTTGGCATAGCCAATATGCAAAATCTCACCTATGCGTTCTCTTCTTCTTTTCGAATTGCTTCCAGCTATTAAACCTGCAGCATGTAAGTCCTGCCAATCAATGACGTCTGACTCTTGTTTTGTATCTTCCTCTTGTTTTGCATGAATCAACGCTTGGCGTATCGCTTCTGGAGTTGCATTTTCTACACCAAGATCATCTTGCTTTTTAGATATCGCCTCTTTTTTTGGTAAAAAAGCATGCAAACATTCTGGAATTCGTTCACTAATAATTCGACGAATCCGTTCGCCTGGATAATCAGGATCAGTTAAAACGATAACTCCTCTCCGTTCTTGCGCAAGAGCAATTTGAGCAAGAGTACTTTCGTTAATCGCAGAGCCATTTGTTTCAATTGTATCTGCATCGACAGCTCTCTTAATAGCTACCGTATCGTCTTTCCCTTCAACGACAATTACTTCTTTTATTTTCATAATATACCCCTAACAATTAGGCTAGTTCTATTTTAGCCGGAAAATGGTTGAATTAATATGGTTTATGTATTTTAAAGATAAAGGGGAAAGTGCCATAGCTATTGATTGAATGCTCATGCTTTCAATGATTGTTGCTGCTTTGCCCATAAGAAAAAAACAGAGTGGATTACCACTCTGTGTTAGGCTGACACTTAATCTAAAATGGTGACTTTTACCGTTCTTACTCCCCATCTACGTGCTTCGTTTTTCGTTGGTACGTGTAGATCAATTTTGTTCCCTTTAATTGCACCGCCAGTATCTCCAGCAATCGCATTTCCGTATCCTTCAACATGGACACGCGTGCCTAGAGGAATGACGCTAGGGTCAACGGCAATTACTTTCATATTACGATTATTATTTAAATTAATACCTGTTGCTGTAATTCCGCTACACCCGCTGCAACCAGCTGTGTATGCCGTAGCCGTAACGGTTAACGTCCGTCCACCACTAGGAGCAGATCCACTCGAACTGCTGCTTGAGCTCGATCCACGTGACACAGTAGGGGCAGGTTGAGTTCCAACAGCGACTATGCGGTCTGTACTTTCTTTGACTGTCTCAGTTTTCACAAGCTCTCTAGAGACTTCTTCACCATCTTCGAGCACGACTTCATAGTGCTTGTTGACAGTACCTTCTTCTCCAGCTTGAACAACCTCTTCTTTTCCTGATCTTAATGAGTTATCTTTTCTCGTCACTGTTCCAAAAGCGACGGACTCTTCCACCACATCGGTGACTTTTTCTACTCGTATTACTTGAATTTCTGATTCCCGGTCAAGCCTTGTATCTAACCCCGGCTCAACACGATCAAGCTCACCTATCGTAACACTTTCTCTCTCTAAAAAGTCAGCGACAGTCGTCGAAGTTGTCCATAATTCATGCTGCTTTCCGTCACTAGTAAGCTCAACTTGAAACGCAGATTCATAGATTAGATTCATTCTGTCAGTTATTTCTTCGTTTAATGCTGGCGCAATTAAATCATGTTCCTCTTTGAAATCAATATTTAATTCTTGTATGAGTTGTTCCACATCATCTGCAGTCGTCCATATTGGTTCTTCATGACCTTGAATTGTTACAAAGACTTTTTTTGCTTGATCCCACGTAATTGTCAGATTCCCTTTAACCTCTGTATCCAACCCTGGATCTATAAAATCATAATCTTGGACTTTCCATTCTTGCTCCTCCATCAGTTCAGCAACGGTAGATGCATGTGTCTGCACTGTAACTTCCTCTCCATCGACAGAGATTGTTACTGTTGCTTTTGTCGCCTCGTATACAGCGTAAGTAATCACGCCTCCAAAGAGTATGAGACTGATAACGGAGATGACCAACTTTTTCCTAAAATCTATAGCAGGAAGGAGTTGGCTCCTGTTTGTTTCCATCTCAATGAATTCCTCCCTCTCAACGTCCGAATTATAAACACTGTACCTCCTTTTGTCAACTCACTATTTTTGTTAATTGCCGCATTGATCTTATTATCTATGAAAACGCGAGCAAAAGAAACAAAAACTTATCGACAAGTCCACTCTATGCATCCACCTAAGTTTGTAGAACTGTTTCGAATCAAGCAACAATTAGACAAGCCTCGGCAAATTAAGTTATTATTCGCTATCAAGAAATGCCAAAAATTTCTTTTGCATTCGCTGTTGTTTGCTTAGCCAATTGTTCAAATTCCATCTCTTTTAGCTCTGCAATTTCTTCTGCTACTAGTTTCACAAAGGCAGGTTCATTTCTTTTTCCTCGAAATGGATGAGGTGCTAGATATGGACAGTCAGTTTCAATTAGCAGTCGATCAATGGGTATTTCTTTGGCAACTTGTTTTGGACGTTTTGCATTTTTGAACGTAACAGGACCTCCAAGAGATATATGAAAATTCATACCCAAACATTCCTTAGCAATTTCTACACTTCCACCAAAGCAGTGCATAATTCCCCCGACTTCACTTGCTTTTTCTTCCTTCAAAATGTTAACAATATCCTGGTCAGCGTCACGGTTATGAATAATAATTGGTAATTGAACTTTTTTAGCTAAGCGAATTTGCTTACGAAACACTTCTTTTTGAATTTCTTTTGGTGACTTATCCCAATGATAATCTAAACCCATTTCACCAAGCGCAACAACTTTTGGGTGTGAGCTTAGTTCTTCTAACCATTGTAAATGTCCACCTGTCATATCAATGGCATCTACTGGATGCCAACCAACTGCTGCATATATAAATTCGTATTTTCCAACTAGGTCTAAAGCACGATTGATCGTTTTTTCATCAAAGCCAACGACAACCATGTATTCAACTCCAGCATCTTTTGCACGAACAATCACATCGTCAAGATCTTCATCAAACTGATCGGCATTTAAGTGAACATGTGTATCAAATAGCATATTATATGTACTTCCTTTCAAGATAATAGTTAAGAGGAGAGAATACGATGCTCCCTCCCCTAATTGCTTACTTTACTTGTGCTCCATTTGGCAGATTTCCATCTATCGTTGCCAGTTGCAACTTCTTCCCTTTTGAACCAGCTAGAATCATACCTTGAGACAGTTCTCCACGTAGTTTAACCGGTTTTAGGTTTGTTACGCATATGACCTTTTTCCCAACCAAATCTTCCGGTGTATAGTGTTTGGCAATTCCGGAAACAACTTGGCGCTTTTCATGGCCAAGATCTAGTTGAATTTTTAATAAGCGATCCGCCCCTTTTACAGGCTCCGCTTCTAGGACTTCTGCCACACGTAATTCTACCTTTGTGAAATCATCAATTGTAATTTCATTCTCTTCTACTTCAGGAACGGTCTCTTCCTCAGCTTTTTTTACAGAACCGCCCATCATTTCAACAATATGAGCAACTTCATCTTCCATATCTAAGCGAGGGAAGATAGGATCTCCTTTTTCAACCGTTGTACCACTTGGAATTTGAGCAAACGTTTCGAGTGTATTCCAAGCTGTTACATCGCTCGGAAGACCCAACTGTTTCCAAATACGTTTCGGTGTTTCCGTCATAAACGGCTGAATCATAATCGATACTTGACGCAGCGACTCGGCAAGGTGATACATAACAGATCCTAACTCCTCTTTTTTCGCTTCATCTTTCGCTAGTACCCATGGTTGTGTCTCATCAATGTATTTATTCGTACGGCTAATTAACTGCCAAATCGCTGTTAAGGCTACCGAGAATTCCATTTCTTCCATTGCATTTTCTACTTTTGCCACTGTTGCTTCGACTAGCTCAACAAGAGGCGCATCAAACGGTGTTGCATCCTTAACATATTCAGGAATGTTGCCGTCAAAGTATTTGTTGATCATAGCAATTGTTCGATTCAGTAAGTTTCCTAAATCATTAGCTAAATCATAATTTACTCGCTCCACAAACCCTTCTGGTGTGAAAACTCCATCAGATCCAAAAGGTACTTCACGTAGCAAATAGTAACGAAGAGCATCAAGACCATAACGATCAATAAGTGGTACCGGATCAACTACATTCCCTTTTGATTTGGACATCTTGCCGTCTTTCATTAACAACCAACCATGACCAAATACTTTTCTCGGAAGTGGTAGATCAAGAGCCATTAACATGATCGGCCAATAAATAGTATGAAAACGAACAATTTCTTTCCCTACTAAGTGAACATCAGCTGGCCAATATTTATTATATAACTCCTCATCTTCACTCCCGTAGCCAAGGGCTGTGATGTAGTTCGATAAGGCGTCAATCCATACATAGACGACATGTTTTGGATTACTAGGAACTTGTACTCCCCATTTAAACGAAGTACGAGATACAGCTAAATCTTCTAATCCCGGCTTAATAAAGTTATTGATCATTTCATTTTTACGAGATTCTGGTTGAATAAAGGTCGGATTCTCTTCATAGAACTTTAAGAGGCGATCTGAATAGTTACTCATCTTAAAGAAATACGATTGCTCACGTACTTTTTCAACCGGGTGGCCACTGTCTGGGCTCTTTCCACCAATGATTTCTCCGTTTTCATTTTTTACAGGATCCACTAGCTGACGCTCTGTGTAAAACGTTTCATCAGGGATTGAATACCAGCCTTCATACTCATCTAAATAAATGTCACCTTTTTCAAGTAAGCGCTCAAAAATTTGTGCAACAACCTTTTTGTGGCGCTCCTCTGTCGTACGAATAAAATCATCATAGGACACATCCAACTTTTTCCAAAGTTCTTGGATCCCAGCAACAATTTGATCAGTAAATTCCTGAGGCGTCTGGCCTTTTTCTGCTGCCTTTGTTTCAATTTTTTGTCCATGTTCATCAGTCCCTGTTAAAAAACGGACATCATAGCCGCGAAGACGCTTATAGCGTGCCATTGCATCCCCTGCAACAGTTGTGTAAGCATGACCAATATGAAGCTTATCACTAGGGTAATAAATTGGGGTTGTTAAATAAAAAGTCTTTTTTTGATCTGTCACAATACTTCCTCCTCATTTTAAAAAACAATACAAAAAGCCCTCATCCGATCGGGACGAGAGCATCTCACGTGGTACCACCCAAAATTCCCTTCTTATTTCACAATAAGAAGGCTCATGAAGTCTAAGACTTCCTCTGTTAACGCCAGCTACGTTACTCCCTTATGTACAAACACTCGAAAGTAAGCTCCTCCCAGGACCATCTTCCAACTAGGATCTATACCGGTTTCCAGCTTCCCCGGCTCTCTGCATAGCATTGCTGCCTATAGATCTCTACTTGTACTCATCCCTTCATTGGACATCATATATCGAAAACGATTTTTAAGACATGTTTTAGCATACATATGTATCATGTCAAAATTCTAACCAAAATATACCTAATTCACTGTCTCTCGTCAAGAGCGGTTATACATTGTCGCAAAAGGAGTTTTCTCTTTTTTAATAACTCCTTCACTGCTCAGACGATCTAGTTCCTGTTTCCATGTTTGTACATCCCAGTTTTTTTCAGCTTCTTGGTTTAGTTTGGTTAAGTGAGTCATAATATTCATTTCTGCTAAAGGAAAAAAAGATTCAAGTGCTTTTAGCAATTGTTCAGAGTCTTGTTCTTTCATTTTCTTCAGTTCATCAAACGGATTCAAAGTGTGCGGACTAGCAGAGTGCGCCATACGAATTCGAATGGCCATGGTCCGTCCCATAATTGCAGATGAGACAAACACATCTCCTGAGCGTAAATAAGGAAGACGTTTTCCTTCATCATGCGTTAAATCCGTTTCTTCTTTAATCGTTTGAATATCGGTTCCGCGCACTGTTCTAAATACAAACTTAGAATTTAACTGAGCCGTAATCGTCTCATCGAGCAAGGTTGGGCGCTGCGTAGCAAAGATCAGAAAGACACCATACTTCCGCCCTTCTTGCGCAATCTCTTTTAAGACTGATTTCGCCGGTGCATCATAGCCCTTTGGTGCAAAGTTATGCGCTTCATCTGTTACAACAACAAATGGCGGGAAAAAATCCCCTTGCTTTTGTTGGAGCTTAGCATCACGAAATGACCGCCGCTTCCCATACAATGCGCCAATGACATAACTAGAAAATACTTGCAACAGCCATACAGCCCCTTGAATAACAACAAGCTTTCCAGCATGAATTCCTTGCTCAATCGCTCTGATATTTTGCTGGAATAAACCAGCTTGATAGAGCCGATTGACACGCCATGAAATTCCTTTCACTGAAGCTAAAGGAAGGCTGCCATATTGATCAAGCAATTTCCGGAATGTTGAAAAACGAGTTAACTCATCTCTAGTCATTCCCCCGTCGTTAAGCATTCCTTCAATCTTATGCTTTCCTAGTTCTAACGCCTCCGCTAAATTAGCAATTCTATCGCTAAAAGACTGATAGCTATCTTTTCTTTTATGCACCGATTGAATCACATTAACCATAGACTCTGTTAACGATCCAGCAGCAGATAACAGCCGTTCAACATCTCTAGTTGAAAGTGCGGAAAAGTCAACTCCAACATCTTGCCCTATCTGGACTACTGTATAACGCTCTCGATAAGAAATGGTCCCTTTTGTACCTAACGCTTCCGTTGCAAAATTCATTTCAAAATGAGGATCAAAGACCAAAGTTGGAATTTGTAATTTCATTAACTCTTCAAGCATGACTCTAAGCCCAAATGACTTTCCTGAACCAGATCCACCGAACACCCCAATATGCGGATACTGCTGCATTGCTCTTATATCAAAAACAAACGGGACTCCGTTTTGCTCACGCAAACCATTATGGTCGTGAATATGTAACAACCCTTTTAACGAATCAGGCAATGTCGAATCAATAAAATCAGTCGATTTCACCTCACCTAAAACAAGCCCTTCCTCTGGCGCTGTTTTTACTAGTAAATCAGATATTTCATCAAAGTGAGGATGACGAACACTAGCTCCTGTTTGGATTGGTTGAATGGCCTCTTCAAATAATCGAACCTTCGCTAAGTGAATATCATCTGCTCCGATATCATATCCAATATGTTCAAGCGTCTTTAATACTTGTTCATCAGCAATGCCTTTATCAAATCCCATAGGAATATAGCGATTGTATGAAAATGTTTCGACAACTTCACCTTTCGGCTGATAAAGGGAAGCATCTTCAATAACAAGCATCTCATTCATTCGAAATTTATGCGTTTTTGAGGCAACATACACTTCATGCTGCGTTGTAACACCTACAATTTGCATTTACTTTTCCTCCTTCTTCCCTAACTCATGCACTCAATATGGTCTAGAAACTCGTTTCTTCTCAAAAAACTTCTTTCTAATATCAGGATCTATATACTGTTCGACAAGTGCTGTGACTAGCTTGTCCGTCACTCTTACCTCTCGATCAATATGGTCTAACCAAAGAGGAATCCCCCGCCCATCTCGCGGTGTGAGAGTTAACAACAGACTTGCAATCTCGTCTTTAAAAGAAGCTTGTTCCTCTAACACATCAAAGCCTGTAATGGCAGGATCGGATGTTAACCTCATCCAGACCGATTGCAATCCCGCTTTGCTTTGAATCTTTTCTACAAAAACCATTTCCTCCTGCTCAAGGACACCAAACAATAAATCGCGATCATATGTATGGGGCTGTTTTTCATACGGTAGAAATGGTTCTAGTTTCACTAAATTTTCCGTCGTAATCTCTTCAGAAACACCGACTAACAACACATCCTTCTCAATGGCCTTTTTACGCAGCATTTCCCATTCGTCCGGGGTATCAATCCGGTAATGATACAAAGCTCCGTCCATAAGCAAAATGGCTAATGGTCTTTCTTCTAGTAATTGTATCGCAACTTCTAATTCTAATTTAGCTAATAAATGTGAACGGTAATTTGCCGGGGTGCTTTCGTTTTCTTCCACTTTACTGTGCAGCAAAGGAGAATAAATATCGGTAGCTTGGCACTGATACCCGTTTGTAGTTTTTGCCAACGCTTGAAACAAATAGAGGATATGTGGAGCCTCACCTTTTGTTTGGTTCACAGAGCCATCAACAGCAGCTAACTCTCTTCCTTTCAACCAATCCGACAAAGCCTTTGTCGAAAAACGAGGAATATGTCGAATTTCCGCATTCGACAACTGAAGTTTTTGTCGAATAATTAAATTATCTGAAGGCGTTTTTTGGTAAATAGTTAATAAATTTTGATTCATTTTTTTTAGTTTTTCTACAAGACCATGGTTAATTTCTAACATAGATTGTAATCACCTCGCACTAAAAATACTATCTTATCAACGGTTTCCACTTTGAGATAGAATTGTTTTAATATTAAATTAACATAAAAAAGTAATTGACTTGATTTGGAAACACTGGTACTCTAAAGTCAGATAGAAAATTGTCGAATATTGACGCCGAAAAAATAAATTACTTTTTAGTCTGAGAGGAGACTTATTCAATGAAATCTACTGGAATCGTTCGTAAGGTTGATGAATTAGGCCGTGTAGTTATTCCAATCGAGCTACGTCGCACATTAGACATTGCTGAAAAAGATGCGTTAGAAATTTATGTTGATAATGATCGCATCATCTTAAAAAAATACAAACCGAATATGACTTGCCAAGTTACAGGTGAAGTTTCTGATGAGAATCTTTCTATTGCTAATGGCAAGATCATTCTTAGCCCACAAGGTGCAAAAGAAATTATTAAAGAGCTTCAAGAGTACGTATCTCGTTCTACTCAAGCTTAATTCCTTGTTAAAAAGGGTGGCTACTCCTAGTTCTACCACAATCCCTGATATTGTTGGTATGTTCTCGGTGAGCCACCTTTTTTTGCTGTTCGTTGGTTCTATGTTTAGATGAAAGAGAAATTCTCTCTGCCTTAGTAAGTGCAAACATATTGGCGATGGCTCCTCTCGCCGTGCGCCTAAAGGAGAAACCCGCTCCTTTAGGCTTAAGAGATTACGGCGGATCTGGTCATCACTTCAATCTTAAATCAAAGGAAGAAATCTTACTTCCTTCCTTCCTTAAACAGTGCGAACATGTTGCGATGGCTTCTCTCGCCGTGCGCCTAAAGGAGAAACCCGCTCCTTTAGGCTTAAGAGATTACGGCGGCTCTAGTCATCACTTCAATCTTAAATCAAAGGAAGAAATCTTACTTCCTTCCTTAAACAGTGCGAACATGGTTTGCGATGGCTCCTCTCGCCGTGCGCCTAAAGGAGAAACCCGCTCCTTTAGG
>NZ_JBWQTU010000020.1:0-8693 GCF_056619925.1 Halalkalibacter sp. HAAS-P013
TCAAAGGAAGAAATCTTACTTCCTTCCTTAAACAGTGCGAACATGGTTTGCGATGGCTCCTCTCGCCGTGCGCCTAAAGGAGAAACCCGCTCCTTTAGGCTTAAGAGATTACGGCGGATCCGCTCATCGCTTCGCTAACAAGAAAAGGGAAGACCGCCCTTTTCTTGTTAGCTATGGTATTCCGCATAAACAATCCTTTTTTGTATATTTCGTTCGCGTGCTACTTGTTTGATTGCTTCTTTTGATGGCATGCCAAGTTCGATGTAGTGGTTGGTATGCTGGAGGATTGTTAAGGAGTCCCACCAACTATCCTCTTCCTCCTTCTCACTGCTTCCTTCTACAATAAGGCAAAATTCTCCTCTAACCGTACCTGTTTCACACCACTCAATGGCTTCTTCTAACGTTCCTCTTTGATACTCTTCAAACTTTTTGGTGAGTTCACGACTAATGCTAATGTGACGATTGCCAAACACTTTGAACATCGCCTCTAATGCTTCTTTTAAACGATGAGGTGATTCATAAAAAATCAGCGTGGTCTGGTTTCCTTTTAATTGTTCGAGCACCGCTTGGCGCTGCTTATTTTGACGTGGAAGAAACCCAACAAACTCAAATCGTTCTGTTGATAAGCCTGAAGCAACTAAGCTTGTTAATGCTGCATTTGCTCCAGGTAAAGAAATCACTTTAATCCCTTCCTTTAATGCCTCCTGAACAAGGTCTTGACCAGGATCAGAAATAGCAGGCATTCCCGCATCACTTACGAGGGCAACTTGTTTTCCAGATTTCATTTGATCAATTAGAGACCCCCCAGCCTTTTTCTTGTTATGCTCATGGTAGCTGACAAGCGATGTTTCAATTTCAAAATGATTGCATAGTTTCCGGGTTTGTCTCGTATCTTCTGCTGCAACTATATCGACTTCCTTAAGCATTCGAACAGCACGAAATGTCATGTCCTCAAGATTCCCTATTGGTGTCGGAATTAAATAAAGCGTTCCTTCCACCCCATCACTATAACTCGTTTGTTGGTTCATGATAATCCCTTCCTCGCTCATTTTCCTTCATAAATGGAGCTAAATTGTTCTGTATACGTTCCTTGTTCATTGTAAACAACAATCGGTGGAAGACAAGTAACACCCACTCTTCCATCTTTAATTCCTTCAACAAATACCATATTTGCATCTTTATTTGCTTTAGGATGGACAAATTGAATTCGTTTTGGCTCAATACGATAATTACGCATATGATCTATGATGTCGGTTAACCTTTCAGGCCTGTGTACTAACGCCACTTTCCCTTTTTGCTTCACATATTGACTACTAACGCGGATGACATCTTCTAATGTGCAATAAATTTCATGTCTCGCTATCGCAAAATGTTCATTACGGTTTTTTTCATGCTCTGTGACGGTTTCAAAGTAGGGAGGATTACAAGTGACAACATCAAAGAATCCCCGCTTCACTTCACTTGGAATATGATTAAGGTCTGATTCGACAAATTGAATTTGTTTATGTAATTCATTTAGTTCACTTGTTCGCCTCGCCATATCAACTAGTTTGTTCTGAATCTCTACTCCGATAATATTCGCTTTTGATCTAGTTGTTAGTAAAACAGGGATGACCCCATTACCTGTACATAAATCTAACATATTCCCTTTTTGAATTGGTACTTGTACAAACCGACCCAATAGTATGGCATCAATTGAAAATGAGAAAACATTTGGACTCTGAAGAACTTTTAAGTCGGTTCCGGCTATATAGTCTAAACGCTCTCCTTCAAATAATTTCACGCTTTTTGTGCACTCCTTTTATAGGCTAAAAAGACAGATCTAACGATATAACGCAAGATCTGTCCCCCTTAACTTATCTATTTGATTATGTTTTACTTTTGGTGTAAAAATGATAAACAGAATAAGCAATCGTCTCCATCTGACCGTATACTTCCATAATGTGTATTACAAACATGGAATCCTTCCTGATAGAGCCTTGCTAAGTTATCATACCCTTCACCTACAAAGGGCTTTTTCGTACTAGTCTTCTCGTTCTTTCCTTCCTCTTGCGCTTCTTCTTGCGCTTCAAGGCGGTCTCTAAGGTTTTCATTTTCAATTTGAAGATAATGATTCTCTTCGATTAGGTAGGCCAACTGTTCCTTCAACCCTCGCAACTCATGATGCAATTCACCTAGCCGTTCTTCTAGTTGGCTCACCTGTGTAAAAATTGCTTTTTTGTCCACGATGCTCCCACCTCATTATTCTGTGGCTTCAGTCGGCACGCTTTCCTTGCTCATTAGTTCGTCCATTGTAAACTCGACTATTCGCTCACCTTCAACTAATTCAACTTGAATGACTTTTTCTAATAAGTTTAAGCCAATCACCTTTCCTCTTCCTTCAGGAGTTCTTACCCTCTTCCCAATATCAGGTAATTCTTGCTTCGCTGACTCATACATATCGTTCTCATATTTGAGGCAACACATTAACCTGCCACACAAGCCTGAAATCTTAGCTGGGTTTAATGATAGACTTTGGTCTTTGGCCATTTTGATAGAAACAGGCTCAAAATCACCTAAAAACGATGAGCAACAAAGAACTCGGCCACATGGGCCAATTCCACCTAACATTTTTGCTTCATCTCGTACACCAATTTGACGAAGCTCAATCCTTGTACGAAATACAGCCGCTAAATCTTTCACTAACTCTCTAAAATCGATCCGACCATCAGCGGTAAAATAAAATAATACTTTATTCCGATCGAATGTATATTCAACATCCACTAGCTTCATATCTAGCTTATGCTCAATAATTTTCTCTGTACATACCTCGAACGCTTTCTTAGCTTGTTCGACATTCTCCTGAACGACTAATTTATCTTTCTCAGTCGCAATCCGGATTACTTGCTTTAATGGAAGAACAACATCGTGTTCGCCGACTGTTTTTGTGCCAATGACAACTCGGCCAAATTCAACACCTCTAGACGTTTCAACGATGACTGTTTCTCCCTTCTCCAGCTGAAATGAACCAGGGGAGAAATAATAGATTTTGCCCGCTTTCTTAAAGCGCACACCTACAACTTGATGCAATCTTCTATCCCTCCTGTATATTAAGCAACAGCTTCTCCATCATAAGTTGAGGATTAACATTAGCAACAAGCTGCCTTTTTGCATGAAGAACCGCAGACATCTTTTGACTAATTGTATCCTGCGAACTAGATAGGGTTTGCTGTTGTAATAGATCAATTTGATCAATATAAGTTAAAGAGTCAACTTTTCCGACCTTTGTAAACATGAGATCACGCAGCCATAAGAGAATCATATCTAATCCAATGTCTAACTGTGATTTTTCCTTGAAAAGAGGTAACCACTTTTCTTGTAATGTAAAAAGGACTTGAGTCGGTCTAGTAGAGAGCTCCTCCATCAATTGTATCACTACGGTTCGTGCTTGTGCAATCCAATCTCCTTCTAATAACTGCACTGCCTCATGATAACTTGTTGTTAAACTAGCCAATAAACTGGAAATTGTGTTAGAATTTCCATTCTGAACGAGCTTGTCCAAAAAAGTGGCTCTTGATAAAGGAGCAAACGTCATATGCTGACTACGTGAATGAATCGTTGGCAGTACCTTACTGCCTTGTTCCGTTAAAAGGATCGCTAATGTTGCTGTTGCTGGTTCCTCTAAAAACTTCAATATACTATTTGCAGCTCCAACCGTCATTAAATCAGCATGTTCAACAATATAAACCTTCTTAGCTGATTCCACACCACGGTATGAAAACTCTTTTTGCAAATGCTCTACTTGATGCTTTTTAATTGATAGGCCATCAGGTTCAATGAAATGTACATCTGGATGGTTGCCATGTTCAATCCGTCGACAATTCGGACAATGTAAACAAGGATTCTCCTTGTCTCTGTTTTCACAAAAGAAGCTCTTCGCTAAATGAAGAGCTACTACACGCTTACCGGTTCCTTTGCTTCCTTCAAATAGGTAGGCATGAGCAAGACGGTCCTTTTGTAACGTTTTAATAAGTAAATCTATGATTCTTGGTTGTATTTCTTTTAAATGATTCCACGTTTCCATCTATTTCAACACCTTTAAAATTGCTCAAACTGCTCAACTGGCAAGACAAAGACTGTTGCTCCACCTACTTGCACTTCAACTGGGTAAGGTACATAGGAATCAGCATTTCCACCCATTGGAGAAATAGGTGCAACAAGTTGATCTCGACTTTTGCAATTTTCTTTTATGATTGACATGACGTCTTCAATATTCTCATCTTCTGTACCAATGAGAAACGTCGTATTCCCTGCTTTTAGAAAGCCTCCTGTACTAGCAAGCTTCGTTGCACGGTAATCAGCTTTTACTAATGCATCAGACAATCTATTACTATCTTTATCTTGAATTACAGCCATAATTAGTTTCATCTTCAGACAGCTCCTTTATTACTAAAGTATGCGACCTACAAAGTGATTGATCTCTTTCATTGCCTCTTTATAAACGGTCTCAACATCTTGATTGGCATTTAAGATCCTAATTCTTTCAGGATAGACGTCAATCACTTTTTGGTACCCTTCCCTAACACGCTCATGAAACTCAATTTTTTCTTGGTCGAGTCGATTTACTTCTCGATCTTCATCGCTTTGAATACGAGATAAGCCAATTTGCGGGTCAACATCGAAAAATAATGTTAAATCTGGCAAATAGCCTTCAATTGCGAATTCATTGATCGCTTTTACTTTATCGAACCCAATCCCTCTTGCATACCCTTGATAAGCAAGACTACTATCAAGAAATCTGTCACAAAGGACAATACTCCCTTGTTCTAGGGCAGGTATTACTTTCTCAACAAGATGCTGTCTTCTAGCGGCTGCATATAGTAGTGCTTCCGTTCGGCTATCCATTTCTGTATGTGTAACATCTAAAATAACTGTTCTAATTTGTTCAGAAATCCGAATGCCCCCTGGTTCACGAGTACGTATGACATCGAACCCTTTGCTTATTAGCTCTGCTTCTATTTGGTCTAAGACAGTTGTCTTTCCTGCCCCTTCTCCGCCTTCTACTGTCACAAAAAAACCTTTACTCATTGTCATCCTCCACATCAACTACCAAAACATCTTTCAATTCCTGTTCAACTTGAAACGTTGCCCCAGCTAATATTAATTTCTTTATTTCATTGATCACCTGTTCAGTCATTCTCTCGCCTGGTAACACTAGTGGAATACCGGGGGGATACGGTACAACAGCTTCAGCCGCTATACATCCTGCAGCCTTTTCTAGCGGTACTCTCTTCTTCGTTGCTTGACGCACTTCATCTGAATGTAGTTCTAGTTTTTGCACCCCTATCTTCAGATTAAGAAGTGGGCTACTACGTTTCTCCTCTACAACATCATAAGGGTCTAATGAATGACGAATTGCTTGAAGCGACTGGCTAGGGACTTCAATTGTACCTAATCCAAAAACAAGTAGTACATGTTTCTCATCTGCAAGTTCAGGATAAAGATTGTGTTCTATAAAAATATCTTGAAGCTCAAATCCTGTTAAGTTGGTTGTTGTCCTTATTGTAACTTTTAATGGATCACAATGATAGTTGTCATTCCAATTAACAACCTTTATTTGCTTAATGTTAGATAATTCTTTTTTTACCGCTTCAACTCCTGCTAAAATTGTAGCAATTTCTGTTTTTGAGAGACTTTCTGTATAGGCTCTTGCTCCGTCCAAAGACGCCATTAGCAAATAAGAAGGACTACTTGATTGAAACATAGTCAGTGCTTCCTTTATCTTATGCCTAAGGGCATCAGATTGTTTTTCATTTATATGAAGAAATGAGCTCATCGTTAAAGCAGGCAGCATTTTATGTGCTGATTGAACAACAACATCAGCTCCTTGTTGTAAAGTTGATACAGGAAAAGGCGCCCCTAAACAATAGTGTGCAGCATGTGCCTCGTCTACTAGAACAAGTAGATTGTGCTGTTTTGCAGTTGTAATTGTTTCTTGTAAATCTAAGCTAACTCCATAGTAATTGGGATGCGTTAAGATAACACTCTTGGCATCTGGATACTGCCGTACCGCTTCAGCTAGCGTTTCAGCCGTTACCCCAATAGCGTGACTTGAGTCATGATCAAACTCTGGCGTTAACAAAATAGGATCCAAACCCGCAATTTGTACCGCATGAAAAACAGATTTGTGGCTATTACGCTGAACAAACACCTGATCCCCTCGTTCAAACGCTCCATAAACCATTGCTAAGTTTCCAACTGTCGATCCTCCAACAAGGAAAAATGTTTCCTTTGCTTCATAAAACCGAGCAGCCTCTTCTTGTGCTTCACGTATAGCCCCACTTGGTGCATGCAAGTCGTCTAATCCAGCTAATTCTGTTACATCATATTTTAGAGCATCTCCAAAGGCCTCATGGATCGAGTCATGAAAAAATAACCCATTCTTATGACCTGGCACATGAAAAGAAATTGGATTTGTCTTCTTATGATTTTTTATAGCTTTTATTAAAGGAATATGATTATGAGTCAACGTCAAAAATCTCCAATCCACAAATATTCTCACTTATAATGATACTGTACTTTCATGTCATTTTCACATAAATAAAGGGGGTGTCTCAAAAGGTCTGTTTTTGACCTTTTGAGACACCCCCGAAGCAATGAGCGAAGTCGCTACATCTTTTAAAAGCCTTGAGAGGAGTGGGTTTCTCCTCTCAAGGCGCGTAGCGAACGGAGCCATTGCCACCTCTGTTCCGGACTTTTGGGACAGCCCCTTTTTATCCTATGAAATTAGTAGATAAATTCCTCATTTGTTTTACATATGTTTCATACATGTCATCTTGTTCATTTAAGTGTATTAGCTCTGCTTCACATGATTCACACATAAAAGTGTTTAGTACTTGCAATCCTTCAGTTTTCCTTTTCTTACAAACCATACAACAATCCCCTAGCCGCACTTTCATGGTTTTCGTCTTCGGCATATTCATCACCCCTGACATCAGTATCGGCTATGCAATAAAACTTCATACATATCTTTTCTTTTAATCTATTCTTTTCTATGTAGTTTTGTGCCTATCCTACTTAATATTTATTGATTATGTTTTTTTATAGATGTGTGAAGTAACTTGGTGTAAATTATTAACATTTTCATAGCCTCATTATTATCTTTTTTATTTTGAATTCATACATGAATAAGGTTCACTATAATAACTCATCTTAACAAAGAATCTAATTAAAATGGGGGTATGAAGATGAGCCAGAAACGTGAAAAAGGGTACAGTCAAAAAGGGAAGCCAAGTAGTAATACAGTGGATAATGTAATTGCACAAGAGGAATTAGAAAAAGCAATCCATCCTACTAACAAGCCTCCTCGTAATGCAAACTAGAGGGTGTTTGTCTTTTTAAGTACCTAAAAACGTTAATTGCCGAGGCCACTGAAAAAGGTACGGTTTTGACCTTTTTCAGTGGCCTTTAAGCAATGAGCGGAACCGTTGCTTTGTCTTAAAGCCTGCTATGAGTGGTTTTCTCATAGCAGGCGCGCAACGTGTGGAGCCATTGCCGCTTCCTCGAATCCGCTAAAAAGGACTTTTTCAGCGGACTCTAATTGCCGCTTTTTTGAGCGGCTTTTTTATTGTCTGGAGTGGTTTTTTGGAGCTTTATTTGTTGGGCTCATGCGTAGTACTACCTTATACTTTGAGGTGTAAATAGTCTTTCTGTCCAAGATGAGCGGTATTCTGTCGAAAGAGGAGGATTTACTGTCCAAAGTCGGTAATTTACTGTAGGACCTATTGATTTTTCTGTCGAAACCATTATCTTTGCCAATCTGTTGAGTTGCTCTCCATCTATAGTGCTGTCTAACTGCTGTTCGTGCCCTGCCTAGAAACGCTGGCTACTTCGTGGTATGAAGAGAATACCACTTCTATTTCTATGTAAAGCGCGCCCGCCTGGCAACGTCCTGGCTCACTATTTCTCTTCTACGGGGAGGGTTATTCATGGAGTTGTTCTTAGAAGTAATTCACGTTGCGTTACGAAGAGAAACAGCTCGGACTCACTTCTTTTCTTCTACAAGGAAGGCACGATGCTTTTCTTAGAAGCATTCTGTGAAGTTTACGAAAAAAAGAAGCTCGTCTCACAGGGGGATACGATGTTTTTCAGAGATGTATACTCACGTTGTTACCATCGGCTCATTCGAGGAAGATGCTGTTCCTTCAGGCGCACTACTATTATGCAGCGCATGTCCTCTTTCCTATTTGTATGCGCAGCGTGCCCTGCCTGGCAACGTCCTGGCTCGCTATTTCTCTTCTACGGGGAAGGTTACTCATGGAGTTATTCTTAGAAGTAATTCACGTTGTGTTACGAAGAGGAACAGCTCGGACTCACTTCTTTTCTTCTACAAGGAAGGCACGATGCTTTTCTTAGAAGCATTCTGTGAAGTTTACGAAAAAAAGAAGCTCGTCTCACAGGGGGACACGATGTTTTTCAGAGAAGTGATTCATGTAGTAACCATCGGCTCATTCAAAGAAGATGTTGCTCCTTCGGACCAAAAACTCTTCAGCGCCTTCTGCATTCTGTTTATGCATACTAAAAAAGACAATCCAATGGATTGTCTTTTATCTGCCTGGCAACGTCCTACTCTCACAGGGGGAAGCCCCCAACTACCATCGGCGCTGAAGAGCTTAACGACCGTGTTCGGCATGGGAACGGGTGTGACCTCTTCG
>NZ_JBWQTU010000021.1:0-47889 GCF_056619925.1 Halalkalibacter sp. HAAS-P013
AAAATGGGCCTGAGTGGACTCGAACCACCGACCTCACGCTTATCAGGCGTGCGCTCTAACCAGCTGAGCTACAGGCCCACAGTAATTTAGTAAGAGCGGGTGATGAGAATCGAACTCACGACATCAGCTTGGAAGGCTGAGGTTTTACCACTAAACTACACCCGCATATTAAATCAATATATATCACAAATTTCAATAACGCACTGGCATGTCTCTTCCTCTTCTAGTAACTCTTAGAAGCAAATGCGTCAAGACAACTCGTAGCTTATTCAGCCGATGTTTTGCTCGTGGCTGAGGTTTTACCACTAAACTACACCCGCATATTCTCCTATTTATATATTACATGGTCGGGAAGACAGGATTTGAACCTGCGACCCCCTGGTCCCAAACCAGGTGCTCTACCAAGCTGAGCCACTTCCCGCTTTCCTTTAGTTGAATGGCGCGCCCTGAGAGATTCGAACTCCCGACCTTTTGATTCGTAGTCAAACACTCTATCCAGCTGAGCTAAGGGCGCTAAATTTTTCTGGTGCCGAGGGCCGGACTTGAACCGGCACGGTAGTCACCTACCGCAGGATTTTAAGTCCTGTGTGTCTGCCAATTCCACCACCCCGGCAGGATTTATAAAAACATATTTTATTAAAGAGCGGAAGACGAGATTCGAACTCGCGACCCCCACCTTGGCAAGGTGGTGTTCTACCACTGAACTACTTCCGCATTTTTTCATATGGGGCGGCTGATGGGAATTGAACCCACGAATGCCGGAATCACAATCCGGTGCGTTAACCACTTCGCCACAACCGCCATATATTTATTTAGTGGTGGAGGGGGACGGATTCGAACCGCCGAACCCGGAGGGAGCGGATTTACAGTCCGCCGCGTTTAGCCACTTCGCTACCCCTCCACTTTAGAGAAAAATCTATTTAATGGCGGTCCGGACGGGACTCGAACCCGCGACCTCCTGCGTGACAGGCAGGCATTCTAACCAACTGAACTACCGGACCATCTTGGTATTGCGGGGGACGGATTTGAACCGTCGACCTTCGGGTTATGAGCCCGACGAGCTACCAGACTGCTCCACCCCGCGTCGTTACACAGTATTCGGACGATGCTAATTCTAGGAAGTTGTCTTTTCCTCTTCTAGCTTTGCTTTGTAGTGTTTGCGTCAAGACAACTAAATAGCGGCGGAGGGAATCGAACCCACGACCTCACGGGTATGAACCGTACGCTCTAGCCAGCTGAGCTACGCCGCCTCGTATTTAGAATGGTGGAGCCTAGCGGGATCGAACCGCTGACCTCCTGCGTGCAAGGCAGGCGCTCTCCCAGCTGAGCTAAGGCCCCATAAAAAAATACTATTACAGCCTGGCAACGTCCTACTCTCACAGGGGGAAGCCCCCAACTACCATCGGCGCAAAAGAGCTTAACGACCGTGTTCGGCATGGGAACGGGTGTGACCTCTTCGCTATCGCCACCAGACTATAAGTTATTTTTCACAACTAACCACAAACCAATTACTCGTTCGTAGCGACAAGAAATAATATATCACGATTAATCATTCCGCGCAACACTTATTTCAAATTAATTTTCTGCGGCTAGGTTCAATAACCTATCATAAATTTACTAGATAATCAATTAAAAAATAAATCCCAAGTCACCAAAAAAATCATCTAAAATTATCTCGCAGGGTCAGAACAAGTCAGTGATTCAGTCGAAAAGATCTCACATCACCTGCTAGATGTGGCAAACGGAAATAAAACGCAAGCTGATAGCTCGATTGTCATAGATACATCTATAGCAACAATCTCAAATGAATCTTCAACGATCGGAGAAAAAATCAAAAGAATATCACAATTATCAAATGTTACAATTACTCAAGCAATCGACGGAAATCCAATCGGCTACAATACAAGAAATCGTTGCTTCTATCAACAACCTTGTCCTCATAGCAAAGGCGCTCCTCTCTGAAGTAAGTCGGTTTAAAACAAAATAAGGTAGACCACACGGTAAATGAAAATAGGGATTGTCCCAATAGGTTTGGAACAATCCCTTTCCCCTTTTTAATGTAACTGCAAAACCTATTGTTTCAATTAAGTGGATTAAACTCTCCTTAAATGATCCTTCTTCAAATTCTTTAAGCTCCCTTAACCAAATGAATTATACAATAACAAGAACATAGAACTATTTTAGTATTTACCATAAAGCATTTAACAAAGACAACACACATAACCCGTTAAATGTTATGATATTTAATATTACTATTAGAAAGTTCCAAACTAAAAGGAGTCATTATGAACCAGTATATATTAAAACGGAATAATATAAAGATTAGAGGAAACGGAACGCGATCATTGCTATTTGCACCAGGCTTCGGGTGTGATCAGAGCGTATGGCACTCAGTGGCGCAAGCTTTCGAGGAAGACTACAAAATAATCTTATTTGACTATGTAGGGTCAGGGAACTCCGATTTACAAGCTTATGATTTGAATCGATATAGCACTCTCAATGGCTATGCACAAGATGTACTAGATGTATGTTCTGCAATAAACCTGAAGGATGCCGTTTTGGTTGGGCATTCCGTTGGTAGTATGATTGGTATGCTAGCATCATTAAAACGACCTGAGTACTTCTCTGATCTGATTATGCTTGGCCCTTCTCCATGTTATTTAAATGACCCTCCCAAATACTACGGAGGTTTTGAGAAAGAGCAACTAACAGGCTTAATGGACATGATGGAGAAAAATTATATAGGCTGGGCTACCCTTTTTGCAGGGACACTAATGAACACTACAGATCGTCCGGAAATCAAAAATGAGCTAGAAGATCGTTTTTGTTCAACTGATCCAATTATCGCTCGTCAATTTGCAGAAGCGACTTTTTTCACGGACAATCGTAAGGATTTGCCAAACGTATCTGTACCATCCCTTATATTACAATGCTCAGACGACATTATTGCTCCGTCCGTAGTTGGTGAGTACCTCCATCAACATCTTCCTTCTAGCACACTAATAAAGATGAAAGCAACCGGACATTGTCCTCATATGAGTCACCCTGAGGAAACAGTACAGTTAATTAATCAATATTTAAATGAAACTCCACAGTTGGAACGGCAAGCTGACAGAGGTGACCTTTTATAATGGATGCACATTTGAATGATGCACCATGTGGCTTTCTTACGCTATCAGAAGATGGCAGAATTCTTGCGATTAATCAGACGTTACTTAACCTGCTTGATTACAAGCTTGACCAACTTAATGGAGAGAATATCAATTCCATTTTGACGGTCCCTGCTCAACTCTTTTATCAGCTCTATTTTGTTCCACTTGTAAAATTAGAAAAAAAAATAGAGGAAATGCATACATCCTTATTATCTAGTAGCAGCGAAGAAATACCCGTAATTATAAACGCCATTCCTAGGAACAGAAATGGAAAAGACGAAATAGATTGTGTTTTGTTTCCCATGCGCAAGAGAAGTGAGTATGAAAATGAACTTCTTTTAGCAAAAAAAGAGGCTGAAGCAGCATTACTTGCCAAAGAGAAAGCAAATGCAGAATTAGAAGCTGCACTTGAAAATTTAAAGAGCAAACAAGAAGAACTCCTAGAACTAAACAAACAAAATCAAGCATACAAAATTAATACAACAAAAGAACTCGAACTGGCTAGAAAGATTCAAGAAACGTCACTAACTGAACCAATCGTCAACGATCAAATAAAAATAGAATCATTCTATGAAGCTTCTAATGAATTATCAGGTGATATTTACGGTTTTTATCAATTAGATCAACATCGCTATGGCATTATTCTACTTGATGTTATGGGGCATGGCATTTCTTCTGCATTGATTACGATGTCCCTTCACTCTTTGTTCCAAAGACTCATTTCAAAAGGCGTTAAAACGGAGGCGGTTATGAAGGAACTCGATAACCACCTTCACCGTTTGTTTCAAAACAACAAGGAAGCATGGCATTATTGTACTGCTATCAATCTATTAATTGATACGAAAGAGAAAAAGATCGATTATATTAATGCAGGCCACCCACCTGCCCTCTGGCAGGACTCAAACGGAGAAATGCATGAGCTCTATTCTAAAATGCCTCCTCTTGGAACGTTTGAGGGGCTTGTATTTAAAACCAATACCCTCACCTATACAGACGGAGGAAGACTGCTCCTATATACAGATGGTGTTACGGACCCACTTGGACCTGATCAATTAAACAGCTTATTGAAAGACAACCAATCGATGTCTATCACGAACCTAAAAGAAAAGATTATACAAACACTTTCAAATGAAATTAAAACCTATACAAAAAGTGATGACCAATGTTTTATTTTAGTTGAACTGACATAACACTTTACAGATAAGAGGGGTGATCCCAAAAGGTATTTTTGACCTTTTGGAATCACCCCTTTCTTTATACCATTAAAGTAGATTCCAATCTTTAAAGACAGGTTGATAGCCTTTTTCATACAAGGCCTGGCATATGTCCCTCACACTACGTTTATCAGAAATCTCAAATTGATTCATCCCCTCCACTTCAAGGGAGTAACCACCAACCTCCGTTGATGCCCCTGCAGACATCCTCGTCACTCCAAGTGCTATAAGATGATCTCTCAAATCAGCGCTCTCTCTTGTAGAAAGAGTAATAGCAGATCGTGGAAGAAATAGGCGTAAAGCAATTAAACTTTGAACAAAGGATCGATCATTTACTTTTGATCTCGGTGAAAAGCTCCCTAAGTTAGGTCGGATTCTTGGAAGTGAAACACCAATTTCTGTTTCTATGTATTTCGTTTGAAGATAGTCAGCATGCATCCCTGTATAGAATACTTCCTTCCTCCAATTATCTAAGCCCAGCAACGCACCTATATTTACACTACGTAGTCCTGCGACGCAACCTCTTTCAGGTGTATCAAGACGGTAACGGTAATAACGCTTTGGCCCTTTTACGTGAAAGTCTTGGTATATATCTTCATTGTAAACTTCTTGATACACGGTAACTCCATCGACACCGACCTCTTTTAGTTCTTTATATTCTTCTGTTTCTAGTGGGTTAATTTCAATGGAGATAGATTCAAAGTATTTCCTTAACACGGCAACGGTTTCCTTCATGTAAGACATAGAAGAGTGTTTTCTCGACTCCCCTGTTAAAATTAAAACATGTTTGATTCCTGTTTCTGCTATTTTTATTGCTTCCCTCTCAATTTCCTCCATGGAAAGCTGCTGGCGCTTAAATTGATTCGTTATACTAAAGCTACAATACGTACAATGATTCACACAGTAATCAGAGATGTAGATTGGATCAAATAATTGAATTGTTTTTCCAAAGTGTTGCACTGTGACTCGATGGGCTTTTTGTGCAAGTGCTTCTAAGTTTTCCGTCGCAGCAGGTGATAAAAGCTTCAAGAAGTCTTCTTTATTCAACACTTCTTTATCTAGGACCCTTGTTACATCTTTGCTAGATACCGAATCAAGAAAACCTTCCAAGTCAAGCTCTTTTAACTCTTGATAAACGTCATAAAAACTCACTCTCTCATCCCCCTCCTTAGATCACACTTATGCCAATTTGCTATCTTCATCCTAAAAATCCTGTTAAAGGAGATGAAGCTCTAGCCTCTAATGCAGTCTCCCCCAGCCCACTTATATAAGCAGCTCTTCCTGCTCTTACACTGTTTGCAAAGGCTTCTGCCATTACAACTGGACCATTGGATGCGGCAATAGCCGTATTGACTAACACAGCATCTGCCCCTAACTCCATTGCCTCACACGCTTCAGAAGGCTTACCGATTCCTGCATCTACAACAATTGGAACGTTACTCTCCGCAATCATAATGCGGACTAATTCCTTCGTACGAAACCCTCGGTTAGAGCCAATAGGTGAACCGAGAGGCATAACAGCCGCCGCCCCTACTTCTTCTAACTGTTTCGCAACGACTAAATCTGGATTCATGTAAGGCAAGACAACAAACCCTTCCTTCGCCAGACATTCCGTTGCTTTTAATGTTTCATAATTATCTGGAAGCAAATATTTTTGGTCTGGAATCACTTCAATTTTGACCCAGTTCCCAAGTCCTGCCGCCTTCGATAACCTTGCGATACGAACAGCTTCTTCCGCGGTCCTTGCCCCCGATGTGTTTGGAAGTAGAATCATGTCTTTCGGAATCAAATTCATAATATTTTCTTCTGCCGAATGAAGATCGACACGACGCAGTGCAACTGTAATAACCTCAGCCATTGAGCTTTTCGCCACAGCAGGTATCAGATTATTATGATGAAATTTACCGGTCCCGATAAAAAGACGGCTAGTTAACGTAACCCCACCTATCGTTAATTCATCCTTCATTTTGTTCCCCTCTCCTACTCTAATTTGTAAAGTAATGAAATTGAAGTTCAGTATTAACTCTATAGGTCCGTTCAAAATGAGTCTGTAACATCTCTCACACTTTTGTTTGTAGATTCATAAAAACTCCTGACCGTCTTAACCCACATAAAAAAACGAGCGATGTCATCACCGCTCGTTTCGTCCAGTTATATATAAAATTAAATTACACGCGTCGTAACAATTCCCTCTATTTCATTAATCATCTTAACTAATCCAGGAATCACATCGCCATTTACTTTATCTTCAATGTCGATCATGGTATAAGCGTAATCTCCGCGGCTTCTGTTCACCATATCAGCAATGTTTAATTTATAATCTGAGATCGCTGATGTGATCTGTCCAACCATGTTTGGAACATTTTTGTGGAACGCAGCTACACGGCGCTTTCCTGTATACGGAAGACTAGCATTCGGAAAGTTCACTGAGTTTTTAATATTTCCAGTTTCTAAAAATTCCTTCACTTGGCGAGCTGCCATAATTGCACAGTTTTCCTCAGACTCTTGAGTAGATGCACCAAGATGCGGGATTGGCACAGCGTTTTTCATTTTTAACACATTTTCATTCGGGAAGTCTGTAATATATTTACCAACTTTCCCACTTTCAAGTGCAGCAGCAATATCATCTTCATTAACAAGCCCATCACGTGAGAAGTTCAAAATTTGAACGCCTTCTTTCATGATGCTGAATGTAACTTCGTTAAACATTCCCTTCGTATCATCCGTTAACGGAACATGAACCGTAATATAATCAGAGTTTGCAAATAACTCTTCAATTGACATTGCACGCTGTACGTTACGAGATAAGTTCCAAGCAGTATTAACAGAAATGAACGGATCAAACCCAATTACATCCATATCTAAATCAAGTGCATCGTTTGCTACAAGCGCACCAATTGCACCTAATCCAATAACACCTAACGTTTTCCCTTTAATTTCTTTCCCAACAAATTGCTTCTTACCTGCCTCTACAAGCTTAGGAACCTGATCGCCTTCACCTTCTAAAGACTTTGCCCATTCCACACCAGCAAAAAGGTTACGAGATGACGCCATTAATGTCGTTAATACAAGCTCTTTTACCGCATTTGCGTTCGCACCTGGTGTATTAAAAACAACAATTCCTTGCTCTGTGCACTTATCAACCGGAATATTGTTGACACCCGCTCCAGCTCGAGCAATTGCTTTTAAATTATTGCCAAATTCAAGTGAATGCATATTAAAACTACGCACAAGAACCGCATCCGGATTTTCGCTATCATTGTCGAGATTATAGTCATCTCTAAAAACCTTTAGTCCACTTTCTGCAATATTATTTAATGTTTTGATTGTTTTTACTTTTTCTAATGTTGTTGTGCTCATTTTATTCTCTCCTTTTTGTCTGTTTCTATTTCTATTTTAATAATACTTCTTAACAGTTATGTTCTTTGAATTAGGATATCGTTTTTTTGTTTGGACTATCCCCTTTCAAAGCAGAAAGAGGCAAGGGATAAAAAAATTCCCTTACCTCTGCCCAGGCGAACGGCTAACGACACTATGTGCTCCCTCGCGGTGATCCGCGTTTCGCCAGTTACACATAGCCTTTAGATTTGTTTTGATCATAACATATTCGTCACAAGCCATCAAGGCTCAAATTTAAAAAGAGCATAAATATTCAGATAGATCACCTCAATTACAATCATTAGAGGGTAACTTATCCTCCTAAAAACAAAACGACCTCTCTAATGAGAAAGCCGCTTCATTAATAGATATTACATTGCCTAAATCCCAACCTCTACTTATCCCCTTTAAACGAAATCCCCTTAAGGAAGTATCGACTAAAGAAAGCATAAATAACGAGAATAGGCAAGGTAAAGACCATTGACGCTGCCATAATATAATTCCATTGCGTAATATATTGGCCTTTAAACTGATTTAACCCGACTGGCAACGTATACATTGCGGCATCCGACATAATGATCAACGGTCGCATAAAGTCATTCCATGATGCCATGAAGACAAAAATTGCTTGCGCAGCCAATGCAGGCTTTGCCATAGGGAGAACAATTCGGAAAAACGTCCCAAACTTGGATAACCCATCTAAAGCCGCTGCTTCTTCCAGTTCTTTCGGGAAGTTAAGAAAGAATTGACGCATCATAAAAATAAATGTTGCATTTACCATCGCCGGGATAATTAAGCCATGATACGTATTCAACCACCCTAAATGATTCAAAATCAAATAATTCGGGATCATTGTCACCTGACCAGGAATCATCAGTACAGCTAATATACAAATAAATAAACTCTTCTTTCCTGGAAAACTGAGACGTGCTAACGCATAACCAGCCATCGAGTTAAACAATAAATTCAAAACGGTTCCAATAACAGCAACAAATACACTATTAAATAACCAGCGCAGAAACATCGGCTGTTCTGCAATAATAAATCGAAAATTATCAAGCGTAAAATCTCTTGGAATGAGATTCATATTATGGGTTAATATTTCTTCTAACGATTTAAAGGATGAAGATAACGCCCATAAAAATGGGAATAATGTAACAACCGCATAAGTAACTAAAATCGTATAGACAACGGTTTTACCTACCCCTAATTTTTTCACCATGATAGATCCTCCTTACTCCATTCGGATTGAGCCAAGCAAATACACTTCATATCCTGACTCTTAATAAAATGTTTCCTCTTTTGATAACTTACGTTGAATTAAAGTCGCAGTTAATATGATAAAAGCTAATCCGAATGCTAACGCTGCAGCATAACCCATTCTTCCTGCCGAATCAAAAGCATATTGATATATTAGTAAAACAACTGTGAGCGTCGAGTTACTCGGTCCACCAGAACCTCCGGAGAATATATACGATTGGTCAAACAATTGAAAAGTCCCAATAATCCCCATAATAATCGCAAAAGACGTCACCGGTCGCAATAGTGGAACTGTTACATGCCAAAACTTTTGGATCGGTCCGGCTCCATCAAGTTCAGCTGCTTCATATAAAGAATCTGGGATATCTTGAAGAGCAGCTAAGTAGATCACCATAAAAAACGGTGCCGTTGCCCATATATTCATAATCATGATTGCTGTTAAAGCAACAGATGGGTCATTCAACCAGTTATAAGTAGGTAACCCAAGGAATGCAAGCATTTGGTTAAATGCTCCTTCTTGATTGTACATCCACATAAAAATTAACGTTAAAACAGCAGAGGAGGTTAAAGTCGGTAAGAAGTAGATAATGCGAAAAAACTTCTCGCCTTTCATACCGGCGTTTAACGTCGCCGCTAAAAATAGGGCTAACATCGTCTGTGCTGGAACAACAATAATCACATATTTGAACGTATTCCATAAGGCAATTCCAGCCCTGTAATCATCTGAGATTCTAAAAAAATTACTAAGTCCAACATATTCGAAGCTAGTTCCGCCTAACAACTGGACACGATGAAACGATAAAAAGACTGCATATAATATAGGTAGTAAGACAAATACACCAATGACAAGCAATGTTGGTGCCATAAACGCATAACCTTGCCCTGCTTCTCTTAATGCTCGTTTAGAATAATTCATCCCATATCTTTGGCCCGCTTTCTTGGTCATTGTGGGAGAATTGCTGTTTTGCTTGGCCATATGTATATCTCCTTTCCTTGCAAAAACAAGGGGAAGGGAGAGAGTTCTCCCTTACCTTAATAATCTTCAATTTCTCTGTTTGCAACACGCTCTGCCTCTTCTAACGCTTCATCTAGCGGACGCTGTCCCAAAAATGCACTTAAGAACTCATTGTTAAAGTTGTTATAGATAATTGGTAAATTTGTATCATCCGCCCAAACTGTTGCGTAACCTGTAGCTTTTGCAAATGGACCTCTGATTTCATCATCAAATAATCCTAATTCATCTGATACGGACGTACGAGTCGGAAAGGCGAAGCCGGCACCTGCCCAAAGTTCCATTCCTTCTGGCCCTGTTAACCAAGAAATAAGTTCCCAAGCTGCTTCCTTTTTCTCGGAGTCTTTATTCATAACATAAGCAACCGTATAAGCCATTGATCCTCTTTCTCCATTACTCATTGGAATTTCTGCCGTATTCCAATTAAGGTTCGGGAATGTTTCTTCTAAGAATGAGATTGTCCAGTTCCCTTCAAACATCATAGCCGTTCGACCTTGACCGAACATTTCTCCACCCCAATCAGCACCAACATCACTAGGCGCCCCAGCAATATCACTCTGCTTCATCTCAATAAGCGGTTGCAATGCCTCTACGACTTTAGGATCACTAAAGCTAGCTAGATTGTCTTGCGTTACGCTACCACCTTTGGCTTCTGCAATGAACATGAGACGCGCTAAATCTGCTACAACCCCAAAACCATATTGTCCTGTAGACTCTGTTAAAATTTCAGCATACTCTTCAAGCTCTTCCCACGTTTCCGGTGGACCTTCAAGTCCTGCCTCTTCAAACATGTCTTCATTGTAGAAGAGTGCTAACGTCGATGTATCCTTTGGCAATCCATAAAGTGTGCCATTTTGCGTAAACGCATCGATCAACGGCTCCTCAAAATCGTTAATATTAAACTCATCTGTTATATAATCATCTAACGGCTCTAATACACCCGTTTCCATTAAAGCTGGTGCCTCAAATGCCTCTAGAAAGAAAACATCTGCTGCATTACCACCAATTAATCTCGTCCGAAGAACGTCCATATATTGATCTGCCACGATATCAACATTCACGGAAATATGAGGATGATTCTCTTCAAACGTTTCAATTATCTCTTCAAAAATACGTTGCTCTGCCGGTGAAGACCCCCATCCACTTAATGTGATCTCCACCACATCATCCGCAGAACCGTTCTCACCATTATCTGTACCACTATCTCCTGATGAGCAAGCTGCTAGCAAACTACCTGCTACAAGTACACTAGTTAGTCCAATTGATCTCATCCATTTTTTCATATAAAAGTCCCCTCACTTTAGATTAATTAATCTGACCTTCCTTGCTTCCGATCACGTCACAACCCGTTGTATTTTGAAGAATCTCAAGTGTAAACAAATCATTTTCCTTTTTAACGCGAAGAGAAAGAGTCCCTTCTCCGATTCTCATGTTATCGATTTGTAATTCATTCATTCCCTCTGGCAAATGAGGATTTACATTGATTTGTTTTTTCAAGCAACTCGGGAATAACCCAAGCATCGCTTGCACAAATACCATTGGTGTTCCTGCAGCCCATGCTTGCGGGGAACATGCAACAGGATATTTCACCGCTTTGCCAACTGCATCGTATCCACAAAACAATTCTGGCAGGCGATCATATTCAAACGTATCAGCAGAGTTGATCAACCCATTCATCACTGTCGCTGCATGACCTTGATTGTTCGTCTTACTCATACCAAGAATAATCAAGCTATTATCATGCGGCCAAACCGTCCCGTTATGATAACTCATCGGATTATAACCGGCTTCGTCTTTCCCCATCGTACGAATGCCATAACCTGAAAACATTTTGTCTGAAGTAAGCATATTACTTACGATTTCCGCTTTGTTTTCATCTAACATTTCAGCAAATAAAACATGACCAGGGTTCGACGTAATCGTTCCAACTTGATTCTTATGTTTATCAAGCGCCAACGCGTAGAACTGCACATCTTCCATCCAAAATTCTGCTTCAAATTTTTCTTGTAATGTAGATGCTTCGTCGCTAAGTCGGTCAGAGGCTTTTTCATTTCCAAGTACTTGATAAATTTCCGCGATTCCCTTTTTCGCTTGGAACACATACCCTTGAACTTCAGATAATGCAATTGGAGTTTCTCCGAAGTTTCCATCTCGATGGACGATTGAATCTCCAGAATCCTTCCATCCTTGATTCGCAATTCCTTTCGAAGCTTCTTGATGATATTCAACAAAAAGGTCTCCGTCTCGGTCGCCATATTGATCAATCCATGTAAGAGCACGTTCAACATTACCTTCAAGCTCTTTAAATAGTTCAACATCACCTGTCCACTTTACATATTCACTTAATAGAACTAAGAAAAGCGGCGTAGCATCAATGGTTCCATAATAAGGAGCGAAAGGAATTTGATTTGTATTCGCCAATTCTCCAAAGCGAATTTCATGCATAATCTTCCCTGGCTCTTCATCTCTCCAACTATCCTTTTTCTCACCCTGTTTTGCTGCCATCGTTAACAACGTACCTTTGGCAACCTTAGGATTAAACGGCAGCATTTGCAGAGCCGCTATTAAACTATCTCGGCCAAACGGAACCCCAAACCACGGAAGACCCGCAACAGGGAATTGCCCATAACCAAGGTCCGTTAATAACACACGCAAGTCTCCAATTCCTCTATTCAATAAGCGTTGGAATATCGGATGGTCTGATTCAACCTTTGTTGTTTCCTCTTTCCATGACTCATACGATGACTTCAACTTAGAAAGAGCTTCTTCATGATTATAAACAACTAGCTTTTCGTCACCTGTTTCAGGAGAAAATGTAAATACAATTGTTTTTTCTTCTTGATGATCTAGCGAAAGTACGAAGTGAATATCTCCAACTTCAGTTACTTTCGTTGCTTTTTCATCCCAAGAAACAATAGACTTACGATGAATGTGATCAGCGCCCATATATGTAAAAGTGAGGGTATTCTCATCAACGATTGTTTCTCCTTTGCTACCAAGGTCTCCGTTTTGAAATCCTCTAACAATGAACATGTCACTGAAATCAGCATCTACATGAAGGCTGACATCAAATGTTGCAGGCTTCGGATTGTAATTTTTAGCTGTAATGACTTCATAACAAACTCCACCGTATATGAAGCGTTTTCTTTTTAGTTCAATTGATTCCCGCCAAAGTTCAACCTCGCCATTCTCTTCTAAGTGAGGGTTTGTTAAAATCATCTCTGCTACATAATTTTCATCAGCTTCAGATGAAAGAAGAATCGGCTCAGCTCCGTTAATTCTCAAATCCAACTTACTTAAAAACCTTGTATCTTTCGTATATAATCCCGGTCCATACGGGTGGTTTAATGGGATGTTTCCTTTTTCATCCGTTAACAAAAACAAATCATTTTCTTTAATTACTCTATAGTTCATACTTTTCCCCTCCGACTGTAGTATCCACCAAAACGTTCAACCTTATAGTCCGAAACGTTTCGGTTTATCTATAAAAAAAATCATTTCGGCTCAGCCGTTGTATTTCTAATAATTAGCTGATTATCTAAAATGACTTTTCTATTCGCTTTATTTCCTTCTAACATATCAATAAGCAGTTTGGCTGCTTTAAACCCAATTTGGTATTTATTTTGTTCAACCGTTGATAACTGCGGTTGAACATATTCAGCAAGAGTGATGTTATCATATCCTACAATTGATAGCTCCTCTGGAACAGCAATCCCTTGCCGCTTAGCCGCATTCATCACCCCAAGTGCCATTAAATCACTTGCACAAAAAATCGCCGTAACCTCAGGATGCTCGTTCAAAAATGAATAAGCAACTTTTTCTGCTTTTTCTTCGAGAAACTCTCCATTTAAGACGTACTCGTCTTGAAAAGGGATCGAAGCTTCTTCCAATTGCTTCTTGTATCCTTGTAATCTTTTTTGACTGACAACAGCTTGATTATGACCATTCATTATAGCAATGTTACGATGACCAAGGTTTGTTAAGTGCTTTACTGCCATTTGAGCTCCAAATACATTATCTGTAGAGACAAACCCCACATTTTCTCCTTCTATTTCTACATCAATAAGGACACATGGGATATTACTATCAATGACCTCTTTTAAGTAAGGATCATCAATTTTAATTCCTTGCATAATGACTCCTTCAACTTGCCTTTCACGACAAAGCTGACTGTAACTTTTTGCTTTTTGTTTAGCAGAGTTGGTACTAAAAAGGATCAGATCATACCCTTTTTCCGAAGAAGAATCATTAATCCCGCACATAATTTCGTATGTGAACATATCCTTTGCTCCAGAGAGACTTAGTTCTGATACAAGTAAGCCAATTGTTTCGGTTTTGCTTTTGACTAAACTACGTGCAACAGCATTTGGACTATAATTTAGTTCTTCAGCAATACTTTTAATTTTAGCTCTTGTTTTTTCATTCACATCATTATACCCGTTTAAAGCTCGAGAGACCGTTGTAACCGATACTCCTGCAGCTTTTGCTATATCTTTTATTGTAGCCATCAAAAATCCTCCAAAACGTTTTGGTTGCTGTTACAATTATTACTTTACACATTTCTGAAAATGTTTTCAAGTACTTTTTTTATAAATTCCTTTTTTATTTTGAATCATTTATAAAAAGTATGGGTTTATAAGATATATAAATATCATAATGAAGCCTACTAATATAACAGTAGGCTTCTTAGTTCACGATAAACACTCATCACCGTTTATTAACACTCTCACGCAAATGAATTTCATAAGGCAAGACAACCTCTTCAAAGAGTGCTTCGTCAGACTCTATCTGTTTTAACAACAAACCTGCTCCTTGTTTTCCTAACTTAGAATAGGAATAGTGTACTCCTGATAATTTTAATCGGGAAGCTTTCGCTAACACCGTATCATCTAAACCGAGTACAGATATGTCGTTTGGGACTGCAATGTCATGATCTTGTATACAGTTAAGTGCTCCTATCGCCATCCCATCGTTTACAGCAATCACAGCTGTTATCTCTTTTTCAATAGCAAGGATTTCTTCCATTTGCTGATATCCAGATTCAATTGTAAAGTCGCCATTCCTGCTTAAGTTAGTGTCTAGTTCAATTCCATTCTCCTTTAGTCCATCACGAAACCCTCGTTGTCTTTCTCTTGAGTTTACAGAGGTAGCAGGCCCACCAATAAAAGCAAAATTACGGTGTCCTAGGCCAATAAGTTTTTCCGTTGCATCCTTTGCAAATGTATAGTTATCAAACGTAACAAAAGAAATGCCTTCTTTATCGGTCCGCTGAAGAAGAACCACAACAGGGATTGGAATCTTTTTAATTAAATCGCGATGTTCTTCTTTAAATTCACGAGTCGCAAACAAAATTCCCTCTACACGTTTTGATCGAAAAATTTCAAAGTGCTTCATTTCACTCTCTAAAATTCCGTTCGTACATGCTATCAGTAGATTGTAATCATTATCTTCAAGTATTTCGTTTACTCCATTTATCATTCGGGGAATCCCTTCACCGATCATACTATGTACAATCAGACCAATAAGGTGAGTTTTCTTTTCCGCGAGTTCTCTTGCAAGAACATTTGGATAATATCCCGTCTCCTCAATGACTGCCTCAATTTTTTTTCGTGTACTCTCTTTTACTGTTCCGGAATTGTTAAACACCCTTGAAACGGTCGCAATTGAAACACCTGCTTTTCTAGCAACCTCTTTTATATTGATATCCTTTTTCATCGTTCTGCCTCCTTAGGGATGTTACAAGGAAAGGATAAGGTATTTAAGCAGATGTTACCTAAATTAATAATCCCATTTGCTTGCTTTCATGCTTACTTCTCCGTCTTCAGCAAAAAAACGAATTCCGTTGCTTTTAACATTTGGAAAAATCCTTCCTGTAAACACTTCTTCTCCATCATTCACAAATAACTCAACCGAAGATGAGTCGACAAATAATTGAAACTTGATTGATTCACTCGTCATATCACATTGCCGAACCATACCATATTCTTCAGCAACCACCTCACCAGATTGACTGCGGTCAAACACAAGTTTTTTATTGTTTACATCATATTTAATCGTAGTTACTTCTTTCTCACCTACACGTATTTCAATTCCAAATTGAGAGGCGTCCTTATTGGTAAATTCACAAATCAATTCATATGATACACCATAAAAGGAATCATAGCTTTTGCTTTCATTAACAAGAATATCTTCCGCGATTACATTACTTTTACGTAATTGAGCCAATTCCTTTACAGGTTGTTGGAAAAGTTTTCCTTCCCTCATTATTAATTCTCTTGGTAACGTTAAACAATGCGCCCATCCATGTCGATCATTGGGATACTCAATTTCAGGCAGTCCCATCCACGCAACTAAGATCCGTCGATTTTGTTCATCAACCATTGTTTGAGGTGCATAAAAGTCAAATCCCAGGTCTAATTCACGAAAGTCAGTATGGCGAAACTCTACACTATTCAAATCTAGGTGCTCCCCAATCAGATAGCCTGATTGATATATATTTTGAAAATGATCCCCTTCCCGTTTTAACCCTTGTGGCGAGAAGATGAGGATTCCTTTACTACCAAGTTCAAAGTAATCTGGGCATTCCCACATAAATCCAAAATCATTTAAATCAGTTGTTATTTCCCCAAGAAACTCCCACTCTTTTAAGTTATCAGATTGATATAAAACAACACACCCTGTCAAATCCGCTCGTTGAGCACCTATAATCACATAAAAACGATCGCCATGTTTCCAAACCTTTGGATCGCGAAAATGTTCAGTATATCCTATGGGAATATCCTTTATGACTGGTTGTTCATACTTTTCAATATGACCTTCTTTATCCATTACCGCGATGCATTGATAAGGATGTCGAACCCAATCTTGATCTCGTGTATTGCCGGTATAAAATAAGTATAGCTTCCCCTCATGCTCAATCGCACTCCCGGAAAAAGCTCCATGACTATCAAAAGGCTCAGTTGGCTCAATGCCAATCCCAACATTATCCCAATGAACAAGGTTCTCTGACTTAGTATGATACCAGTATTTCAAGCCATGAACCGGCCCTAAAGGAAACCACTGATAAAACAGATGATACTCTCCATTATAATAAGAAAATCCGTTTGGGTCATTTAATAACCCCATCTCGGGTTGAATATGATACGTTTGTCGCCAAGGGCATTTTTCCACCTTTCTTCGTAATTCTTCAATTTCTTTTGTACTGGCCTCATCAAGACGACGGTACCTCTCTTCTCTTGTCCACTCCATTATAAAAACCTCACTTTCTAACACGAACAATAGGAGAATCGTGTAGACCTCCTAAGTTCTTAAGTTGTTTCTCTTTTGTATTTATGCTGCATTGCTTTCATTCTTTTTTTCTTTCAATTGCTGTCTCTTAGCAAATACAAACGTTAATGCAAAAGCAACAACAAACGTTAAGACCATTCCAATAATAAAGTGAAGAATTACATCTACACGAATCGCAATAATCCCCGGCAACCCTGCAGGACCAATTGCTACTGACAGCACTTTATTTAGGGTAATATATGCTGAACCTATAGCAGCACCAATAATGGCTGCAATAAATGGATAACGAAGCTTTAAGTTAACCCCGAACATAGCTGGTTCAGAGATCCCTAATAACGCAGATATGCCTGATGCTGAAGCAATGCTTTTCATTTTTTTATTGGCAGTGATAAAAATAACTGCTAATGCTGCCGCCCCTTGTGCAACATTGGACATTGCTGCTACAGGGAAGATAAACGATCCTCCAGTTCTTGCTAAATCTGCTAACAATTGTGTTTCAACAGCGATAAAGCTATGATGCATGCCTGTAATAACAATTGGTGCATAAATTAACCCGAACAATCCTCCACCAATGAACCCTGCTGTTTCAAAAAGCCATACCAAACCTTCTGTAATCATATCTCCACCTGTACGAGTGATAGGACCAACAAAAGTGAAGGTTAAGATACCTGTAATAAATAATGTAAATAATGGCGTTAACAAGTTATCTAATGCTGCCGGAATAACTTTTCGTAACAATTGTTCAATTTTCGCTAAAATAAATGCTGCAACTAAAATTGGTAAGACAGTTCCTTGATAGCCAACCTTTTCAATCTCAAATCCTAAAATGTTCCAAACAGGAATCGTCCCCTCAAGTAGTGCGTCTGCATAGCCATAACCATTTAATAAGTCTGGATGAACCATTAACATTCCAAGTGCAGCTCCTAAAAAAGCATTTCCTCCAAAGCGCTGTGCTGCTGAAAACCCAATTAAAATTGGTAAGAAAACAAAGGCAGCGTTAGCGAAAGTATTGATCAAAGAGGCAAGATCAGCAATTCCTGGATTCGCATCAATCAGAGACATTCCATCAAAGAAGAGATCTTCTGCGGTTAAAATATTATTAATTCCCATTAACAAACCTGCTGCAACAATCGCAGGAATAATGGGAACAAAAATGTCTGATAAGACCTTTACAAACTGTTGAATTGGATTCAACTTTTTTGTACCCGCTTTTTTCACATCATCCTTTGTAGACATTTCGCTGACACCTGCAAGAGGAGCAAGCTTTGCATACACCTGATTGACAGTACCTGATCCAATGATGATTTGAAACTGCCCTCCAGTAGCGAACGTTCCCTTCACCGCATCCATCTTATCTAGCTTTGCTTCATCAACTAAACTTTCATCTTTCAATACAAGACGTAACCTTGTAGCACAATGTGCAGCCGCTTCGACATTATCGGCTCCACCAATAGCTTCCAAAATCTCTTTTGCTATCTTATTATAATCCATGATACCCTCCTGATTGTAAAGCTTTACATTTTTCTGTAAAAATTAATTATAAAGTATAAAGCAATACTAATTTATAAATGTAAAGCTTTACAAATTTAGATAAAAAAATAAACAAATTCAAATTGTAAAGCTTTACATTTGTTGATTCAAATTATATGTTATTTGTTAAAGCTAGTCAATAAGAATATTAAAAATGGCGCTATCTTTTATATAGCGCCATTTTTATGGTGCAATTGAACGATACTATTCTATCTACTACAACAAACGTTCACCAAAACGAGTAACTCCTGTTAAAACACGCGTCATCATTGATTTCACACGAGGTACCACTCTTTCTATGACTTCTGGATTTTGTCCATATGATCCGTCATCCTTTACAAGAAGGCTATTATCATTAATGATTCGATCAATTTCGCCTCTCATTTCGCTCGCAAATTCCTCACTGTCAATCACTAACATGATCTCCGTACTTAAATAAGTACTTCTAGGATCTAAGTTAAAAGAGCCGACAAGACTGATTCTGTTATCAAAAATGAATGATTTGGTATGATACGATTCTGTTGGGCCTTGAAACTCATACACATCTACACCTGAGCACACTAAGTTTTTCCGATATCGCCTATAGCCGGAATATGCCATAAGATTTGGAGAAGCAGCAAGCGAGTTGGTTACAGCCTTCACTTCATTTGCAGAGAGGTTTCCTTTGTTTAAGTGATGTCGCATGTCTTTCGTAGGAATAATATATGGGCTTTGAATCAGGATTGAATTCTTTGCCTTTTTCATTAACCGTGATATCTCATACCAAACCCATGGTTCTTTGTTCAAACGTTCAATTGGATTATGAATAAACGTTACTTTCTTGGCTGGTAGTGATTTTTCCATCCAGTTTATCTCTTGCTGAAAGAAGCTAGGCTTCGATTCAGCTAAGACATGATGGAGTTTCCTTAAATCAGAGAGTTTACTTTGCCCTAGCTTTTGTTGTTGTGGTGTTAACGTAGTAATCAAAGGTTTTGAAAACTCATGATTCCACACATAATCATAATAGCCCTTTATTTTTGAAATAACACTATTTTCAAAAGCGTTGACATCTGTATTAACAACAACTACATCACGATCATTCGTTGCCCCGTCCAACCCTACAGGAGCAAAATATTTGTCTCCGATATTACGCCCTCCTACCATGGCCAATTTCTGATCAACAATGATGATCTTATCGTGAAGCCTATTATTCCAAGTCCATGGCCGCCACATATCAAATGGTTCATAAAATTTCAACTGAATATTTGGGTGTTCAACATACGAATAAACAATATCCTTCTTTTTCCCTGTCATACGATTGGATACCCCATCAAGGAGTATTCGTACTTGAACACCTCGATCAGCCGCATTGACAATACATGTATGAAAAATAGAACCTGCTAATCCCGGGCTGATCATAAAGTAAGAAATATCTAAGGTTTCTTGTGCATTTTCTATCAGATTAATCCTGGCAAGCCCTGATTCATAACGTTTTTCAACAAGGACAACCCTATCTTGTGAAGCTTGATCACCGAAAAAGCGTTCAGTCTCATGTTCATCTACAAAACGACTTTTTTTATGCTTGTGAAATGAAAATAAAACTACTGCGGAAATCAATGCATAAAGAAAATATAGGATTATTATATAAACGATTACCATGGACAACCCCCTGCAGCAATATGTCTTCAACCCATTTTAGTACTTATCTTTCTCATAGCTAGTATATTTTATCAATTCAATTGTTTGATCATCCCATATTTATGGAACACGAAAGAGACTGTCACAAAAGGTCCGATCTTTGACCTATTGTGACAGTCTCGACATCTAACTTTTTTGAAATTACTTATGTAGCATGTTATAAACTTGCTGCACATCTTTGTCTCCTCGACCTGACAGGTTTACTATAATTCCATCCTCTGCTGTTAACTCTTTTGCTAGCTTAACCGCATGAGCCACAGCATGAGCACTCTCTAAAGCTGGAATAATCCCCTCTATCTTAGAAAGCTTCTGAAACCACTCCAACGCTTCTTCACCCGAAACAGTTGCGTACTCCGCACGGCCTGTTTCCTTTAAGTAACTATGCTCAGGACCAATTCCTGGATAATCAAGCCCAGCTGCAATGGAATATGTAGGTTTTGGCTCGCCAGCCTCATTTAATAACGTTAAACATTTAAAACCATGAATGACAGCAGGAACACCTTCTGTTAACGTTGGAGCCTCTTTTGGTTCCACGCCAACTAAGCGAACACTTTTCTCATCGATAAAATGAGCAAATGCACCGATCGCATTGCTTCCACCGCCAACAACTGCGACAACTGCGGTTGGTAGCTTGCCTTCTTTTTCAAGAATTTGTCGCTTTGCTTCTTCACTAATAACGGATTGGAAATATTTCACCATTGTAGGAAACGGGTGCGGTCCAACTGCAGAACCAAGTAAATAAAACGTATTTTGATAATTTTCAACTAAGTCAGCTAGTGCTGCATCAACCGCATCTTTTAACCGCCCTTGTCCTTGATCAACAGGAACAACCTTTGCCCCAAGTAATTCCATCCGAAACACATTTAAGGCTTGCCGCTCAGTATCTAGCTTCCCCATATAGATCGTGCAATCAATTCCGAAGATGGAACAGGCCGTAGCCGTTGCCACCCCGTGCTGCCCTGCCCCAGTCTCAGCAATAATTCTTGTAGCCCCCATCCGTTTCGCTAATAAAATTTGCCCAATTGCATTATTAATTTTGTGCGCGCCCGTATGGTTCAAATCTTCCCGTTTAAAATAAATCTTTGCGCCGCCAACTTGCTCAGTTAAATTTTTTGCATATGTTAAAGGGTTTTCTCGTCCAACAAACTCTTTCAAATAATACTTATACTCTTCAATGAAGTCAGGATCATCTCTATACTTTTCAAACTGTTCATCTAAAACTGCTAATACTTTTGCTAAGTCCTCTGGCAAAAAGCTTCCGCCGAATTCTCCAAAAAAACCTTTCTCACTCATAACGTAAGACCCCTCCAACTCCCTATTTAATAATTCGAAAATTCCGTTAATTATGTCCATTATTCGACATCGCCTCTCGTTTACCCTTCCTTAAGCTTTGTATTTTTATCAATTTGAAAAAAGCCCTCAGCAGCTGAGAGCTTTTTCATACTTGAATCTATCTAAGAATTATACTTTCTTTATTGGAAAACGGACAATAACGGTAGTCCCGTCCCCTTTTGAACTTGTAAAGTCAATAGAGCCATGATACTTACCAATAATGTTATAACAAATCATCAACCCTAAGCCTGTGCCTTTACTTTTCAACGAATAAAAAGGCGTCCCAAGAGACTTAATTTCTGCTTCTGACATACCGATTCCGTAATCGACGACTTTTACTTCAACAACATTTTTGTTTTTTTTCGCTGTAACAATGACAGGATCTCCAACTTTAGAAACTTCTATTGCATTTTTAATAATATTAATAAATACCTGCTTTATCTCTATCGTATTTGCTTCAACATAGCAATTCTCGTCGATGTGAAGATCAATCTTATTATTATGTAAAAGCCCATAAGATTGAAGCAATTCTGTAATACTTTGAAGAACGACTTCGATACTAACTGTTTCCGTCTTTAGGTTTCCATTGGGTTTGGCGATCGACAAGTATTGTGAAATGACCTGTTCGGCCGTATCTAATTCATCAATCATTAAAGTAAAATGATTCTTCTTTTCTTTACTATACGAAGAATCTCTTTTATAATACTGCAAAAATCCCTTTACGACTGTCAGAGGGTTTCTAATTTCATGAGCAACCGCAGCAGCTAATTGTCCTGTAGCTTTTAACCGCTCTGATTGTTGGATTTGTTCATAATATAACTGCATTTTTTTTAATCTCAAATAGGACAAATAATAAATAAAATAAATAATCAATTGACTCCCGATAAAGTTAAGGAAGTTCCCTGCTAAATCTAGATAAATGTGTGGAAAACGAGCACCTTGATCTACCAAAAAAACAAAAGAGAAAATCACAATTACAGATATAGTATTAATAAATAAAGACGAATAAAACAGCTTTGAATCAAAGAACAAGATTGAAATAGCTGGAATAAAACATAAGAATAAGAACGTAGACCATGTATCCGGATATAGAAAGAAAAGAGTATAGAAATATGCGAACACACCTATGATTATGATCACTCTAAACGTTTGAGTTTCATATTTTGGATAAAGCAATAGGAATACAATTAGTATAAAGACTAGTAGTAAGTGCAAAATGTACCCTGCCCCAAAATCACTCATGAGTGGATTATCAATAAATAACCCCAATACCATCAGCAAATTGATAAATAGCATCGTTGTATAATAAAGCTTTTTGTTAATTCGAGAAAATTCTTTCATACATACTCCTAAAATTAATTTAAAATTGGGGCAACAAAACATTTTAAGATTTCCCCATCAATGAACATTATAGTAGGGAAATAGTATCAATACAATTCACTTCGAGAAAAAAACAGTCTTTTAAAAGATCGACGTAACCCATATTTAATCACATTAAAAGCCTCTTCTCCAGGATAATTTTTCAAATTTAATTAAAAAACAATGAACCTGGACCACATTACATCATAGTAAGTAGATGGAAGGAGATAAAAAATGGAAAAAAAAGAATTTATTATATAACTGGTTATTTATCAGGAAAATTCGGTTAATATCATGCATAGTAACCTATTATTGATTATTAGCAAATTTGTCTCACTGATGCTAAAAAAATATAATAGTCCGTGGAAAAAACTTGAGAAGAGGAGATGGTATCATGACTGACTTGTATCCTTCTAGAATCAGCAATATTCGTTCGATTATCGAAAGAAAAGATCCAGTCCTTTATAGCTCTCTAGAAAAAGGTGGACCTTTAAGTCGTAAAGAATTAAATTTTTATGAACAAAATGGTTACTTACTTTTCGAAAACATGTTTTCAGATGATGAAGTGAATTTGTTACGCAAAGAATTAAGCCTTACAATGGAAGATCATAAGACGGTTGACGAGCCACATGTCATTCGCGAACGAGGCAGCGATGAGATTCGCTCCATCTTTGATGTTCATAACAACACCGAGTTTTTCAAAAATTTATGTTCACATGAACGATTAGTTAACGTTGCCGAACAATTACTAGGAAGCGATGTTTATATCACACAATCAAGAATTAATTTTAAACCAGGCTTTAAAGGGAAAGAGTTTTACTGGCATTCTGATTTTGAAACATGGCATGTTGAAGATGGGATGCCACGTATGCGTGCGGTTAGCTGTTCCATAGTTCTAACAGACAATTATGAATACAAGACCTCACATGTTAATCCCAGGTTCTCATAAATATTACATTCAATGTGCGAACGGGACCCCAGGCAATCATTATGAGCAATCTCTGAAAAAACAAGAGTTTGGAATACCTGATCATGAAAGTTTACAATGGTTGGTTGATAAAGGAGGAAGAATCGACCGAGCAACAGGCCCTGCCGGATCGGTGTTATTTTTTGAATGTAACATTATGCATGGTTCAAACGGCAATATCTCCCCTGACCCTCGTAGTAATGTGTTCTTCGTCTTTAATAGTGTTCACAATAAATTAGAGAAACCATTTTCCAACCTCTCACCCCGCCCAGAGTTTCTGGCAAATAGACAAACTACAAAACCAATTGAACCACATACGGTTGATTTATCAGCATCACTACATGCATTTAAATAGTAATATAACTAGGGTGACTTGTATGAGAAGTCACCCTAGAAATCTTTATCAACCTATCGTTTTTATTACTAATTGAGGTCATTTCTTTAGTTGGACTGGACATTGTGTCGGTCATTTCAAATCGAGTCCTGAAATACTGGTCTATATATTATCATTCTCTCCAACTTGATTGATATTCTGTCGAAAATCCAAGGCTTGCTGTCGGAACTGTTTAATTTGCTGTTCAAACTCATTATCTTTCTGTCGAAGCATTTCAGCTCTGACGAATATCTTTACAAACCCGGACATCCACAGTTACATCCAGCTGGTGCCCTCCAACACCTTGGAACACACCTTTAAACGGAACGACATCACTATAATTTCGTCCATGACCGATTTTTATGTATCTCCAGTTTGTTTTCCCATTATTTGTTGGATCAAAACCAACCCACCCGAGGTTAGGAACATACGCCTCAACCCACGCATGGGAGGCATGCTGCACGTTTGTTTGGTCATCATTCACATCACCAATAAAATGATAGCCGCTCACATACCTTGCTGGAATCTTAAACATACGGCAAACCGCAATCATAACATGCGCATAATCTTGACACACTCCTCGCTTTAAACGCAATGTCTCCTCTACTGTTGTATGAACATTCGATGCATCTGTATCATAAATGAATTCATTGAATAATAGTTGTGAAATGTTCTCGAGTAAGTCATATACACTTTTTATACGATGAGGTTGCAGGACTTTGCAAAACATCTTTAATGCCGGAGTAATTCGTGTATAGTTTGTTTCTTGTAAATATTCCGCATATTGATTTTGAAACAATTCACCATCTAACATTTTACGCTCAGCTCTATAAGAGAGTTCATTTGAATGCAATAACTGTTTGTCTTTCGTTTGAACAATAGCACGCGATTCCACCACTAGCCTTTGATGTGGAGCCGAAATAGAAAAATGATGAACGACATTACCAAAGTAGTCTTTATAGTAATGAAGAGGGACGCTCGGTTCAAGCAAAATGGCGTGTTCACAGCACATCTGTGATTCATCCGTAATAGGAGTAAGTCGCACCTCATTTATACTATCTTGAATGGGTTCTTGATAAATATACTTTGTAAGATGAGAGACTTGTAGTTTCACGCTTTCACTAACTCCTCTTGAAAGAAATTTACAGATATTGCTTGATCAAGCTGATAGATTGAAATCATCATGTGATTTAGCACCTCTTCCTCTTCTCCTTCTTCTCTAACACTTGTGAGAATGTCTTTCACTTTTTCTAATGGGGCCACAGCTTGATTCGTTAACGTCTCTAATTGGCTATCTTGTTCTTTTATAGCGTGTAAACTTGCCTCCAAATACCGGAGGGAAAAGATAACCGAGCGAGGGAATTGACTATTGAACAGGATGAATTCATTCACCTTCTCCAATGTGACACGATCCGCATGAAATTTACGAAATGCTTCATAACCGCCAACAGACTTCAGTAAACTAATCATTCGGTTATATGGCTTTCCACCCAGTGTAAAAAAGTGATCCTGACGTAGATTACCGTGGACGGTTTGAAGAATCCTTAACGTATTCTCAGCTCGCTCTAAGAATTTACCCACCTGAATAAAATTCCACTCTTGTCCGCGAAGAATAACGGAATCGGCCGTACCATTAACTCCTGTTAACCCTTCCCTAATACGCTGGTAAAACATATGAGGCGACTCTTCCATGACATTTTGAATCTCTTGTTCCTTTAACCATAGATATAAAGAGTTCATCCTGTTCCACAAATCATCAGGTAATAGTTGTCTGAGGTCACGCATATTGCTTCTAGCTTGAAGAACACATGAGTAGATTGAATTTATATTAGAACGATCAAATGTCAAAAGCGTAAGAGCCGTTCTTTCATCCATTGGCTTGGCAACTTCTGTAGGTGAGCACTCACTTCCGATGGTAGTAACAAGTCGTTCCCACACACTACTTCTTTGAGCTCCTCCTTTTAATTCGTGACGTAAATGATAATTCACATCTATTAACCTTGCATGGTTTTCCGCTCTTTCTAAATAACGTCCAATCCAAAATAATAATTCTGCCGATCGATTCATCATCATTTTTCACCTCTATATGTTTCTTATTGTTTGCTTATAGTACCCACGTATCTTTTGTTCCACCACCTTGTGATGAATTCACCACTAAAGAGCCTTTTTTTAGTGCCACTCTTGTTAACCCTCCTGGAACAACTTGGACATCTTCTCCCTTAAACACAAAGGCACGTAAATCAATATGGCGTGGTTCTACCTCCCCATCGTCCATTAAAGAAGGGGCGCAAGACAGCTTTAAGGTCGGTTGAGCAATAAAGCGTTCCGGGTTCTTTTTGATTTTTGCTGCAAACTGCTTGATCTCCTCATCAGAAGCTTTTGGCCCTATCAACATGCCGTATCCACCCGATAAGGACCTTTCTTTAACGACTAGCTCTTGTAAATGAGAAAGAACATACTGAATTTCCTCCTTACTTGCAAACGTATATGTAGGTACATTTTTTAAAATCGGTTCTTCCATCAAATAAAAACGAATCATATCGGGAACGTACGCATAGACGGCTTTATCATCGGCTACTCCTGTTCCTGGTGCATTGGCAAGCGTTACGTTACCAGCACGGTACGCATTCATAAGCCCAGGCACACCAAGCATCGAGTCAGCACGAAAAGCTAACGGGTCAAGGAACTCATCATCAATTCGACGATAAATCACATCAACTTGACGTAGTCCTTGAATTCCCTTTACATAAACTTTTTGATCAATAACAGTTAAATCCCTTCCTTCAACAAGCTCAATCCCCATCTCTTGTGCTAAAAACGTATGGTCATAATAAGCTGCATTATGGACACCAGGCGTCAACAAGACAACAAGCGGATCCTCTTTTTGACCGGGGGCTAAGCTTCGCAAACTTCTTAGCAAATCATTTAAGCCTTGATCAATATCACGTACGTCATGTTCAAAGTATAGCTCCGGAAAAAGGTGCATCATCATCGAACGATTTTGATAAACATAGGAAAGCCCAGACGGATTACGTAAATTGTCTTCTAATACATAGAACTCGCCTGTTTCACTACGAATTAAGTCGATGCCAGATAGCGGGATATAATTTTCATTAGGAAGGTCGATTCCAACCATTTCAGGACGAAAATATGGATTCGTAACGACCATCCTTCTAGGAATAATCCCTTCATTAAGAATGTTTTGCTCATGATAAATATCTTTAATAAAAGCATTTAATGCTTTTACTCTTTGTATTAACCCTTTTTCAAGGAGTGCCCATTCATCGGAGTTAATAATCCTTGGACTTATATCAAAAGGGATTGTCCGTTCAGATGATGTATCCTCCTGGTCTCCATACAGCGTAAACGTAATACCCTGTTTCACCATTTCTAATTGCATAAACATATTCCGATTACTTAATTCCATCATTCCCATTTGCATAAATCGGTCGTGAAGTTTTTTATAAGAAGATCGAACATTCCCCATTTGATCAAACATCTCATCATAAAAGATCTGAGTCATATAATTAGAAAATACTTGCTTCTTTTCCTTTGTCAGAGTTGCCACAGTATGAACCCTCCAAATTTTCATGTTTTGTTGAACACGGAAAGTATATGACAAAGTCAAACAAACTGACTGTCGAATTCGGTCATTATGATTGTGTCTATTTTGTGAACGACACTTTTCTCTCCCCCTTATACTGCCTTGTATATAATGAAGAAACTCGTTTTAACATGTATTTCAAATATACATTTCAAGGTCAGATTATCTGACATAAATTTCAAATTAATTTGTCAAAAGATTTATAATAAAAGGAAATGAATCAAGCAATATTCTAAGAATCGAGGTCAGCACAGTGAAATGGACGATAGGAAAAAAATTAGTAACAAGCTTTCTTGTTCTTGCTCTTTTTTTTGGGGCCACAAGTTTTGCTTTTTATGTTTACATCGGCAAAATCAATCAGTCATATTCAGAAATTATCGATCTTCGCGTACACATTCTCTCAAACACGAAAGATATCCAAGTCCTTACTCTTGAACAAACAAACAGTTTGCGAGGCTATATTTTAACACAAAGTCCTGAATTCATTAGTGAATTAAGGTCAGCAACAGAAAAAATAAACGATGTAATTTCTGATACAAGTGAGATGGTAACCCAACCAGAAAGCGAAGCAGACGTTGTAGAGTTATTTTCATTAAACTTGGAATTTAAAGAAGCGTATGAAGAGCTGCTATATCGTTTTGAGCAAAACGGAGATCCAGAGGAAGCCTTGCAATTCTTTATGACAGAAGTGCTCCCAATCGGCAGTCAACTTGCCCCACTTGCTAATCAATTAACAGAGCGAAATCAGGAGCTAATGAATGAAGCTAGGTCCGAGAATACGGAATTAGTCAATCACATTTACGAAATAACCATCATTCTTAGCTTGATCTCGTTTTTTCTCTTTATAGCCATTAGCTTTGTGATCTCGCGAAACATCACGAAAAACCTTTCAAAAATTATGAACGCCCTTGCTAGTCTTACTAGTAATTCACGTAACACCGAAGACTTACCGAAGATTACCATCAATTCGAAAGATGAAACCGGAGATATTGCCCATGCCTTTAACAAAATGACAACAGCTCTTCAAGAAAAAAGTTGGTTAGAGCATAGCATTGCAGAGGTCGTAACGAACTATCAAGGAATTCACGATATTGAAGAATTCGCCAAACATTTTTTGATGCATATCACCCCAATGGTCGGGGCTAGTTACGGTGTGTTTTATGTCAAACAAAAATCGAATGAAGATGAATATTTTCAAAGTATTGCCTTTTCAGCGAAACATCCAGCCCAATGCAAGCGAATTCGCTTTCACTACAATGAAGGCCTAGTTGGACAAGCTGCATTAGAAAAACGAACGATCCTACTAAATGATCTTCCAGATAACTATATCCAAATTTCTTCTGGAGTTGGCACAGCTAAACCTGCGAGTTTAATGATTATCCCTGTTGAATTTGAAGGTGAAGTAAATGTTGTCATTGAACTGGCGTCATTCTATCCATTTTCCGACATTAAACAAGCCTTTTTACATCAAATCTCCAATCACATCGGTATTACGGTTAATAGTGTAGAAGGCCGCATGCAAGTGGAACGATTATTAGAACAAAGTAAGCTCTTAACAGAGGAATTACAAAGTCAATCCGAAGAACTGCAAATGCAGCAAGAAGAACTCCTTTCCATGAATGAAAAATTAGAAGAACAATTTTACCAATCAGAGCAAAAGTCACAAGAACTATCTAAAGCAAAAAGCCAGCTAGAAAAACAAGCTGAACAACTCGAGCTCAGCTCACAATACAAATCTGAATTCCTAGCCAATATGTCTCACGAATTACGTTCTCCACTAAATAGTTTACTCATTTTGGCCCATCTGCTAGCTGAAAATAACGAGAATAACCTTACCGAAAAACAAGTGGAATACGCTGACACCATTTCTAAGTCTGGCAAGGACCTTCTACATTTAATCAATGAAATACTTGATTTAGCCAAAATAGAATCGGGAAAAATTGATATCGCTCCAACTGAGGTTGATGTTAAAGAGTTATGTGGCTTCCTTGAGCGTCAATTTTCGACTCTTTCTTTAGAAAAGGAGCTAATATTTAACGTCCAATTGAGTAACGGTCTCCCTTCCAAACTATGGACAGATGAGCATCTACTGAAGCAAATCGTAACGAACTTGCTCTCTAATGCTTTTAAATTTACAGAACAAGGCAAAGTCACTTTGGATGTTGAGCTCATCCAATCACCCGGTGAGCGTTCTATTAAGAACTCCTCTTCTCTTGTTGCATTTAAGGTAAAAGATACGGGAATTGGGATACCAAAAGAAAAACATGCGTTAATCTTCCAAGCCTTTCAACAGGTAGATGGAACAACGAATCGCAAATATGGAGGGACCGGCTTAGGTCTTTCGATCAGTTTGGAACTTGCTCAACTATTAGGTGGCAAAATCGAAGTAGAAAGTGAAGCTGGTGAAGGAAGTACGTTTTCCTTCTACCTCCCAATATATGAAAAAGAAAAAGAGGCTTCCCCCTCTCTTCCATTAAAAGAGGTAGCTGCTGCAGTTGATGTAGATGCGCATAGAGGAATGGACCTTTTTATCAAAGGAAAAAAAGTACTGATTGTTGACGATGACATCCGTAACATCTTTGCCCTTACAACCGCCCTTGAAAAGAAAGGCATAGATGTTGTCTTTGCTGAGAATGGCGAAGAAGGGCTCACTGCTCTAAGGAATCATCCGGATATTGACCTAATATTAATGGATATCATGATGCCAGGTATGGATGGCTACGAAGCGATGCAAAGAATTAGAAAGATGCCCGAGTACCATACGTTACCGATTATTGCTCTTACAGCTAAAGCTATGATCGATGACAAAGAGAAATGCATTCAAGCAGGCGCTTCAGATTACATTAGTAAACCAGTATTTCTAGATCAGCTATTTTCCTTGTTACAAGTTTGGTTGTGCAAAAAGTAGAAAAAACTAAGAATTTTCTAGAGGAGACCGATAAATGAAAAACTTCACAAAAAAATGGACCAGTCAAAAGAAAGCAAACATCTTGCTAGTGGATGACCGGCCTGAAAACTTGCTTGCACTAGAAGGTTTGCTTTCTTGTCCCTCCTACAATTTAATCAGTGTCACTTCTGGTGAAGAGGCATTGAAATATGTTTTATCAGAATCGATTGCTGTTATCTTACTCGATGTCCAAATGCCTGGGTTAGACGGATTTGAAACGGCAAATATTATTAAAGCACGCGATAAATCCAAACAAGTTCCGATCATTTTTATTACAGCTATAAGTCAGGAGCTCACGCATGTCATGCAAGGATATGAAGCCGGAGCGATCGACTACATTTTAAAGCCGTTCCATCCAGAAACGTTAAAAATGAAAGTGGACGCGTTTGTCAAAATTCATCAATATCAAGAACAAATTACCTTACAAAATGAGATTTTAAAAGTAATGGGAGAAACACTCGTTGATACACTTGTTACATTTGATATAACCGGATCAATCATCACAATAAATCCGTCTGTTTCCGACATGTTTGGTTATAGCGAAGTGGAAATACAGGGGCACCACATCGATACGCTCGTCCCAAACCTCTCGTGTTCGTTTTCCAACGTGTCAGAAGGAACCATAATCGAAACGATAGCTTTACGACAGAACTTAACGTATTTTCCAGTTGATGTACAGCTTGGAGAAGCGCGTATTACAGGAAGGCAAGTATATGTCTGTTCGATTCGCGATGTAACCTACAGAAAAGAGATGGAAGATGAACGCTTTCGTAAAATCTTTGAGGCCACTCCTTGTCTAATCTCATTACGTTCAAAAAAGGATTGGAGGTATATCAATGTAAACAAAAGTTGGCTAGCTCACTCCGGTCATGATGACTACTCAAATATTTTAGGTCAAACTTCTGACTCGCTTACCTACATCATTCATACAAAAGAAATGGAAGAGTTGGTCATAGACATGTCTGAATTCAGCCATCCGGCTCATAGTAAAAGAATGAGTTTCTTAAATTACAGAGGAGAAATGCGAGAAGGCCTTTTATATTCTGATTTTCTGGAAATTCATGGAGAAGAATGCCTTTTAACTGTTATAACAGACATAACGGAAAATACGTTGGTTGAAAAGGAAATGGTCCGTCTAGATCGACTGAATTCAATTGGGGAGATGGCATCTGGCATTGTCCATGAGATTCGAAACCCCCTTACAACCGTAAGAGGATTTCTACAGATGTCCAAAGAAAAGCCCTATGCTGAATTTGCTGATATTATGATTGAAGAATTGGACAGAGCCCATGAAATGTTATCTGAATTTCTTTCTATTTCAAAAACGGATAAACCAAAACGAAAGCTAGTTGAGCTTAATGATATTATTGAAGCGTTGTACCCACTGTTAAACGCAAAAGCAATGTATACAAATAAATCTGTCCATCTTGAATTATGTCCATGCCCTTCAATTTATTTAAACGAAAGTGAAATAAGGCAGCTCATATTAAACCTTTCATTAAATGGTTTAGAGGCAATGTCAGCTGGAGGGGCTCTCACGATTAAAACATATCAACAAGAGGATGAAATCATCTTAGCCATACAAGATGAAGGATCTGGAATCAAAGAAGATCTCATTGAAAAAATCGGAACACCTTTTTTCAGTACGAAATCAAATGGTACTGGCCTTGGGCTCTCTATTTGCCAAAAAGTGGCCGAAAGACAAGAAGCAAGTATTTCAATAGAATCAAGTAAGCAAGGAACGACATTCTTTGTTCATTTCTCGTATCAAAAACAGATAGTTTTACAATGACCCAAAAGCGCACTTCTCAATTTAGAAATACACCTTACAAACAAAACCATGTCTACATATAACCATTATATCTCTTTTGACCTAGCGCTGAATGAACATACTTAATCATCGTAACATAATCAAAAATCGGCAATTGAACAGCTTTTTGATTCGCTGCAGCATTTGGCTGAAGACTTGAGCATTCTAAAAGAATTACTTTCACTAATGGATCAGATCGGACCATTTCCTTAGCTACTGAGACCACTTCCTCTTCGATCTTGTCAGGGGCAAGAATACCAATTTCATCGTGTGCAGCCTTACGAAAATTCTCTTTCTCATCCATCCCCATAATACAAAGTGGGATCGTGGGGCTGACACCTATTTTTTGTAATAACTCTTCTTCAAAGTTGGAAGCTTTGCTGCAAATGATCCCAACTTTTTCCACTTGCCCGAGCGTTGCAGAAATAAAAGGAATTTGAAGTAAGGCTCGATAAAAAAACGGGGACTTGAAGCTCATTGGCGATTTCATCTTGGAACATAGCCATATATCCATAATCAGCTGTAATGGCCTTTACTCCTTCTTTGACAAGTTTATGTCCAGCTTCCAAAACGGGGGTTAGCATCGTTCGATCTTTTTGCAGCAACTTTTCAATAGTAAAACCTTTCACCGTTTGTATCTGACCGGGAATGGATACGTTGTTGCATTTCCTACATATCCCCTGGGATAAAAGGGGTGAATGTATCAAGCATGAGGATCCCTATCGATTCTTTGCTAACTTGCCCTTTCTTTGCTCTTATGACCATCCGTCCATTCTCCTTCTCTTGCTACAGCTTTTTTTATAACAATTTACCTAGTCCTTTCTGTGGAGTGAATTGACCTGATAGACGCAGTGCCTCCCAGAAGCTGACTTGATTCGCTGTTAGAACGGGCTTTTGGAGTGATCGTTCCAACCCTTCGATCCAAGGCGCTGAATGTAAAGCTGTATTTGCAGTGCTGTAGGATCTCCTCCTAATACTAATTCAGATAGCAACCTTGGTATTCTTGCATATTGAGCTACATTAGCAAATGCCTGACCAGCAGACACCAAGATAAATACCGCTGATGTAACTAATCCTGTGGATAGTGCCACTTTAGGTATGTTAGTAAACTTTAAAGAGCGAAAAATAAACACTTCTAAAATTAATGCATAAAGAACAGAAATGCCTGCAGCTTCTGTAGGACTAAACGTTCCCGAATAAATTCGCCGATAATAATAACGGGAAGATTTATTCTTCAATAAACCGTTGATAAATAATTAAATCAAATCTAGCAAATAACAAATACAAAAAGAGCTACTCCCATAATGAAGTAACCCTGGCCTTAACACAACAACTTGTTTTCCTAGTTTCATAATTACCTATCCCAATATACTTGGTAACCAAAGTGAAATAGTTGGAACGAATGCAATCAATAAAGCAGCTACAATGAGAATAAGTAAAAACGGCCAACTATACTTAATGAATTGCTCTACCTTCGTACCAGTTATAGAACAGGTCGTATACATAATCGTTCCAAGCGGCGGTGTTAACGTTCCTATACTTATACAAATAATAAAGAAAATACCAAAGTGTACTGGATCAATCCCGTATTGCTGAATCATTGGCATAAATAAAGGTGTTAGAATAATAATTGAAACATTTCCTTCGATAAACATTCCCACTATTAATAAAAAGATTAGAACAACTAGAAGAAACATAACTGGTGAGGAAACATGACTCACCATAAATTCCGTCATTCTTTGTGGAACCTGCTCCAATGTCAAAACCCAAGCAAAGGCAGAACCGGCAGCAATAATGATTAAAATGGAGGCAGCGGTATGTACCGTTTCGACAAGTGCGTTGACTAATTGCTTCATTTTCATTTCGCGATAAATAACTAAACCTAAAAATAAAGCATAGAATACTGCAATCGCACCAGCTTCCGTTGCACTAAATACTCCGAAACGAATTCCACCAATGATGATGATGGGAAGCAACAACGCTAAAATCGCATCTTTAAATGTAAAGAAAAAGATCTTCTTTGTAACTTTTTCTTTATTCTCTGTTTCGAGCTTATGTTTTTTGGCGTAAAAATGAACATAAACCATAAAGCTCACACACAAAACAATCCCCGGCAAAATCCCCGCTAAAAACAAACTCCCAATGGAAACATTCCCTACATACCCATACATAATTAATGCAATTCCCGGTGGAATAATTGGTGTGATAAGAGATGTAGATGCGGTTAACGCAGTCGCAAACGCTCGGCTATACCCCTTCTTTTCCATTTCAGGAACTAACACTTTTGATTGCATGGCTGCATCTGCAACATTAGAACCTGATAATCCGCCCATTAATGTACTTAACACGACATTTACCTGTGCCAATGAACCAGGAAGACGATTCGTCAAAACTTGTGCAAATCGAAGCATTCGCGAAGTGATCCCCGTGTAGTTCATTAAAATACCAGCAGCAACGAAAAATACAATAGCTAGTAGAGGAACTGATTCCACTCCTCCTACTAATCTTTGAATTAATACAGTACTTGAGAAACTATCAGTAAATAAAAAATAGACTGCTGTACTTACAATTAACGCAAATGCTATCGGTACATTTAGGATAAATAAAAGTAATAAAACGGATAATACAACAGTTAAAGCCATCCTAAGACCCTCCTTCTTTGCTGAATTCTATCTGGAGAGACCGAATCATTGATTTAGTGAAATAAATGGCAGTAAACACTCCAGCAATTGGTACAGCTATGTTAATCATCTGATAGCTGATCCCGAGGATCGGAGTAACTTTACTTGATGCTTGTAAAATAAAATTTAATCCAAGGTAAATAAAAATATAAAAAAGTACGAAATAGATAGCTGAAGCACGAATGAAAATACTAATGATTCGTAACGGTCTCGGAAGTTTATTTACAAAATAATCAACCCCCACATGGCTATCTCGCTTCATCGCTGAGCTAATTCCGATATATACAAACCATACAAATAATCCTATGGCTATTTCTTCAACCCATGGAAGAGGATTGTTTAACACATAACGAGAAAACACATTCGTACCAGTCAGCAAGATGATTGCAGAAAGTGCGAAAGTTGCTATTCCGTCATCTATCCAATTGAACCACTTCTTCATCATTAATCTCTCCCCCTGATACAAACATGATAAAATCTTGAAGCTCTTAGGATTTACCTGAGATGTGAGCATCTACATGCTCACATCTACATAAATCTCTTAATTCATCAATCTTTAAGGACGGTTTTCAAGTAACTCTTGAATTTCTTCATATAAACCAGGTGTCCAAGAAGGGAATGACTCATATACACCTTGAACCAATTCTCTAAATGGTTCTATATCCACTTCATAAATTTCTACGCCCTGAGCTTCAAATTCAGCTATAACTTCCTCTGTTTGCGCATCTAATACCGTTCTTCCATATTCGCTCGCTTCGTCACCTGTTTCTCTTAAAATTTGAAAAAGATCCTCTGGTAATGTATCCATGAAGCTGGTGCCACCAATCCAAGCCGTAATAAACTTTTGATGTCCTGTTAGTGAAAGATGTTTTGAAACCTCATGTGCTTTCACCCCTTGAAGAACAGGAAGTGGATTTTCTGCTCCATCAACAAGGCCTTGTTGAAGTGAAGTATATAGGTCTCCAAGTGGTGTAGGTGTAGCTGCAGCACCCATTGCTTCGAATGTTTGAATAGACATTTGGTTATTTGGAACGCGAATCTTTAATCCTTTTAAATCTTCAGGAGTTTCTACTTTATCATTTGTTAAGAGATGACGGGCACCATAGACCGTTCTCGTTGTAACGACCTCAATACCTTGTGTGTTTAAATCACTTCTTAATCCTTCAAACCATTCTGTTTCAGTTAAGTATAGCAATTCATCAATCTCATCTACTAAATAAGGAGCTGTTAAAATTCCAGCATCAGGAACATAGTCCATTAAAAAGTCATACCCGGCTAACACAATTACGTTGTTCCCCATTTGTGCTTGTTCTACCACATCTTTCTCAGGTCCTAATTGTGAACTCGGGTAAAGCTTTAACTCTAATCTCCCATCACTCGCTTCTTCTGCTAGCTCTTTCCACTTTTTAGCTAATTCATCAACTGGCTCTCCTGGTTGATTTCCATAAGCGATGTTAATAGAATACACTTCTCCACCAGTTGTTCCTTCGGACGCTTCTTCCGTTGCACCCTCAGTTTGTTCTGAAGCTCCAGAACTCTCTTCACTAGTGCCAGAAGAACAAGCTGCCACAAATAACAATAACAGAACTGCAAGTGAAGCGAAAAATAACTTGTTAACTTTTTTCATCTTTAACTCCCCTTTTTTGAATGGTTTATATAAAAAGTAGATAACGCTTACATTCGATTAGTAGACGATCCACTTTTTATCTTTCTAATGACTCCCTGTGCTCTACATCACATTTTCAAATCCCATTGTCACCATCATAACAACAAATACAGAAATAAAAATTGCATTAAATGCTAATCTATACCTTTTCTTGATGTAGGAGTTCTAGTTGAAATCGGTTCGAAAGCCTATAATCCTCTCACATAAACGATCAAATAAAGAAAGCTTTTCATAAACTAAACAGTTGGACTTAGGTCTAATCTATTAAAAGGTAGGTCCAATTCTCCAAATCCCAAAATCATGTTGTTTAAGAATTTCTGCTTTTGTTAATTTACCTGAGCTCACCATTCCGATCTCAGTTAAAATTCGTTTCCCAACCTCATCTACTGTTTCGGTACCTTCGATAATTGTACCTGCATTTAGGTCCATATTCTCACGCATTCTTTCAAACATCCCAGTGTTCGTAGAGATTTTAATCACTGGTGCAATCGGTGATCCCGTAGGTGTTCCTCTTCCACTTGTAAATAAGACAACCTGAGCTCCACCAGCGACCATTCCAGTTAATTGTTCAATATCATGACCTGGTGTATCCATCCAAACCAATCCTTTCTCCGTTGGCTCTTCAGCATAGTTGATCAGCTCATTTAATGTACTTTTCCCTGCTTTATTTGCTGCTCCAAGTGACTTTTCCTCAAGTGAACTCAGTCCACCTCTGATGTTTCCAGGACTAGGATTTCCAGTTCGGATATCTACGCCCATTTGTATCGAGCGATTTTCCATTGCTTCAATTACTTCGTATACACGCTTAGCTACTTGGTCATTTTTAGCTCGATTTGCTAATAAGTGTTCAGCCCCAATTAACTCAGTAGTTTCTGCTAGTATAGATGTACCACCTAAGTCAACAATCATGTCGCTTACGGCTCCTACTGCTGGGTTCGCCGACAATCCAGAACAGGCGTCAGATCCACCACATTCTGTTCCGATGATCAACTCACTAAAATCACACCATTCCTTCATTTGCATCGATGCTTCCTGGACGAGCTTCGTTGCTGCTTTGGCCCCTTCTGCGATCGCGTCTAAAGTTCCTCCATGCTCTTGAATTGAAACGGTAATAACCGGTTTCCCAGACTCAGCAATCTCGCCAGCTACGCTTCTAGCTTGGTGGGTTTCACATCCAAGACCTAACACGACGACGCCGTATACATTTGGATTTTTTCCCATTCCTACATATGTCCTGAACGTTTGGTCGTAGTCAACTCCTACCTGAGCACATCCATGCTGATGGTTAAATGAAACAGTTCCGTGAACAAGCTCTGTAATTTGTTTAGCTGTTTGTGTCGCACATGTGATTGTCGGAAGAATCAACACATGATTACGAACACCCACCTTTCCATCTGACCGTCTATACCCTAAAAATTGTCCATTTTCAATTTGTAACAATTTTATCACCTCTTCCTCTTGTTCCTTCTAAATTATGAACATGTACATGCTCACCTTTCTCAATATCTCTTAAAGCTCTACCTATCACTTCTCCATATTTCTTAATTTCTGATCCAGCTTCGATCGCATTTATTGCAAACTTATGACCGAATTCAATTGTTTCCTTCAAGATAATCATGCTAGTCTCTTTTTGGGGAATATTGACTTCAATTTCAGTTCCTGCTGGTATTTCCTGAAGTGCTACCGCAACGCTGTCATCTGGTCTCATAACAATGGTTCGAAATTTCCCATTACTCAACTTGCTCACTCCTCTCTATGTATAGAAAACTCTTGTATTCTTTTAGAACGTTGATTAGGTATTGTGGTAGTACCAGAGTAACGCAATAAAAGACCTCATTCCCGGAGGTGTGGTAGTACCGGAAAATAACTAACATATCGACTGAGTCCCGCTAATAAATTAAGCGCTTTCAATACATTGTCATGTGGTAGTACCAGTACAATAAAAATATATCATGAAATTTATGGGAAACACAACCAGTTTTTAGTTTTTTCTAAATAAATTTTCAATAATTCCTTCAAATAAGTTTTTTTATTTAAACAAAATCTATATATAAATCTTCTTTTTTGTGGTATTTTGGTAGTACCACGATGTCGAATTTAAGAGGTGATAAAACATGGTCAAAATTAATCCTGTTAAACGAGTAACAGTTACAGAGCAAATTATGGAGCAAATGGCTTCTTGGATCACCACGAATCAGCTAAAACCAGGTGACAAACTTCCAAATGAACGCTTATTAGCTGAAGAATTCGGAGTCAACCGCGGAAGAATTCGAGAATCATTACGAGCCCTAGCGCTTATCGGTTTGATTACCATCAAACCTGGTGAAGGAAGTTATGTTAGCAAACGCGAAACCCCTATTCCAGCTGAAACGATTTCTTGGATGTACTATAACGAGATTAATAACATGGAAGAAATTTATGCTGCTCGTAAACTAATTGAGTCTGAAGTCTACTATGAAGCCTCACAGCATATGAACAATAAAGATATCCAAGTCTTAGAAGAGATATTAAATCAGTTGAAAAGCTTTGACAAAAGAAACAAAGAATCTGAAGCCTTTCAACAGCTTTTAGATGATTTCGATTTACACATGGGCCTGTGCAGTAGCAATAAGATTTACTGCAAACTCATGCAAACTATTGTTCATTTACGTCATAATAGTATGGTAAAAATGCTTAATATCCCTGGTGCGATGAAAAATAGTATTGAGTCAAGAACAAAGCTGGTGTCTGCAATAAAAGAAAGAAACACTGATCAGGTAAAAGAAGCCATTGACCTGAATTTCTCACGAGCTAAACAATTGTATTCAAAAATTGAGTAAAAGCCCTTTTGTAAGGGCTTTTATCATGATAAAAGCCGCGTGATTAGGAAATCACGCAGCTTATTATTTTAAACCTCTTGTTTAAACTTATTTGTTAATCTTCCAAGCTTTTCGATTTCAATCGTTACCTCATCGCCATCTTGTAAATACACTCTTTGATCTTCTGGCATACCTAAAGCTACCCCTTCTGGAGTACCTGTTAGAATAATATCCCCTGCGTTTAATGTCATATGTTCAGAGATATAACTGACAATTTCATCACATTTAAAAACCATATCTGCAGTGTTTGAGTCTTGACGCACTTCTCCATTTACAATCGCTTTGATCGATAGGTCATTCGGGTTCTCAATATCATCACTTGTCACAAGGTATGGACCAAGTGGACTAAAGCCGTCTAAACACTTCCCTAACAGCCATTGATTCGTCCGGAATTGCAAATCTCTTGAAGACAAGTCATTCACATTGCAATAACCAAAGACATATCCAAGCGCATCTTCTTGTGTAACACGCTTCGCCTTTTTCCCAATAACGATGACAAGCTCCGCTTCATAATCGTTCTCTTGTGAATTAAATGGAAGATTTATTACCTGATTATGAGCGGCAACCGTATTATCAAATTTATTAAATAAAACCGGGTACTCAGGAATTGGCATATTTGACTCTTCTGCATGCTTTCGGTAGTTTAAACCAACACAAATCATTTTACCAGGCTTCGGTACAGCTGGTCCTAGTTGTAGTTCTTCCTCATTTAAAAAGTAAGATTCTCCTTGCTGCTCAAGCGCTGATTTTACTAGTGCGTCTAACACGTCTAGTGAACCATCGTTTTCAATGACTTCTTCAATCGTGACAGGGGCTGCTTTCGAAAGAGAACTAGCTGCTTTCGCCACATCCAATACACCCTGGTCTGTCTTAATACCTAACTTTAACTCGCTTTTCTCTTGAAAGGTTAATAGTTTCATTATTCTCTCCTCCTCTTTTTCGCTTAACTTGATTTTCCATTGACGACACCGCCATCAATCATAAATGGAGTTCCCATCATAAATTTTGATTCTTCTGAAGCTAAATATAGCGCTGCATAAGCAACATCAATTGGCTTTCCTAAATCACCACTCAGCTGTCTTTCTTTTATCTTGGCAATTGCAGCCTGACGATCAGGCTCTCTTGATAAATAATCTTCCACAAATGGGGTGTAGATCGTCCCTGGCATTAATGCATTGACACGAATATTATAAGGAGCATAATCAACCTGCATCGACTTTGTTAAGGAAAGAATAGCACCTTTACTTGCAGCATAAGACGCCCTGTTAGCAAGCCCAATTTCTGCAATACAGGAAGACATGTTAATAATTGATCCACTATTTTGTTTTATCATCAGCGGCAAGATGGCTTTTGAAACTAGAAAGGCGCCCGTTACGTTAACATCAAAGACTTTTTTCCATGTTTCAAGCTCAATCGTATGTAGTTGCCCTATCCCACTAATTCCTGCATTATTAAATAGAATATCAATGATCTCATAATGGCTCTGAATGACACCCACCAGGCTAGTTACACTATCCTCATTTGTCACATCAACTTCTACAAACATGGCTTTACCTTGCTTATCTTGAATTTCTGAAACCGTTCCTCTTCCAATCTCTTCATTAATATCAGCTACAATGACTTCGGCACCTTCTTTTGCAAATAGCAATGCCGTTTCCTTTCCAATCCCAGAACCTGCCCCTGTTACTAGAGCAACTTTATCTTTAAGTCTCACTAGAGTCCCTCCTATAGTAACTATTAAACGCTTTCAAATTCACAAACTAAAAGCAAAAGACATCAGAGGTATTCTGGTACTACCACAAAATTAATTTATCACCTTTTCCGTTTTTTTTCAATAACAAACAAGTGAAAACTTTCAAAATAAACTATTAAAAGTCTCTCCAATCATGGAGAGACTTTTACTTTTTAGCCTTTTACAAAAACCGTCTTAATCGACGTAAAGAACTCAATCGCAGCTTGCCCCTGTTCTCTAGAATGAGAGCTAGACTGCTTCATGCCGCCAAATGGAGCTTGCAATTCAACTCCTGCACTCTCAGCATTGATTCGCACTAGACCCGCATCCATATCTTTGATAAATGTCAGCATCTTTTGGATGTTCGTTGTAAAGATTGACGCACTTAATCCATATTCCACATCATTGGCAAGTGTTAACGCTTCATCTAATGAATCGACTTTCATTAAGGTAAGAACCGGTCCGAAAATCTCTTCTTGCGCTATTGTCATATCAGTTGATACATTTTCGAAGACCGTTGGCTCAACGAAGAAGCCATTTGCACATTCCTTCTCAAGGATACGCTTGCCTCCAACAAGAAGCGTGGCTCCTTCTTCTTTTCCTTTTTCAATATAGGATAAAACAGTATCGAGCTGACTTTCACTCGCACTTGGCCCCATCCAAATTCCTTCTTCTAAACCGTTGCCAACCTTAATTTCTTTTACATGATTAATTAGCTTTTCTTTAAACGCATCATAGACACTACTATGAACAATCACACGACTGGTTGCCGTACATTTTTGACCTGTCGAACGAAGACCACCGCTAATCGTTGCTTCAACAGCAAGATCTAAATCAGCATCTTCTGAGACAATCACTGGGTTTTTCCCACCCATTTCAAGCTGATATTTCGCACCGCGCGCTAATGCCCCTTGACCAACTTGCTTACCAACAGTATCAGAACCTGTAAATGTAACTCCGTTTACACCTTGATGATCAACAAGGCCTTGCCCAATCACTGATCCAGCACCTGTAATAAAGTTGACCACCCCACTTGGGAGGTTCGCCTCTTCAAAGCATGCAATCACTTTCGCCGCTGTCACAGCTGCTTCTTCAGCTGGCTTTAACACAACTGCATTACCATAGATTAGTGCCGGAGCCATTTTCCAAATTGGAATAGCAACAGGAAAGTTCCATGGTGTAATAACACCTACAACCCCTAAAGGAACCCGGCTTGTAAACATTAACGCATTTGAATCGGTTGAAGGAATAACATCACCGACTTTTCTCATGCCTTCTCCTGCATAATAACGAAGAATTGCGACACCACGAGCCGTTTCCCCTTTAGCCTCAGGCAGGGTTTTCCCCATCTCACGAGTCATTGTCTCAGCAATATCGTCAATACGTGATTCTAAAATGTCAGCCACTTTATATAAGTAGCTGCCACGCTCAGCACCAGAAAGCTTTCCCCATGACTTTTGCGCTGCCTTTGCCGCTTCTATAACAGTGTCCAAATCTTCTTTCGTTGATTTTTGCACATATCCTACAATTTCATTTTGGTTAGCCGGGTTAATACTTGCTGCCACATCTGAACTAGAAGCACTCACCCATGAACCATTTACAAAATTTAAATACGTCTTGATATCTGTTTTTAATACCATTCTTCTCTTCCTCCTTCAATCTTATTATTTTGCTGTTTGAGCAACTTGACTTTTTACCGAATTCTTTAAACTTCCAATTCCTGAAATTTGAATATCAATTTGATCTCCGTCAGCTAACGTAAATTCATTTGGAGGCACGATGCACGTTCCTGTTAACAGCACCGTCCCTGGAAATACGATGTTATCTCTTTTTAGGAAGCCAACTAACTCACCAAATGAACGCTTCAATTGAGCAGTACTAGCTGAACCTTCGACGACCAGTTCATCATTTCGATAGATCTTACATGTAATCTCAAATTGATAGGGATCTTCCACCGTTTCAGCTAAAAGAATAGCTGGACCGATCGAACATGAATTAGCCCAGAGCTTAGCCTGTGGTAAATACAACGGGTTTTCACCTTCGATATCGCGACAGCTCATATCATTCCCAACCGTATAGCCAACGATTTCCCCATCTCCACTTAAAACGAGTCCGAGTTCCGGTTCTGGAATCTGCCAGTTCGAGTCACTTCGTAAGAATACTTCTCCATCAGGACCAATCGTTCGTTCCTTTGTTGACTTAAAGAAAATTTCAGGGCGTTCAGCATCATACACTTTGTCATAAAATGTTGTCGCATCTAGCTTTCCGTCTGTTGCTTCATAGTTGCGAGCTTCCTTACTTTTTTGATACGTCACACCAGATGCCCAAACTTCTGGAGCATCAATTGGAACAAGCAACTTTAACTCTTGTAAGCTTTCACTTAATGGTAGACTATCAGCAATAATTGCTTGAATCACTTCAACAGGTTTCACTTGTTTTGATTTCGCTTCTGCTACGACATCTAATAAACTACTAAACGGCAATGTGTACACTTGATTTTGTTCTGTTACAGCTGCTAGTTTTGGACTTTGCGATTGCTTCTCTTCAAATCGAATGATTCTCATCAAAATCCCCTCCTGTTTTATAATATAAAACTAAGTTTTTATATATTTATACGAGACAAACTAGTTCTCGTATCCATATCCTAATTTGGCTGATAACTTGGTTGCTTCCCTTTTTAATAAATCAATATGCAATTGAGTTTGTTCTTCATTAAATCTCATAACCGGACTTGAAATGCTAATCGCCGCTACGACTTCACCTGTGTAATTCCTCACTGGAATCGACACGCAATTAACACCAGGTTCGTTTTCTTGATTATCTCGTGAAAACCCCTGTATCCGGACTGTTTCTAGTTCTTTTAAATAAGCTGTCCTATTCGTAATCGTAAACTCTGTACGAGGAACAAAATCGTAATCTTCGAGTATACTCTGAATTTCCCCTTCAGACTTAAAAGCTACTAACGCTTTCCCTACACTGCTGCAATGAATCGGGATTCTTCTACCAATTCTGGAGTAAAGAGCACTAGAGGTAGCTCCCTCGACTTTATCAATATATACGCCCTCTTTTCCGTCTAATACAACTAAATGTACAGTTTGTTGCGTTTCTTTTGTTAGCGCTTGTAAATGTGGTTTCGCTAACTCTCTTAAATCTAAGCTTTGAACAACTAAATTCCCACGCTCAAACAATTTCATTCCTAAGCGATACTTGCCATTTTCCGGGTTCTGATCAATATAGCCGCGCTTATGCAACGTCATTAATAGCGAATGAACCGTGCTTTTAAGAAGCATTAATCGTTCACTAATATCGGTAATTTTCAACTCTTTTTCATACTCATCAAATAAGTCTAATATTTGTAGAGCTCTATCAACTGATTGAATAATAGGCATTAAAGCCCCCCCTCGATGTAATTCTTAACCATAGAATATCACAGAAGGCTAAGGGATTATGTAAGGATGTAAACAGTTAAACTCGAACATAAAAGCTACCACTCCTCTCCTCTCTTCTGTTCAATATGAGTTAGATGATCCCGTTTGTTTTATATTATAAAACTCTGTTCTCAAATAACCGGCTGCAACTGTAGTATATTTGAAAACCCTTTCAAAGTCAATTCACTTTTTGAATTTTTCGGACTCTAAAAGGGTTCTCGAGTGACTATCTCTCAATAACGGCCTTAATCACTTTTTGTTCTGGATCAAATAGTGTCTCAAACTCACTAATGAGGGTTCCGAAAGAAATTCTTTTAGTGATCAGTTCTTGAATGTTAACCTGATTTTGTTCAATGCAGCTAATGACATACTTAAAGTCATCTATTGTTGCATTACGACTTGCTAATAAGCTCAACTCTTTTTTATGAAAATCTGGATCATGAAACGAGATCTCTTCCTTGACTAATCCAACATAGACCAATTGTCCGCCATGACTGACAAAGTTAAACGCGTTCATCATTGAAGACTTGTTCCCTGTCGCATCAAAGACAACCTCTGGTAAATCATGATCAGTTAGCCTTGCTAATTCAGCGTCTGGCTCATCTAATGCATTGACCGTATAATCAACCTCTGCCCATTTTTTACAAAAGTTTAATCGTTCTTCATTAATATCCATTGCAATTACTATCGCACCCGTTAATTTAGCAAACTTCATAACAGCCAACCCAATCGGACCTGCCCCAATAACCAAAGCCACCTGATCTCTTGATAGATTTGATCTTCCCACTGCATGGACCCCGATACTAAGCGGTTCCACCATGGCCGCCTCATCCAAACTGATATGATTCACCTTAAGGACATGACTCTCAGGCACCCGTATCATTTCCTTCATTCCACCATCTAAATGAACACCTAACACCTTCATATTCGTACAACAATTAGGTTTTCCATTACGACAAGCTATACAGGTTCCACATTCCAGATATGGAATCACCGTGACTTGGTCCCCTGGCGATAAGGAACTATGATTTTCTGCATCAACTACTACTCCAGCCAACTCATGACCTAGCACTCTCGGATACGTGAAGAAAGGCTGATTTCCACGAAAGGCATGGAGATCGGTTCCACAGATTCCGATTCTTTTCACCTCAATGACCACTTCCCCAACCGATGGTTCAGGGATTGCCTCTGTTTTTTCTAGCAATACGTTTGGTTCTTGGCAGCTAATCAACTTCATGTTTTTCCTCCATTCTATAATTTGTCTTTTCCACAATTATAACAACAATATCAGAAATGAAAATTGCGATGATTGCGAATTTATACCTTTTTTTGATATCTTATAAAAGGAGGGATTCATATGAAACCAATTCGAAAAGCTTTTGATTCTAAAATTCATTTTCCTTTTCATATAAACTATCAGGATAAAAAAGATCTCGCTCATGAGTTACCTACTCATTTTCATGACTGGTATGAAATAGTCTTTGTCTATAGTGGAAAAGGGACCTTCTTCATCAACAATGCTTTTTATGATATGGAGGCTTCGGATTTATTTATCCTGCCGGGTAACACCATTCATCATGCCATCCCAGATAAAGAGAATTCTGTTACTTCAACTGCAGTCTTTTTCCACCCTCTTTTCGTTCAGGATGAGGGAATTCACAATTCTACTTTTTCCTATTTACAACTCTTTGATGAAAGTACAAAGCTTAATCAATTTCGATACACTCTCAATCCCAACCAGAAACAAAAGCTAATTGACTCTCTAAAAGTCATTCATGAGGAAATCTCAGAGCAAAAGACCGGCTTCCAACAAGCGATTCAGTTACAGCTTAAGTTGATGCTCCTTTTCTTTAACCGCTCCATCATCCATCCACTAAAAAATGAAGCAACTAAACCATCTATCCCAGGATGGATAAAAGATGTTTTAACTTATTTAGAGGAACATTTTACAACTGAAGTAACCCTGCAAACACTTGCGGATCACGGCGACATTAGCCCTGCTCATCTAAGCCGGGTGTTTAAGCAGATGACCGGATTAAACATCTCCGAATATATTGCAAATAAGAGAATCTTACATGCTAAAGACTTGTTATTGAAAACAAATGAGAATGTGGCAACCATTGCAGAAAGATGCGGATTTGAAAGTCTTCCTCATTTTTATCGAACCTTTAAGAAGAAAGTTGGATGTTCGCCGGCGCAGTACAGAAAAGTGGAGAGAGTTGAAGAGTAGAAGTTATGTTTTTTTGGAGTACTTGAGCTAAAATGGGGAGTGTTGTGCGATTAAAAAGGGACTCTGTCAACTACCTCTTGTTTCACCTGATCTTTTAGTAGATGAGCACTCTCAAAAAGAGGCTTGATCATCTTTATGATTGGATTCTAGCAGGATATGATTCGAAATCATGATATATGGTCCGAATTCGTCATCTATGATCGCAAATGATTATTTTATGATCTAAATCGACATCACCGCAAAAAGCACAACCCTCTGGGTTGTGCTTTGATCTGCCTGGCAACGTCCTACTCTCACAGGGGGAAGCCCCCAACTACCATCGGCGCAAAAGAGCTTAACGACCGTGTTCGGCATGGGAACGGGTGTGACCTCTTCGCTATCGCCACCAGACT
>NZ_JBWQTU010000022.1:0-41754 GCF_056619925.1 Halalkalibacter sp. HAAS-P013
AACGTCATAAGAGCAAGCTCTTAATCAGTCCGCTCGACTTGCATGTATTAGGCACGCCGCCAGCGTTCGTCCTGAGCCAGGATCAAACTCTCCATAAAAATGGTAAGCTGATTAGCTCATTTTGCATCACGCTAGCAATGCAATAAATTTCTTTGACGAGATATCATGTATCTCTATTTCGCTTGGCTTTTGTTCAGTTTTCAAAGAACTCGTTAGTCGCTCATTGGCGACCTAACCTATATTACTAGGTATCTAATCAATAGTCAAGAACTTTTTTTGGTGGGCCTGAGTGGACTCGAACCACCGACCTCACGCTTATCAGGCGTGCGCTCTAACCAGCTGAGCTACAGGCCCTAAAAAAGGCATAAAAAAAGCACTTAATACTTTTCTTATTTAAATTGGAGCGGGTGATGAGAATCGAACTCACGACATCAGCTTGGAAGGCTGAGGTTTTACCACTAAACTACACCCGCGAAATGATGGTCGGGAAGACAGGATTTGAACCTGCGACCCCCTGGTCCCAAACCAGGTGCTCTACCAAGCTGAGCCACTTCCCGTTACTAATATATTCATATAATAATTGGTGCGGTTGAGAGGACTCGAACCTCCACGGGGTCAACCCCCACTAGGCCCTCAACCTAGCGCGTCTGCCATTCCGCCACAACCGCGTTCACACCAAGTGTATTCAATTTAAAGTGCGGGTGAAGGGAGTCGAACCCCCACGTCATAAGACACTAGATCCTAAGTCTAGCGCGTCTGCCAATTCCGCCACACCCGCAAAGGTAAATGGCGGTCCGGACGGGACTCGAACCCGCGACCTCCTGCGTGACAGGCAGGCATTCTAACCAACTGAACTACCGGACCAATATGGTGGAGGATGACGGGATCGAACCGCCGACCCCCTGCTTGTAAGGCAGGTGCTCTCCCAGCTGAGCTAATCCTCCGTTGCAACAATCAAAAACTGTCAATCTTAAAAATGGTGACCCGTACGGGATTCGAACCCGTGTTACCGCCGTGAAAGGGCGGTGTCTTAACCGCTTGACCAACGGGCCAACAAAAAAATAGTGGCGGAGAAGGAGGGATTTGAACCCTCGCGCCGCGCAAACGACCTACACCCTTAGCAGGGGCGCCCCTTCAGCCACTTGGGTACTTCTCCGTGGCTCCACAGGTAGGACTCGAACCTACGACCGATCGGTTAACAGCCGATAGCTCTACCACTGAGCTACTGTGGAACATTGCTGCTGACTTTAGATATTCTAATACAATATCTTTTTGATGTCAACTTTATTTTTTATCGCCTCGTTCAGCGACTTCTATAATATATCATAGAGCTATATTAATTTGCAATACTCTATTTTATATTTTTTTAAGCTTTCCTTTACACTTTCCACATACATATTTACGAATATCTAGTTTCCTTTTCCTCTTGTAAACAAGACTGCAGTTTTCACATTGATAACGATGAATGACACTCGATGTTCTGACAGTCCCTGGTACTACTTCACAAAACCTTGGTGCCCCGACTTTTTCCATAAGCTTTTTAAAATCCTGATCACGATGCTGGTAACCACTCCCTTGTAAATGCAGATGGTAATGACACAGTTCATGCTTAATGATCCCAATAAGCGTCTCTTCACCAAAATGCAAAAGCTGTTTTGGGTTGATCTCAATGTTATGGCTTCTAAGCAAATATCTTCCTCCTGTTGTCCTTAGTCGATTATTAAACGACGCTCTATGCTTAAACCGCCACCCAAAATTCTGTAAAGAAACACGCTCTACTAGTCTCTGAAGCTCTTCTTCTGTCATCACTTCTTGTCTTTTATTCATAAATCTCCACCAATCCCTCAAAATCCCTCAACTTTGACAAACCCTTCTTCATATAATAATCCAAACAGAGTAAGTTGTTAAGGAGTTGGTTGCTTATGCCTGCATGGCTAAGACAACAATTAAAGCGTGCGTACCTAGAAAAGGACCGTTACCAAATTAAAGTCCTAAACCAATGTTGGTTCTATTACAAAGAAAAAGAGACTGAGTTTTAATTAACATGTTTGCATGAAAAAAGGTGACACAAGAAGGATTGCCCACCATGCGTCACCTCTATTCTATTATGATACGTGCTGTGCTTCCGGCTGCTTCATCGTTAATGAAACTCTTCCTTTTTGAACATCAACTTGCTCGACCCAAACAGTGACAATTTCTCCAACTGCAACAACCTCTAATGGGTGTTTAATAAAACGATTGGTGAGCTTTGAAATATGAACGAGCCCATCCTGTTTCACTCCGATATCCACAAACGCACCAAAGTCCACTACATTACGCACAGTCCCTTGTAATTCCATACCAGCTTGTAAGTCTTCCATCTTCAAAACATCTTGCTTCAATAACGGCTTTGCTACTTCATCACGAGGATCTCTTGATGGTCGGATTAAGCTATCAACAATATCCTTTAACGTCGGAACCCCAACTTCAAGTTCCGAAGCTAACCCTTCTAAATTGATCGATTGCAATTGCTCTTTAACCTTTTCCGTTCCAATCTCATCTACTGTAGCTTGAATATATTTTAATAATTTTTCAGTTTCTTTATAACTTTCCGGGTGAATAGCGGTTGAATCTAAAGGCTGGTCACCATCTTGTATTCGTAAGAAACCAATCGCTTGCTCATACGTTTTCGCTCCAAGGCGCGGAATTTTTTTCAGTTGTTTTCGATTTGTAAAACGCCCTTCTTCGTCTCTACGTTTTACAATGTTCGTCGCAACTGCCTTTGATAACCCCGCCACATACTGTAACAAGGAAACCGAAGCTGTATTTACATTCACTCCTACTTGGTTAACTACAGTCTCAACAACAAAAGTTAATGATTCATTTAAACGCTTTTGTGATACATCATGTTGATATTGACCGACACCTACTGATTTCGGATCAATTTTCACTAATTCAGCCAACGGATCTTGAAGCCTGCGTGCAATCGACGCCGCACTCCTCTCTTCAACTTGAAGGTCAGGAAACTCTTCTCTTCCTAACTCCGATGCCGAGTATACACTCGCTCCAGCCTCATTTACAATGAGATAATAAACAGGCTTGGTCAATTCTTTCATAACATCAGCTATAAATTGCTCTGTCTCACGAGAGGCTGTCCCATTTCCAATCGCAATCATTTCAACGTCATATTTATCAATAAAATTCTTCACAACTTCAGTTGCCTTTGCTGTTTCATTGCGAGGTGGTGTTGGATAAACAACAGCAATATCTAGAACTTTCCCCGTTGCATCAACTACAGCTAGTTTACACCCTGTCCGGTAAGCAGGATCGACACCTAATACAGTTTTATCCTTCATCGGCGGCTGCAGCAATAGATGGCGCAAGTTCTCTGCAAAAATATGAATCGCCTGCTCCTCTGCTTTTTCCGTTAACTCATTACGGATATCCCGTTCAATCGATGGCTCAATTAAACGTTTATAGCCGTCCTCAATCGCTTCACCTACCACTGTAGCCGTAGGCGAGTTTGGATACCGAACCAATTTACGCTTCGTTTCATTTATAATTCGATCAACCGGGAATGTCAGTGATACACGAAGGATCCCTTCCTTTTCCCCTCTATTCATCGCCAGAATACGGTGGGGAACAATTGACTTAATGGCTTCTTCATATTCGTAATACATTTCAAATACTTGCTTTTCATCCGCCTCTTTATCTTTCAAGGTCGTTTTCATTTTCCCATCTTTAAAACCTATTAACCGAATCGCTTTACGTATTTCAGCATCATCAGATACCGACTCAGCTATAATATCTTTAGCCCCCGAAATAACATCTTCAACAGAAGTTAATTCATGCTCCTCTGAAAAGTACTTAGACGCCTCTCCTTCTATTGAACCTGTTTTTGGAAATGACCGCAGCCATAGAGCAAATGGCTCAAGTCCCTTTTCCTTCGCAACCGTTGCCCTCGTTCTACGTTTTTGTTTAAAAGGGCGATATAAATCTTCTACCTCTTGCAATTTTTTCGCTGCTTGAATTTTCACACGTAACTCATCTGTCAATTTACCTTGTTCATCAATTAATCGGATTACCTCTTCTTGACGGTTAGCCAATTGGTTAGCGTACTCCCATCTTTCTACAATTGTTCTAATTTGGACTTCATCTAACCCGCCAGTCATTTCCTTTCGATAGCGCGCTATAAAAGGGACTGTGTTACCTTCTTCGACCAACTTAATTAATTGTTCTATGTATGATGATTTCACATTTAGTTCTTTAGCTATTATTTGAATCGTTTCATTTTGCTTCGTCTCATTCATTCGAACACCTCATCAAAATAGAATATGTTAATTTATGATAGCATAAGTTTGTTCCATCCTTCTAGGAACATTCTTAAAAGCCAGCTTAATGATAATAACCAAATATGATCGAAAACAAAAAAGAGAGACCCGCAACCAACTTACCTCTCAGCGTTCATACAAGAACCTACATAACAGGAGGGCTTAGTCTTGAATCTCTCTTTTTTAATACAGTTTTCCTACTAGCATCGTTACATCGTCTGAAGCAAAATAATCACTTGAAAAGAACGTTTCTGAGATAGCTTCAGGAGACGTGAGTTGCAATAATTTTTCTCTCAACGGCCTTTTTTTTACGCCATCAGAGTATAACAAAAACAAACTACCTTTCATATACGGAAAGCTACTCGCACTTAATCGATGCCTCTTCCCGGAAAGGTATCCCCTAGTTGGAATCGGCCGAATTGTTCTTCCATCCGGCAAATACATAACAAAACCAACATTCCCAAAGTTACAGTAACGAACTTCTTGCCTCTTATAGTCGACTTTAATAACAGTCAAAACCGCTCCTCGTTGGTCACTTAACGCATCGTTACACAATTCCACCATCTGCTCTGTAGACTTATGATGATGAGCTCCGATCACTCTTAAAGCCGCTTTAGCTGATTTGTGAGCCCCTTCTCCACTACCTAAACCATCAATAACCGCACAGACAGCATAATCTGACTGGTGAATGACTGTATGTGCATCACCACTGCAAGCATTCCCCTTCTTCGCTTGTTCAAATGCAGCAACTTCGACCTTGTCATCTTGATAGATCGTAACCATTATAAAATCTCCGAAGGTTCAATTTTAATTGATTTACGTAATTTCTCGAGCGCTCGTCGTTGCAAACGCGAAACATGCATTTGAGACATCCCTAGCTTCTCTCCTGTTTCCTTTTGGCTATAATTTTCAAAATACGTACAGATTAAAATTTGCTTCTCTCTCTCCTCAAGGACATTGAACGCCTTCTCTATTACTAATTTTTGATCGGCTTCGTCATAACCAGAATCAACATTTCCAACCAAATCTAATAACGTAACCTCGCCGCCCTCTTGATCAGCTTCAAGGGAACGATCAACTGATAACGCTTGATAACTTTTTCCCATTTCCATCGTTTCGAGAATTTCTTCTTCTGTAACACCTAAGTAATCAGCTAATTCTTGAACTAAAGGCGACCTTTGTAACTCAGCCGTAAGTGCCTCAACCGCACTTTTTATTTTTGGGCCTAACTCTTTAATCCTCCTAGGGACATGGACACTCCACGTTTTATCTCGTATAAAACGCTTAATCTCTCCCACGATCGTGGGTACAGCAAACGACTCAAAACTTTTACCCACTTGAGAATCATATCTTTTTAATGCGGCTAATAATCCAACCATCCCCACTTGAAACATGTCTTCCTCGTATTCTCGTCCTTTAGAAAACTTACGTGACAACGAACGAACAAGAGCTTCGTAATGTCGCACGAGCTTTAACTGAGATTCCTCGTCACCATGATGCTGATAGTGCTCGATCCACTCATAGACCCGTTCATTGTTCTGGTTGTGTCTGCTGGATTCCACCGACATCCTGTTCCACCTCATCCCCATGAAGGAACTTCGTCATAACAAGCACTATACCTGACTCATCATTGATTTCTATTTTGTCCATCAGCGTACTAATTAGGAATAATCCTAGTCCACCTTCTTTTAAATCTCCTACTGGTCGACTAGCATCTACTGGACCTAAGTGATCTTTTGCTTTTGCTACATCAAAGCTTCGCCCACTATCTGCAACAATAATTTCCATCCGATTCTCATACAACAAAAAAGAGACATTCATCATTCCACTTTCTTCATATGCATGGTTGACGACGTTGGTACATGCTTCTGCAACAGCAATCTTCAAATCTTCTATATCGTCATAGGTGAATCCAGCTCGATTGGCAATTCCAGAAACAGTCAAACGGATTACTCCTACATATTCCGGCTTGGCAGGTACGCTCATAAAGATGTGGTCTGCCTCATGTTGATTCATTTTGAACCCTCCTCTTCTTCAATTGCCATCACTTCATCCAAACCTGTAATTGTAAACAGTCTTTGTACTCTTTGAGACATACCTACAAGAGTAAGTCGAGAGTTATTAGCATCGGTGGCTTTTAACGCTCCTATAAAAACCCCCAAGCCTGTACTATCAATATATTGTACGTCTGAAAGATCAACTTTTACATTGTTCCCCTTTTCCGCTAATGGAATAAGTTCTTCACGCAGTTTCGGAGCGGTATAGGCATCAATTTCACCTGCTACATACAAAACAACGACGTCTGCTTTATTTTCATAACGAATAGATAAATTCATAACGATATCCCCTTCCTAAAAAGTAGCTAAAGAGTGTATACCACTTTTTCATAGTTCTTAAACTTTTCTTCTAATAATCATTAAAGTAAAATCATCTTTTAATTGAAAATCTTGCAATTTTGCCAATTCATAATAAACACTCTCCACCACTTCCTGCGCGGACAAATGCATATAGTTTCGAATTAACCCAATGATTTCTTCTCGATCAACAAAGCGTTCACCTATCCGGCTCTCAGTCACACCATCAGAAAGGAAGACGATAAAATCACCGATTTCAATCTTCCTACTATATTCTCTAAATTTCGCATCCCGTGACACACCAAGAGCAATACCTTTTGCAAAAAGCTCTTCGAATTGGTCGTGCTTTGCAAAATAAAAGAATCCAGGTTCATGACCCGCTCCCGAGTAATGGAATTCATGCGTACGAGAATCATAAGATCCATACATCATTGTAATAAACATATTGTCATCTATATTTTGTTCAACTACACGATTTAAATTTTCTAGAAGCGCTGCAGGTTGCAAGCGTTGTTCAGGTAAGCTGTCCATGGCATACTTAATCATCGACATACAAAGCGCAGCCGGTACTCCTTTTCCGATGATATCCGCAATCGCAACACCTACACTTTGATTATCGTCCATAATATAGTGATAATAATCGCCACTCATCTTAGCAGCTGGAACACTAATTACTCCAATATCAAGAGAACCTATACTTGGTATTTCCTTCGGCAGCAATGTTTGCTGCATATTAGCTGCTACCTCAATTTCAGATTCCAATTCTAGCTGGCGATCGCGCAGGCTTTGATGTTCACGATAAGCCATACCATACCCCATCATGACTTCAAGCAACAAATCTAGGGAATCAAGAACTTCCTCAGCTATCGTCGGGAACAATTCCTCTAACACTTCACGGTGAACACTAATTAACTCTTCCGGAGAAACCTGATGCTCAAGAAGCACTTTACTAAATTGTTGAGCTTCGTACAATCCATGCTCACTTTTTTGGTGTAAAAACATTTTCAGTATACGTTTATACGTTTCCTCTAAATTCTGAACAGTCTCTTTCACAAAAGTCCCCCCTTTTTTACAGCATTAGAAAAAGGTCAGTCCAACAAATAATCTTACCTTAACCACTTCGTAGCTTTAATAACCGTACCTTCCCCAGCTTCAGAATCAATAGTAAATTCATCCATCAACCTCTTTACTCCAGGCAAGCCCGCACCCATCCCACCAGAAGTCGTAAAGCCATCAACCATCACTTGTCTAATATCTGGAATCCCCGGACCTTGATCTTGAGCAATAATTCTAAGCCCTTTTTTGACACCGATTTTTGATGGCTTTTCCACAACTTCCAAACAGATTTCACCACGTTTAGCATAAAGGTAGATATTACGAGAAAGCTCTGATATAGCTGTCGTAATTCGGGCCTGATCTACACTTCCAAAACCAATCTCTTTTGATAAGGAGCGGCCCGCTTGTCTAGCCGCAACAATCCCCCACTCATTTTTCACTTCAACACAGGATTGGGTTTTCATCCTCACCCCTCCAATTCTTGCTGCAACTTCGTTAACCCTTGTTCTAAATCTAGTGCAGTTTGAACATCATCAAGTTTTATACCCATGTCGATAAGCGTAATTGCTACAGCAGGCTGTATTCCTGTTAACACAACTTTCGCTCCCATCAAACTAGACATATCTACTACATCTCCAAGTACTTTTGCAATAAACGAATCAATCATGTCAACTGAAGTTAAGTCAATCACCACTCCGAGGGAACCTTCTGTATGAATTTTATTAAGAAGGTCTTCTTGGAATTGCAACGCCGTTTGGTCGTCAAGTTCAACTTGGATACTTATTAATAAATATTGATGTAACTTCAAAATAGGAATTCTCATCTTATTTCCCCCAACTTACAAATGGACCATTTTTTTGTTAGTAATTTCCAGAGCTGTCTCAATTCCCTTTTTCAGCGTACTTTTCGTTGGGAACTTACTTAAATCAATCCCTAAATTGACAATCGTCTGAGCAATTTCTGGCCTAATCCCAACTAAAATACAAGTTGCCCCAACTAACCTCACAGCTTCAGATGCCTGTATGATGTGGTGCGCGACCATCGTATCAACTACCGGAACACCTGTTATATCAATTAAGACAACCTGACTACGGTGTTCAATAACTCCTTCTAATAAATTCTCCATAATGAGTTTCGCTCTTGCCGTGTCAATTGTTCCGATAAGAGGCATAACGGTTACATCTTCAATTACCGGAATTAAAGGAGCTGACAACTCAAGCAAAGAAAGCTTTTGCATTTCAATAATATCTTCCCAATTCCCTGTGTAATCACGGACGAGTTGATTAACGATCCCGTCAATCCATTCTTCAAGGTCACTGAACGTTGACAACAAAGCTTGTACATCTGATTCAAGTTCAGAAAGAAAAGCTAAAAGAACTCGGCGGAACGCTTGGAGTCCTTGTGTAAAATAAGACAGTGGCCAACCTGCTTGAATATATTTTTCGGCGAAAGAACTGAGTTGCCCCTTTGCCTCCTCTTGATCTGTTGTAACCTGACTTATAATAAATCGCATGAACTCTTGATTCATATTTTCATAGACATCATCAGAAATTGAAGTTAAATAATTTTTTGTTCTGACAAGTTCCAATTCTTTTTTCCAGTGTTCTAACACTGCATCTCTTTGATTATTAAGCAATCTAATAATATACGGTTGCATATCGAAACCTCCTGTAACATCCTTACTTTTATTATTCCACGAGGAAAAACGAGTTGCAAAGATAATTGTCTAAAACTTTTTACATATTTGTTTATACTTCTTCTAACTAGAACAAAATCGCCCTAAACCAAAAAAAGCCTCGTACGAATACGAGGTTTTTTTCTAAAAATCAATAAGTCCTAAACTAATGAATAGAGCATCGTTCACACGATTCATCATGTCATCATCTAGATGTGTGATCTTATCAGTTAATCTTTGCTTGTCAATCGTTCGTACTTGCTCTAATAAAATGACAGAATCTCGATCAAAACCATAACGCTTGGCATTGATTTCAACATGGGTCGGTAATTTCGCCTTCTGAATTTGCGCTGTAATTGCAGCAACGATTACGGTCGGGCTGAAACGATTGCCAATATCATTTTGTATGACGAGTACAGGACGAACTCCTCCTTGTTCTGAACCAACAACAGGTGAAAGATCCGCAAAGTATACGTCGCCTCGTTTTACAATCAAAGGCTACACCCCACTCACTAAGCGATCGAGGGTATTCTCTGCTTCCTCCTCGGCAAGAAAAGATTCTGATGCAATGTTTAGGTTAATTTTCGCCATTTCCATGTAACCTTGTTGCATAGTCTCACGAATTTGACGCTTCTTACGTTCGCGAAGATACATCTTTGTAGCTTGTGATATAAATTCACTACGATTGACGTTCTCTTTTTTGATCACACCGTCCACCTCGTTCAACAAATGTTGTGGCAAATTGATTACAATGCGCTTTGTGTTTTGCTCTGACACAAACATCCACCCCCAGCATCCACCATTAACCTTATATCCTTACATATATAATACATAAAAAAAACAGATAGTTCCTAATTTATCTCTAACATTAATCATAGCACTAGCTAGATCAAAATGCAAAGACTCAATAGTCTTTCTTTTTCTGTTTTTTCGATTCCATCTCAGAAACTCTTTTATTATTATCCAATTTCAAACTATTTCACATATACCCTTGGAACCCTTGGTCCAATTACACATGGAATTTCGTAATTAATCGTTCCGAGCCTAGCGGCAACTTCATCCATTGTTATCTTATCATTTCCATCTTCACCAATCAATGTTACGACGGTTCCCGTTTCCACTTTTTTTGGTAACTTGACCATGCATTGATCCATACAAATACGTCCAACAAAGGGAACTCTTTCTCCATTAACTAATACTACCCCTCCTGACGTACTATGATACCTTAACCAGCCATCAGCATATCCAATTGGAATCGTTCCAATCCACTCATGTGCTTTTGTTTTATATGTCGCACCATAACTAATTGACTCCCCAGGGGGCAGTTCCTTTACCTGAACAAGACGACTTTTCAACGAGAAAGCGGGCTTTAACTTGACGGGAAGCTGTGCTGTTATTTCTGGAGAAGGTGTCAATCCATACATCGATATTCCTAAACGGAATAAGTTAAACACTTTCTCCGGAAACCGCATTCCCGCTGCACTGTTTCCGCTATGAATAAGTGGCACACTAATTTCCCATTCTTCTATCCAACCAAGCATCTCTTTAAAACGTTTATGTTGTTCATTTACATAAGAATCATCTAATTCATCAGCTGTTGCAAAATGGGTATAAATTCCGTCTAATTCAAATCGATCATGTTCTAAAACAAACTGAAAGAGCGCTGAAGCCTCTTCATGTGTTCGAAGGCCAACCCTTCCCATACCTGTATCAAACTTCACATGTAATTGGATACGTTCATCATCAGGAAGATAGCTCTTTGCTTGTTGTAGCCATTCAACTTGAAATACTGTAATTATGACATTGAGCCTAGCTGCTACATGAACATCCTCTGGTCTTATTCGACCTAATACAAGAATAGGCGTTTCTATTCCAGCCTCTCTAAGTACAATTGCCTCATCTAACAAAGCAACCGCCAAGTACGTCGCTCCTGACTGTAAGGCAGTCTTGGCCACCTCAACTGCTCCATGACCATACCCATTCCCCTTTACGACAGCCATTACTTGAACGCCCTTGTTCACGTAAAGCTCCTTAATCGAAGATACATTGTGAGCAATGGCACTCAGATCAATTTCTGCCCAAGTATCTCGATAATACGTATGACTCATCGCTTTTCCTCCCAAACCAATACTCTTTTTTCTCTAATTTTCGTTTCATTTTACCATAAAGCGAACAGCAAAAGAAAAGGGGATATCCCAAAAGGTCTGCTTTTGACCTTTTGGGACATCCCTCTGTTACCGGCTTTTGAGACAGCCTCTTGACCGATTATTTCTCTTCTGTACCATACACAGAGCTTGCAATTGACATCATTTCTTCTTGGCTTAAGTTTTCAGAAGCAAGGAAGAAGTCAACACCATTGTAAGACCATTGTAATGACTCACTTGTCATGACACCAATTGTAAATCCAAGATCGACCGGCTCACCTTGACTTACATTCATTGGTGTTGAAGCAGGCACGACTTGACTTTGCTCTTGGATCAACGTAAATGGCTGTTCACCACTATATTGAAGTACGACACGTTCACCGTTTTCTGACTCAATATTTTGAGAAGCGTTGAACTGCGTCCCATCTGGCGTATACATTGGATAATAAACAGTCATTGGCTCTAACGGTTCTGCCATTGCTGGCTCCTCCGTCATTTGTGCACCTGTCATATTGCGTTCCATGTCGAAGTCGCCTTCATTGAAGCTTGCATTCCATTCAAAGTTTGTGAAATCAAGTTGAACAAGTACTTCAAGATCTGCATTCATAATCTTTACCTGAGCAGGAGATAAATCCTTCTTATTTAACTTAATTTCTTGAGTATTTAAATTCTTATTTTGATAGTTTGTATTCGTTTGGAACACATAGTAATCCTCATCAGCTTGGAAAGATCGCTCTGGATCCATCAAAATATCTTGGATAAGGGATTCATATAGGTATACTTGACTGCTGTTTGTCGGCCAATCGCTTTGGAAACGGAAACTTTTGTTTAAAGCGGGTGTCAACACGAAAACCCCATCATCATTACGTAGGATAATTTGGCTTTGGTCTTTATTTTGATTTTCTAGAGCTACACGATAATAGCTCTTCTTTTGATGCCAAACATCCACTTCATATGTTTGTTGATCCTTTCCTGTTTCTAAAGTCATCGTAGACTTTGCCTTGTACCCAGTCATTTCCTCTAACTTCTCGTCTAAATCTGTCATAATGTCTTCTTGTGTTTTTTCGCCGCAACCTACGAGTATCATAGATAGTAGTAACCCTAGTGTAGCGAACCAGATTGCTTTTTTCATGCTTTCACCCCTTTGTCTCATTTGAAAGAAGAGAGCGAATGCATTCAAGAGACGGCTTACTTCATGCTGTGTGCCCCGTTTCGTTACTCGGTAAATACGACTGGTATACTTAGCGAGTCAAAAGAAAACTAGGAACTTCTTGTGGAAATTGACCTAACTTGAATGTTTACCTCTTCTATTCGCACTACAACTATATGAGACAACCTTGAGCAATATGCAGACTAGCTTAACGAGCTTTCAATAATTACTTGAGCAATAGCATAATTTCTACTATGTGAAATAGAAAGGTGAATGTGGTCTCGAAGCCCTGGTACAACTAATGTTGGCTTCCCACTCTCCTCTTTCAAAATTTCAATATCATGCCAACTATAACTTTTTGAAATTCCAGTTCCAATTGCTTTTACAAATGCCTCTTTTGCCGCAAATCTGCCAGCTAAAAATTCAATCTTCCGTGTTTTCGAGTATGTTTCAAAAGATTTTTTTTCGTTATCAGTTAAGATTCGCTCAACAAAACGTGTTTGACGCTCCATAATGTTTTCGATTCGATCTAACTCCACAATATCAATTCCAATTCCAATGATCACAACTAATCCCCCCTCACTTAAGCATCTCCTTTGTTCACATTACATAGGCTAAAGTAAAAAGCTCGTCTTCACCTTGTAAATTCTACAAACCCTTTCATTTAAGGTATTTTTACTTTTTCTGTTATAATAGCAGATATCAAAGGAGGACGTATTATGTTTATCCGAAACGAAAGCTTCTATTCTTTCAGACGTCAATATCCCGTTATTACGATCCTTGTAGCGATTCATCTTATTTTATTTGTTTGGATGAACTTTCTCCCACTCGGTAACTACATCCGTGCTTTAGGGATTGGCTATAACCTCGCTATCGCAAACGGTGAATACTGGCGCCTGCTCACTCCCATTTTCATGCATATTGGAGCAGGTCATGTCATTTTTAATTCCTTTTCACTCGTTATTTTCGGCCCTGCTCTTGAAAGAATGCTAGGGAAGATTAAATTCATCCTTGTCTATCTCATTACTGGTATTATAGCCAACATAGCTACATTCTACCTAGGCGGCCTGACATATCCACCTCATTTAGGTGCGTCTGGTGCTATTTTCGGTTTACTTGGAATGTATGTCTATCTTGTCATTAACCGTAAAGACTTAATTGATCGAATGAATTCACAACTTGTTATGACGATCATTGTCATCGGTTTAGTGATGACGTTTGTAAATCCAAATATTAATATACTCGCTCATTTATTTGGCCTAATTGCTGGAGCTGCGCTTGCTCCACTCTTTCTCATCGGTGCAAGACCTTTTTATGCGGAGCAACGGATTTTCACTGATCACAGTGATCCCGTCTTCGACCCAAACAGGTGGCAGAAAAAAAGAAGAAACAACAAACGTATCAAACAAGCACTTTGGATCGGCCTTGGTATCCTTGTCCTTTTCGGATTGCTTGGTCGAGTGTTATAAACTATATTTACTTTCGGGGTGTCTCCACATTCCCATCAAGCTAAAATTTAAAATACCCCCAAACATAAAAAAGTGTCCATGACATATATCGTAGCTTATTTTTTCGTCTTCGGGGTGTAAGAATTTCTTAACTTGATGGGCATGTGGTAGGCCCCCTCTTCTCTCGAGAAGAGGAAGAAAGGAAAGGATTCTGTAGTAAAATCTTCGGTAAATAGGGGGCGTTTTAATTATGTCAGGCATATTTATTGAGTTTTTAAGACTAGTTTTTTGGAAAGACATAAGTAAAAGTATATGCAAGAATTTTGATATTGGTAGACTTTGAGCCTCTCTCTCAACGGGAGAAAAGAGTTTCTAGCAACCTACACATCATTGAGAGAGATAATAAGCATATTCCAATGGTCTGCTATAAATTCGACTTGTGTTTTTAAAACCTTTCATGTCTTTGTATATATTTTTTTGAGGTTTTCCGTTAAGTTCAATTATCCATAGCTTTTTTTGTTCATCTAATGCAAAATCGACACTCAATTCTCCCAATAACCCCAAATGACTTTCTGCTTCCTCTGCGGCCTGCACACTTAACCCATGTAGAGATTGGAGTATTTCATTCAATTTTTCTGAAGAAAATAATCGTGGAAAAACTTCCTCCACACAATACATGTCTTCATACATACTCATGTTAAAGTAATTTTCGTGAGCCACTCTACATGTTATAGTGGAAACCATCCATTTACCAAGAATCCCTTTTTGAACAAGGACTCGGATATCAAAGTACTTATGATTAAATTGACTCACACGAATTCCTTGTTGAACGATGTATTCCTTTCGTCCGAGAAGGTCATCCAATTTTTCCTGAATCGATTCATTTTTTCTACAAATATATGTTGGAGGTAAGCTGTGCAAAGAAATGTGAATATCTCCATGATCCATTTGTTCAATGCGATATACAGACTTCCCTTTAAACCCGCAAGGTGGTTTAATATATACTATTTTATATTTCTCTAATAATTTTGCTATACTCACTTCATGATACAAAAATGTCTCTGGTATATATTGTTCAAGGCTTGAATGTTTCAGTAAGTAATAGAACTCCCATTTATTAAAATGGGTGACTACGTTGAAACATCTGTTCTTACCAATCACGTTCTCAATACGACGTATCGTATTATTATTTTTGTTATAACACCGGTTATAAACGACCATAGGGAAAGGGAATCTTTTTTCTTTCCACCTTTTCCCTTCTCGAAAAAGACCGAGGATGCATTGCTCATGCCACAAAATATCGGGTGCTGTAAAGACGAAGAGCTGGACAGGCAGATCATGATAGCGTTCATATAGCTCCAATACTTTTTTTCTTCTCTTCTTTGAATTTACTAGAATACCTATTAATGTGCGATTCCCCAATCTTATCACTCCTTGCATTTTGCCATTTTTATTATCTAATGAAAACATATAAAGAATAGTTTTTACAAATAACAAATAAGAACATAATATCCGCGAATGTATTACTCCATTCGCCTTTTTTAAGTTAAACAGGCATTTGCACTATTTCTTATCAAATAAACTTTTAATATGATAAATAAATCAAATGTAGAAAGAGGTGAGATCATGGGAAGATGTATATGTCCCCCAGGACCTCCAGGACCAGAAGGACCAGAAGGACCTCAAGGGGTAGCAGGACCTCCTGGACCTCAGGGAGAGCAAGGTGAACCTGGACCTCAAGGGGTAGCAGGACCTCCTGGACCTCAGGGGGAGCAAGGTGAACCTGGACCTCAAGGGGTAGCAGGACCTCCTGGGCCTCAGGGGGAGCAAGGTGAACCTGGACCTCAAGGGGTAGCAGGACCTCCTGGGCCAGCGGGAGATGGAGGATTAATTCCATTTTCAACAGGTATCATCCTCAGTGGTGCTACGGTAGTCTCAGCAGCTCCAATTATAATGGGTTTTGGTAATAATACGGTTCAAGTTATTGACGGTTCTGGAGAATCAACTAGTCCACCAGAAACAGGTGGCTTCGCTTTCCCAATTCCCTTTGCGGGTACCGTTCAAAATTTACAAATAAGTGCAGATTTATTGGTTGCTTCTGTTACTTCTATAAATACTCTAGGTCTGCAATATGATTTTACAGTATTCCGCGCGCCTTCAGTTCCTAATAATGGGATTGATCATAGTTCATCACCTTACGTGACAACTCCGCTAACTAGCTCAGTTAGATTCGGATTTCCGAATACCGTCATTACGCCCGGTGTCCCTGACGGTTTCCGTACAGCAACGAATATTAATCTTGGTTCAATAGAAGTCGCTGAGGGGGATCGTATTGGTATTCGTGTGAGGACGCTTCAGTCGACTGATCCTTCAGCAGCTGATGTCACCCAACTCTCGTTTAGTGCCAGTTTATCTTATACTCCTTTTTAATAGGCATTTAGCTTGTTATTATGAAAATTGCGTAGCATATTTAAAATCTCATTTCAACCTTACAAACGGGCAAACGGACATCATATCAGTTTGTCCTTTGTCCTTTGTCCAGAAAAAACTAGTTATCAGGCGGTCCCATAGAAATCGAAAACATACTAAAATTAATAATATATCTTAGCTACTAATGGTATCACTTACATTAACTTTTACTAGTTTGGACGAAATGTATAAGAGCTTGACCTAAGCGTATAAAAATTCAAGTTATGTTAGTATGGTTGACTTCTCAAGATTGAAGGTAATTTATGTTCACATTTAATCGTGTGTAGTTTGATATATGAGGGACTTTTATAATAAGGAGTGAGACGATGGGGAGAAATAACGGACTGGTCAATTGATTAGCATTTTATTGTGCTCCTCGACGATGTTCCAAATGCGTCAGTTACTGTTAATGAAAAAGAAACGAGAGCTAAGTGGATACAAAGCGACCTACATAATCAAGGATTACTATCCTCTCTTACAAAAATGTTTACAGAAAGAGATTGAAGAAGTATTCAAAATCCTAAAAAGGCTATTTCACTTATTGGAAAAACTCGGACAAAAATGTCACAAGTATACGAAGAAGACCGTTTTCGGTATATTGGGAGTCGTTTATCATTCTACCATGTCCCAGAAGAATTTAGCTGCATAAAAAATAAGGAGAGGGAGCAAATTTAACAACCAAATTTTCACCTCTCCGATGAGAGCTATTTGGCATGAAGATCTTCTGTCGCCTACAACAAGAGTGAGTCAGATGAAAGAAAAACCTAAATGCCCCTCTCTTAGCTTGATGGCGATGGGGTGTCTCCAAAGGTCTACTTCTAACCTTTTGAGACACCCCTGTTTTCTTTATCTCTTTAACCCTTCAACAAATGTACTCACATTATGTTCCATCATTTTAATATAGCTCTCTGCACCACTACCTTCAAGCCCAACAGCATCTGTATACACTTCTCCAGCAATGTCTACCCCTGCATCACGAGCTACCGTTTCCATGTAACGAGAATCAACCGTTGTTTCCACAAACACCGCAGGAAGATTACGTTCTTTCACAATTTCAACAAGAGCTGCAATTTGCCCCGGTGTTCCTTCTTCATGAGAGTTTAATTCCCAAATTCCATATGTCTCAAAACCGTATTGCTCTCCAAAATATTGAAAGGCATTTTCACTTACGGCAATAACGCGTTCATCGATTCCTTCCACTTCTGCTTGAATCCAAGCATGAAGCTTCTCTAACTCTTGAATATAAGCTTCTGCATTTGCTTGATATTCAAGAGCCCCTTCTGGGTCACGTTCAATTAAGTCATCACGAATATTCTCCACATACGTAATAACATTGGTTACATCTAGCCAAGCATGTGGATCTTCACCTTCTTCACCAGCAATCGGTAGAGGAGTCACTCCATCTGAAACGGAAACAATAGAAACATCTCCTGTATTTTGAACAAGACGCTCTAACCACTCTTCTAATCCAAATCCGTTCACATAAAAGACGTCAGCATCGCTCACTTTTCGGAAATCACTAGGAACTGCTTCATACTCATGTGGCTCTTCACCAATTGGTACTAAGTATTCGACATCGGCACGATCACCGGCTACTTGCTCTGCTAAATCACCCAATATCGAAAAGCTTGTTACAACCTGCAATTTGTCGTTTGTCTGTTCTTCAGATCCCCCACAAGCAGCTAAAAGCATTGTCATCACGAATGTCGCGAGAAATAACTTCCATTTCTTTTTCATGTTGCTTCCTCCCCCTACAATTGGTTCCTTACCAAAGATATGCATAAGGGCAACTTTCTGTTCCTAATTGGGAGGCATTTTCTTTTGATAGCTCAAAAAAAGCATATGCTTACCATATGCTTCATAACACAACATCTAATTGTATGTATCACACTCTTGTTAACAACACCCGTAACCGTCTTCTAACTTTGGGAAATGAACATATCTTTTCGCATTAATTAAATCAATGACTTCAATTTGATGGGGTAAAAAACCATTTTTCTCAAAATAATATCGCTTCGCTACATCGTAATACGTTTGCAATAATTGCTCATCTACCTCTAACAGCATTTTTTCCAATACGATTGCTTCATGACAATCTCTCACCTCATGAGTGGTAACTACATCAATAGCACAATTTTCAAACGACTCATTATAAGTATGAAAGGAGCTCCTAGTATTAATTAAGAAGGTTAGCAAATGATCAATAACAATAGCCGATATCGAAAGGAACTGTTGGATTGAGTGAAAGATGTTCCGATCTAACCTAACCCAATAATCACTAATTAATCGAAATGTGTAAACACTCGATCTCATTAATTTAGGCGTCTTGACATAAGCTCTAACAATATCATTAACTGTACTTTGAACAGCTTGTTTCCAATTGTATTCAACAGCTACGTTTCGAAATTCATGGTCGTAGTATTCATAAGGGCAGTTCAGGAAAACTTCATTTAGGCGACTGTGCCGAACCATAATTATTTGATTACTCATAATTGTGTTCAATTTCTTCGAATGTGGCATGATCTTTCATTCTCACAGCCATAATCACATTTCCCTATTGCCTGGTAAATCGAGCACCATGAACGTTTCGCATAACAGATAGGAATATCTTGGTCTGTCGCCTTCTTCTTAAGGACACCTGTTAAATTGTGATTAATGAAGTCCGTTAAGACTAAAACCAAGTCAACATGAGAAGGAATCTCCCTTTTTACCATTTGAACCTTACGACCACTTACATGAATGATTTCATTAAAGCCTATCTCTTCTAATTTTTTCGGAATGGAGCCTAACCGATCAGCCCCTACTATTAACAAAGAAGACATCGCCAACACCCCTAACATTGAGAATTGTTATCATCATAAATGAAATTGATTCTCATTGTCAATATTTTTTTTGTTAAAAAGTGAAAATAAAAAATGACAAAAAAGCACACCAGCTTTATTAAGTCTGGTGTGCATCATAATTTTAGCTATTAGTATTTTTTCAATAAGTAACGTAACGGAATAATAGAAACGAGAATAATTAATAGTGCAGCAGGTGCCGCTAAATGATAGATCGCTTCCGTAGCTTCAAAATAAACGCGAACTGCTAATGTATCAAACCCAGGAGGTCTGAGCATTAACGTTGCCGGAAGTTCTTTAATAGAACTTACAAATACGAGTGCACCACCCGCTAACACACCGGGCATGATCGATGGAAGAATCACTTTAAACATCACTTTCCATGGAGGATAACCCAAACTACGAGCTGCCTCATCAATTCTTGGAGAGACAAGACTTAACGAAGCCTCCCCCGCCTGCATCGCTTGTGGCAAGAACCGAACAACAAAAGCAAGAGCAATCATATAAAACGTATTGTATAGAGCTGGGATATGGTTATTGAAAATAAAGATCATCCCTAACCCGACAATAACACCAGGAAGAGCATATCCTGCATAACTTAATTTATCAATCCCACTTGAGATAAAAGAAGGATACCGGGACTTTAAATAAATAATCGGCATTGCAAGCAACATACATAAAATAGCAGCAAAGCCCGAAACCTTAATACTGTTCCACGCAAATCCGAAGAAACGATCATCTAAGGCCCCCATACCAATTCCAATAATAGACCAATACACAAGAACAATAATCGGAAGTAGAATAGACAAAACAAATACTATTCCCACATAGAAGACCGCAAGTGGTTTCCACTTCCCAAGAGGTAAAATGTCAGGCTCTCTAAACGTGTTGGTTGTTTGATAGTACTTATTTCTCTTTCTCGTCCTTGCCTCAATCCAGAGAATAATAATCGTAAGTAGAATTAACACTAAACTTAATACAGAAGCAGAAGCTGTATCAAAACTAGCTCGTTGAAAGTAGATCGCCGCTGTAAAAGTGACATAACGAAGCATCGCGATTGCTCCGAAATCAGAAAGAACATAAAGCGAGATTAAAATGGCCCCCGCCCCAATAGCAGGGCGTAAAAATGGTAAATTCACTTTCCAAAATATTTTCGCTGTACTCATCCCTTGCGAACGTGCTACTTCTTCGAAATTTCGATTCATTTTACGTAAAGAAGCACTAGCAATCAAAAAGACATATGGGTACGTAAACATCGTTAAAACGAAGAAGACACCCCAAAAGGAATATATATTTATAGGATATTCACCGAATATATTTACTAACCAAGGAGTATCTCTCCAAACATTTCTCACCCAACCACTTGGACCAAAAACAATGATATAGGTAACAGCACCAACATATGGTGGAATGACAAGTGGCAAAGCAAGGACCCACTGCCACATCTTTCTCCCTGGTAAATCAGTCCGGATGACAATCCACGCTAAGGATACACCAATAGCGATTGCACATACCGTTACAGCAGCTGTTAGTGAAAACGTATTCCATAATAACTGTGGAATCCTCCCATCCAATAGTCGCATCCACCGATCTACTCCCGCAAAGAGCGAGCGCCAAACCACATAAATAATCGGCACTGACATGATAAGTGCTACTACTAGTCCAAATAGTAATAGGATAGGACCTGGTGGATTTCCCTGCCAAGTATTAAACCATGTTTTCCGAAAAAAACGGAGAAGGGTTGGGGTATATTCATCCCCAACCTTAGCACTAGAATCATTATTCAATTGGTTGTCTTTTTCACGATTGTTATCCATGCTGTCCTCTCCTAAAAAGATTAACGCTTTATTTATTTAAGCTCTAAATCTAAACCGGAATCTTCAATAAGAGCCTTTGTATCTTCAAAATAGTTCCCTAATTCTTTTAACGGCATGTCTTGAATTTTTAACTCACTAAAGCTAATCGCAGCTTCGTAAGGTGGGTCTAACTCTGGGTTAATTGGAAGCTCTAACGACTCTCCAACAAATGCAAGCTGGTTTTCTGTCTCTAATACCCACTCGATAAATGCTTTTGCGTTTGCTTCATTTGGACCACCATTAACTAGGCCGATACCTGCAGCGTTTGCGATTGCTCCCATTTGATCATCGCCTTGATCAGCGTAAATGAAACCTACATTGTTATCAGTTGGTTCTTCAAGTTGTTGATGATAATAATAGTTGTTAACTAGGCCAAATGCATGCTCCCCTGCACCTACTGCACGACGAATATCACCATGACCTTCAAAGATACCTGCTGCATTTTCTTTAATAGTTTCAATCCATTCAGCTGTCTTCTCATCGCCCCACTCATAACGTAGTGCAGATACGTTTCCGATCATACCACTGTTACCACCACGAGTGATTGCATATCCATTTTCAACATCTGCCCATTTTGCATCGAATAAGTCTTCCATGCTCTTTGGCATTTCTTCTTCTGTAATCATATCTTTATTATAAATGAAACCACGTGCTCTAGCCGATAGAGCGATCCAAGCATTATCATCTGCACGGTATTGCGCGTCAATTGACTCAACACCTTCAGGATCGAATCCTTGAAGTAAGCCTTGTTGATTTAAAAATTCCAAAGCTCCAAGGTCATTTGAAATAAATACATCCGCTTGAACATTTCCTGACTCCTCTTGAAGTTGAAGAGGATCTGCTCCGTGTAGCGCTAACACTTCAATGCCTGTTTCTTCTGAAAATTTATCAAGTAAAGGCTGTACAAAGTTTTCGTTACGTGCTGAGTATACTACAAGTTGTCCTTCTAGTTCCACTACTTCTTCAGTTTCTTCCCCTGTCTGCTCTTGTGTTTCTTCACCCGCGTCTTCTGCCGGCTCCTCAGCTGCATCATTTGTGCCTCCGCATGCTGCCACAACAAAAAGCGACATTACTAAAATTCCAAACAAGAAAATCTTTAAAGCTTTGTTCATCTCTGACTCCCCCTGTATGTATGTTTTTATTTTGGCAACGTGTAATGATATTCATTATCACTCTCACCCACAATACGTAGTATAGTGCAATTGATAATCATTGTCAACATCATTTTCTGAAAATATAAATGATAAAAAAAATAGGACTCTTAAAGTATTTGTATACTTTAAAAGCCCTTACTTTACGCTTCAACAAGCGCAACTAATTCTGCCTTAATATCAAAGGAAACTACTGAGCCAATTTCAATATCCTGTTCAATTGGAGCATACACAACCATAGGCAAAGAGGATTCATGTTGGTCACCTAAGCGAACTTCAACCTCTTGATATTCACCACCATACGTAACACGCTCTACTGTCCCTGAGTAACGTCCATTTTCAGCTAAACGGCAACCTTCAGGACGAATCGACACACGTACATCCTCTAATAATTTCTCACTTTGTGTCGGTAAGGAAACACGGCCGATATACGTATCAACATGCTTTAAATCTGAACATAGTGTTCCTTCTAATAAATTCGTTTTTCCCACAAATTGAGCAACGAAGCAATTCTTAGGACAACGATACATTTCACGAGGAGATGCGATTTGTTGAATGACACCTTGATTCATAACAACAACACGATCAGAAACCGCAAACGCATCTTTTTGGTCATGAGTAACAATAATAGCTGTTGTGTTCGCCTTCCGCAAAATAACGGTAACATCATAACGCATGCGTTCACGCAGTCCAGCATCTAAATTACTGAACGGTTCATCCATAAGAACAACATGTGGTCTTGGGGCAAGAGCTCTAGCTAAAGCTACACGTTGTTGTTGTCCACCTGATAGTTCATTTGGATAACGCTTGCCATACTCAGCTAAACCAACTAATTCAAGAACTTCTTTTGCTCTATCTTTCTTTGCTCGATTGCTCCATTTATTTAAACCGAACGTTACATTTTTCTCAATTGTAAGATGAGGAAACAATGCATAGTCTTGAAACACCATACCAATTCCTCTTTTCTCAGGAGGAAGGTACGTTCTATCACTATATACTTCATTATTATCAATTGTAATCGAACCACTTGTCGGCTGTTCAAAACCAGCGATCATTCGAAGAGTGGTTGTTTTCCCACACCCACTTGGACCTAGGAGTGTGATAATTTCGCCTTTTTCAATATCTAAGTTTATCGTGTCAACAGCTGGTGTTTCCGTTTTCTTGTACAACTTTGTAAGTTGTTTTAATTGAATAAAGCTCATACGTACCTCCCCATTTATGTCCAACCTGAGAATGAATATCAATTTAAATTAAGTTTATCACATGTATTTCGAAAGCGTCAACGCTTATTCCTACTATATTAGTATGAAAAAGAGCATACACGACAGTGCATACTCTTCGTTATTAAAAAGTTGAAATTATTTCATGTCCTATAGATTAATGTCTCTCTTTGGTTTAGTAATAAAAACTTGTTACAGACGACAAAATATCATCAACCAGTAGCTTGTTTCTAAATTTTTTTCAAAAGGAGTTGTACTTACTTCTGCTTTTTTTGTAAAGTTAATAAGTACACTTAGCGAGGTGACGAGATGATTGCAAATATGACTGAAGATCAATTATTAGTATTAGTGATTAGATATATGAAGGAAGCAAAGCGTGGCGCCCTACAGGAACTGCTTGATGAGTTGCACCCCTATGACTTTGCTCAACTATACAAAGGATTGCCAGAGAAGCACCATCATAAATTTCTTACATTTTTAACTCCGTCTCAGATTGCTGCATTAATACAAGAGCTTGAGTATGAAATGCAAATTGATATATTACATAAACTCGGGATTGAACGCTCCTCTAAAGTAATGGATCATATGGATAATGACGATCTAGCGGACTTGTTAAATGAACTGTCTATAGATAAAATCCAAGAGTTTTTAGATATTATGAAAAACGAAGATTCTAAGACGATTCAATCATTAATGAGTTATCCAGCTGATACAGCTGGTGGAATTATGACCAATCAGTTTATTTGGATTCACGCGGATCAAACCGTAAGACAAGCTGTAGATAAGTTGAAGGAATATGCTAGCTTTTCGGAGAACATTTATTACCTTTATGTTATTAATGATGAAGATAAACTTGTTGGTGTTGTTTCCTATCGCGATTTATTAATAGCTGACATTAACGATATTATTGAAGATTTAATGTTTACTCGGGTTGTTTCGGTTCACGTTAATGATGACCAAGAAGAAGTTGCACAGACGATTGAACGATATGATTTCATCGCTGTACCTGTTGTGGACGACCATAATGTTTTAAAAGGGATTATCACTGTCGACGATGCCATTGACGTTGTCATCCAAGAAGCCAATGAAGACATTGAAAAGTTATCAGCTACCGGAAAGGATATTGACTTTCATACAAAGGCTGTAACTGCTTCTGTTCGTCGCCTTCCTTGGTTGGTATTGTTATTGTTTATTGGGCTTGTTTCCGGAAGTATTATTAGTGGGTTTGAAGAAACTCTTGAACAAGTAGTGGCACTGATCTTCTTTATGCCAATGATTGCTGGAATGACTGGTAATACAGGTACACAGTCTTTAGCAGTTGTCGTTCGAGGAATTATTACAAATGATACTGACCGAAAAACAGTTGTTAAATTAATTTTCCGGGAGCTACGGGTCGGAATCATTATTGGCTTAACTTGTGGAATACTTATTTTCTTAATAGCTTACTTTTGGATTGGTAGTTTAACTCTAGGGTTTGTTGTTGGAACCTCCCTATTAATTACATTAATTGTTGGGACTTTAGCAGGAACTATCATTCCATTAACGTTATATCGTATCGGAGTGGATCCAGCTGTTGCGTCAGGTCCACTTATTACGACTTTGAATGATATTTTCTCCTTAATCATTTATTTCGGAATAGCTACAGCATTCTTAACACAATTATCCGGATTATAACTATAAAATACGAGGCTGTCTCAAAGGTCAAAGATCGGACCTTTGAGACAGCCTCTTCTATCTTGTTAACATATCCCCAATGACCCAATAACCAAGTCCATACACTATTACAATGATTGAGATCAGTAGAAACAGTTTTTTATTTGACATTCTCATAACAGACCACCTTTAGCTTTGCTCTTGCTAGTTAGTATACTACATTTTGGGCAAGATACGCTTGACACTGTTATGAACAAAGAATAAATGGCGGTGTAAACACTTACACTTTCTCGTGAAGAAGATATGCTCTTGTATATAGATGTTCAATATCCTCATCCGTCATCATCATTAACTTTCTTTCCGTTAACCCTTGAACCTTAAATAAAAACTGAATCATGTTCTCTCGTTCTTGCCTGCTCATTTAAAATCGCCTCCTGTAGTAATACAATTTATTTTACTTAATTGTATTATATAACAGACCAATGAAAAACGTCAACGGAATTTCCAGAAAAAAAGCCTATTTTTTTTACCTTACTTATACGGCAAAAGAAAAGGAATACCAAAATACATTTAGCATTCCTTTTCTACCTATTTAATAATTAACACTGGACAAGTTGCTCTTTTGGCTACTTTATGACTAACACTACCAAGGATCATTTGTTGAAACTGATTCAGTCCTCGACTCCCAATAACGATTAGATCTGCATCAACCTCCACTGAAAAGTCGACTAAGGTAGCCGCTGGTTCGCCACGTAAAATCTTTACTTCATAATCAATGCCTTCCTTTTTTGCATTCGATTCTACAAATTTAAATTTCTGTTTACGCTTTTCAGCAATTCCTAAGGAGTTCCATGTTTGTAATACATCCGCCTTTGAAGTAGTCCCATCAACCACATAGACAACATACGTATACGCCCCACTTATTTTAGCCAAATTGATTGCTTTTTCTGCTGCTCTAATGGATTGCTCAGACCCATCCAACGCCACAATCATCTTAGTAAACATGAACCCCCTCCTTAGCGGGTACTAAAAAGGGAAAACCGTCCTTTTTCAGCGCCCTCTTCAATAGAGCTATCTTCCCTATACTTTATCCATACACAAAGAAAGGGTGTGTCATTACTACAAAACAAAGAAAATCTAACAAAAATAAATCGAAATTGACGTATCGGGCATGGATTTATCATTTTCATTCCTTGCCCCTCCATGACTTAAGCTTGACCTCGTTAAGATCTTCGACTATATTTTCTCTACAACAACCTTATGGTAAACTAAACATATCGAGGTGATAATAATGGATTACAGCCAAATGTGCCCTAAATACGAGCATGCAATCGAGTTATTAGGAAAAAGGTGGACTGGGCTTATCATCCGAGTTCTACTAGACGGACCAAAACGTTTCAAAGATATAAAATCTCAAATACCAGATATGAGTGATCGGATATTGACAGAGCGAATGAAAGAGTTGGAGCAGCAATCTATTGTAACAAGAAGCGTTTTTCCTGAGAAACCTGTGCGAATTGAATACTCTTTAACAGAAAAGGGCCTTGCACTTGAACCAGTCATTGAATCCATTCAAACTTGGAGCAAGAACTGGACATAAAAGAGTCTTCCTCAACAGGTCCGTTCTTTGACCTTTTGAGAAAGACTCTTTTTACGAACGACGTTATCCAACCATTTTGTCTGATTTACCTTCATCATCCCACGCTTCAGTATTTTTGATTCCAAGCTTCTTAGGGCTAAAAGTAGGATCAAGCCCTTGTGCACGCTGTTCCTCATAGTCTTTAAGTACTTTGAAAGCAATCTTCCCTAATAATACAATACCAATTACATTTATAACGGTCATTAAACCCATAAACAAATCTGCTAGATCCCATACAAGTCCAAGGCTTGCTACCGAGCCGAAAAGTACAAATCCCATTGTCGCTAAACGGTAAACATTAACTGCTGTTTTGCTCTTTTTAATAAATTCAATATTTGTTTCACCATAGTAGTAGCTACCAATGATTGAACTAAATGCAAACATAAAGATTGCCGCAGCAATAAAGTAACTAGCCCAACCTCCAATTTGTAAGCTAAGTGAATTTTGTAGTAACTGAATACCTTCAGCTTCACTTAAATGATAATCCGTGTTTAGTAGAATAATGAACGCTGTCGCTGAACAAACGATTAATGTATCAACGTATACTCCTAATGTTTGAACAAAACCTTGCTTTGCAGGATGTGATACGTTCGCAGTTGCAGCTGCGTTTGGCGCACTACCCATACCAGCTTCGTTTGAGAAGAGACCTCGACGAACCCCCATCATAATAGCTGCACCGATACCTCCACCAAGTGCTTGCTCAAAACCAAATGCACTACGAACAATTAGCCCTAATACAGATGGAATTTGAGATACATTCATTACAACTACAACAAGGCCAATAACAATATATAAAACTGCCATGATCGGTACGATAACACTAGAAAAGTTTGCAATACGGTGTACACCACCAAAGATAATTGCTCCAGCTAATACAGTCATAACAACACCCATTAACCAAGGGCTTACACCAAACGCGTTATCAAACGCGCCGGCAATTGTGTTACTTTGTACAGAGTTAAAAATAAGGCCAAAGGTAATAGCAATTAATACAGCAAACACAATTCCCAACCAGCGTTGACCTAAACCTTTTTCAATGTAGTATGCTGGACCACCACGATAAGAATCTTTATCTTTTATCTTGTATACTTGAGCTAACGTACTCTCGATAAAGCTTGTGGCACCACCAAGCAATGCTACAACCCACATCCAAAAAACAGCACCTGGACCACCTAGTGCAATCGCAACTGTCACCCCTGCTAAGTTACCCGTTCCTATACGAGTTGCCGCACCGATAGCAAATGACTTAAACGGACTAATGCTCTTCATTCCGTCAACTTCTGTTGATTTTTGGGTAACAACACGGAACATCTCAACCATGCTTCTAAACTGCATAAAACGAATTTTGAATGTGAAATACAAACCCGCACCTAGCAACCCTCCGATAACAACATACGTCCATAAAAAGCCATTAAGAAAATCAATCATTGCTTGCAAATCAGAACACCTCACTTTTTTTAGTTATCTAAATTGTTTTTCTAATATACACCGATAATCGAGAACTTGTAAATATTAATTGTCAGAAAATTTAGCGAACTATTTTCCATTTCTTTCTTTTTGACTCTATTACTTATCCATCTAACGCAACCATTGTAGGTTTTACTGATTTTTATACAGGAAAGAGGTACAGATTCATTAAACAAATGTAAGTTTTCAACTAAAAAAAGAGGAGATTCTCCCCTCTTACAAAATCATCCATTATTCAAATATAAGAAATCGTTACAGTGAAAAACCTTATCCTTTATAAATTACTCCAGCTATAGGCAAGAAAATCATAGGTTTCGTCCTTAAGCTTAGCTTCACCTATATCAACTTCCCGTAACACAAACCCATTCTTCTCTAAAATTCTTTTCGATCCGTAATTGTGACTTGTTGTTTTTGCACAAATTACCATAATTTTGTACTTCTTCTTTAATAATGTCATCATCATTTCAACACTTTTAGAGGCAAGCCCGTTTCTTACGTACTTTTTACCAATGCGGTATCCAATGTCAGCTGAAAAGAAGGGCTCATGCTTTAGGTTAAAAAGATTGATTCTACCTAAAATTGTTTTGTCCGTTGACAAAATTAAGTAATATTGTCCCTCTCCCTTCTCTTGCTCCACTAACAATTCGGTCAAAAAAGTTAAAAATTTATCTCTTTTGTAATAGTCATCGCCTCTTCCGGGTACCATTTCCTCAAAAAACGTTCTATTTTCCAGTTCAAACTTTAGTAGTTGCTCAGCATAATCTAATGATAAAGTTACTAATTTTATTTCCATGACCGTCACCACCCACTCTTCAGAAATGAAAATCAGCTTTATAAACTATCATACTTAGCAACGTTCTTTGTATGATTACGATTAGATTCATGTAAGTACATACATATAGTACCATTCCATTTCCATCAATCTTTCCCTTTCATTTCTTACCATCAAATATAAAAAAACCTTAGCAGATAATCGAACACTGAAAAGGTGACCTTCACCTTTTCAATACCTCATCCTAAGTTTTTTTTGAGGATACTGAAGAATTATAAAATTGAGCTTATCGTAATCCCTTCTACTTGCAACATCCCTCTCAGCTCTTGAGTAAACTCAAGAGCTTTTTCTCCATCCCCATGGACACAAATCGTATCTGCTTGAATAGGAACGACCGTACCGTCTATCGCTTTGACTGTGCCAGATTTGATCATCGTCACAACTTGCTCAATCGCTAGGCGCACGTCATGTATGAGGGCATGCTCGTTTATGCGCGGTGTTAACGTTCCATTTGCTTGGTACGTCCTATCAGCAAAAACCTCATTTGCCACTCTTAAACCAATATTCGATCCAGCTTTTGTTAGCTCACTACAGGATAAGCCGAATAATACTAGATCACGGTCAACATCATACACGGCCTTAGCAATAGCTTCCGCAACGACTCGGTCAGTAGCTGCTACATTAAATAAAGCCCCATGTGGTTTCACATGCTGCATCCTAACCCCCTCAATATCACAAAAGCCTTTCAATGCACTAATTTGATAAACAACAAAATTATAAATGTCCTCTGGATTTGTTTCAATTAGCCGCCTTCCAAATCCTAATAAGTCTGAAAATCCCGGATGAGCACCAATTTTTACTCCTTTGGTTGCTGCCATTTTTACCGTTTTTGCCATAACATTATGATCACCAGCATGAAACCCGCAAGCAACATTTGCCGAGGTAACGTAATCTAATATTTTTTCATCTTGGCCAATTTTATAAGCACCAAAACTTTCTCCTAAATCACAATTTAAATCTACACTTCTCATTAAAATCCTCCATTAAAAAAGTTGTGGAATCATTTCCGTTAGCGTACGAACACCAAGATATGCAGTTAACGCAACAACAATCGCACCAAAAACAGTCATCCAAACCGGATGTTTATATTCCCCTACAATGCTGACACGATGAGCAGCTAACAATATACATCCTAGTGTAAGCGGCAAAATCAATCCATTAAATGCACCTGCTAATAAGAGCAAAGCAACAGGTCGTCCGATTATTGCAAAGACGGTTGTAGAAAATACAATAAATCCAACCGTCCAGTAGTTCTTGTTCCGTTCAATACTTGGATGAAAAGTTGTTAAAAATGATACCGATGTATAGGCTGCACCGATCACCGATGTGATTCCAGCAAACCATAATACTAGACCAAAAATACGGTAGCCCGCTTCTCCTGCTGCGATTTGAAAAACAGACGCCGTTGGATTTTCTGGATTTAAAGCAAATCCTGCCGACACCACCCCGAGGATCGCTAAAAATAAAATGACCCTCATAATAGAGGCTACAACAATTCCAGTTACTGCTGTATTCGTAACATAGCGTAAATTCTCACGACCTGTTATTCCAGCATCTAATAGCCTATGACCACCAGCAAATGTAATATAACCACCAACCGTCCCACCAACGATCGTAATAATCGCTAAAAAGTCCACTTCTATCGGGACAAATGTCCGCAAGACTGCTTCTGTGTATGGTGGAGCACTAACAAACATGACATAAGCTGTTAGCAAAATCATCAAGGCTCCTAAATAGCGCACGATTTTATCCATTGCCATATTGGCTTCTTTTAATAAAAAGATAAAGATACAAATAACTCCTGTCATAACGGCACCAACTGTCGTACCAAGGCCTAACAGAGCATTGACCCCGAGCCCTCCGCCAGCTACGTTTCCAATATTAAAGGCAAGTCCACCTAGGACGATAAAAAAAGCAACGACATACCCTAAACCTGGAAGAACTGCATTTGCTATTTCTTGGCCGCGCATTTTTGATATAGCAATGATTCTCCATATGTTAATTTGCGCACCGATATCTAAAATAACAGATGCCAATATGACAAAACCAAAGCTTGCTAATAACTGTTCTGTAAAAACAGCTGTTTGTGTTAAAAAACCTGGACCTATTGCTGATGTCGCCATTAAAAAAGCAGCTCCGGTCATTGCACTTAATCTTTCTTTCGGTGTCATTTGTTCATTTTGGAGTGATCTTTGATTATTCATTTCTACTCTTCCTCGCTGTAATATAATATGCCTTGCCCATTCATAGACATGGATAATCTAGTTTTGTAAAATAAATGATAGCGTTCTTCCTATTTTGTCTTTAAACATTAAAGAGGTGTTACTGTTGCAAAGCAAAAACAAAACTGTTGTGAAATCGTTAACCGTTCTAAACCTATTTCGGATTCATTCACGGCTGACTTTAAATGAAATTGTCCATCTAACTGAACTCCCGAAAACTTCAGCTCATCGAATGATTGGTTCTCTTTCCGATATGGGCTTTCTTACAAAAGATAGCGATGGCTACTATTCTCTCGGTTTGCTATTTCTTGAGTTCGGTCACCTCGTCGCTGAACGAATTGATCTTCGTAAGATTGCTAAGCCTCATATGGAAACCCTAAGAGATGAAGTAAACGAAGCTGTTAATTTAACGATTCGAGAGGGTGATGAAGCCGTTTATGTAGAAAAAGTGGATACAGACCATCCTGTAAGACTTTTCACAAAAGTAGGCCGGCGATCACCTCTTTATACAGGTGCTTGTTCCCGAATTATTCTTTCTTACACCGATGAAAAAGAACAAGAAACGTATCTACGTAATGTGGAACTTAAACCATTTGGAACGAAGACGATTAAAGATAAAGATGTTCTGATAGATGTTTTGAAGCAATCTCGCATGAATGGGTTTGCTATAAGTTACTCAGAACTTGAAAATAACACAGTCTCCATCGCTGCTCCCATTTTCAACTTAAGTGGTCAGGTTATTGGTGGACTAAGTGTCGCAGGACCTGAACTACGTTTTTCAAAAGAACGTATAACTGAACTTGTTGAGAAAGTTAAACAAACCGCCAATAGCATCTCTAAAGAACTTGGGTTTATCAAACAACCTATGTAGACATTTTTTTTAACAATATACCTGCTCTTAGCTCCCTTAGATCCATTTCCCGTTTTAGCAAAAGGCTTTCTGCTTCGTATATCGATACAGGCATAAAGCTTATCCGTTCTCCTGGTTTTAATTGAGCAATCATTGGTATATCGACGTCAATCACCTGTCCTATTTTTGGATATCCTCCTATCGTTTGTCTATCTGCAAGGAGAATAATGGGGTTTCCATCTGGAGGAACCTGAATTGTACCAAAAGTAACTGCCTCTGAGAGTAATTCTACTTGCTCTCCTAGCCTTAATAGTTGGCCCGAAAGCCTGTACCCCATTCGATCCGATTGGGGAGTTACTTTAAATTTGCATTGAAACAGATCTTCCCGGCTCTCTTTTGTAAATTGTTCAAAATGAGGGCCTGGAATGATTCTAACAACTTGCTTAGGTCTATGAAAAAGGTAGGATTGTATACCCCAATCTGTCGTGGAAAAGGTAGCAATCTTATGTTCAGTCTCTTCAAAGAAGGGCAATATATTCTTTTGTTTCTGATATGTAATAACATCTCCCGTGTCTAGTGCTCTTCCACGATAGCCACCAACGCCGGCGCGAAGATAGGTACTCTTACTCCCCATTACTTTTGGAATGTCAAATCCTCCAGCGACAGCCAAGTAACCTCGACATCCTGCTTTTACCGGTCCAAAAGAAAGGACACTACCTCTCTTTACATAGATAGGCCTATGTAAAGGGACTGGCTTTTGATTGATCGTTGGTGAAAGATCGCCCCCGGTAATAGCAAAAATGGTATCAGTTTCGAATCTTAAAGAAGGACCAGCTAACGTCATTTCTAATGCTGCTTCTCCTTCCTCATTTCCCACTAACAAATTAGCAAGCCTTAAGGAAAGAGGATCCATAGCTCCGCTCATAATGACTCCATGTTTTTGTAAGCCCGTTCTTCCAAGATCCTGAACCGTTGTCAAAAGACCTGGTTTGATTACCTTTAAAGCCATTATGAACCCTCCTTATAGTCGTTATACTCTTCAACTGTTATTGGTTTAAATCTCACAATATCACCTGATTCAAGTAAACTCGGTGGCGTCTTATCTTTTAAAAATAAATCCAAAGGAGTTCTTCCAATAATTTGCCATCCACCTGGAGTAGAGAGTGAATAGACTCCCGTTTGCATTCCAGCTATACCAACAGAACCTTTTGGTATTTCCATTCGCGGTTTTCCCCTTCTTGGTGTTGCAATTCTCCCAGACATGCCTCCCAAATAAGGAAAACCTGGGGCAAATCCAACCATATAAACAAGATAATCTCCACTAGAGTGAATCTTTACAACTTGTTCAGGAGAAAGGTTGTTATGTTCTGCGACATAGTCAAGATCAGGACCAAAAGCCCCGCCGTAACAAACTGGTATTTCAACAATTCTAGCTCTGTGTTTATCTGTTTTTTCTAAATTTTGTATTGCTTCTTTAAGGGAAACACAGACGAAATCAGATGGTGACTCAACGTTTGTATGATTTACCTTTCTTTCGCTTTTGTAAATTTGGATAGGATCATAAAAAACCGTTACACTCGTAAACGATGGAACGATTTCTATTAGACCGACAAACGAATGATCCTCTAAGTAATTTGTTAAAGCTTTTACTTTTTCATGCAAATCAACACAAATCTCCTCACCAAAAGAGACCACTACTGCAGACTCACTTAACCTTGTTATCTTAACCTCTTTGTCAAGCTGGTTAATTAATTGCACCAAACGTCTCCCCTCCTTCAGTTCCGAATACCGGAACACAAATTCCAAATATTAGTCTTTGTAATAATTATAATTATCAGATATTGAAAATGCAATTTTAAAACAGAAAAATTACACCCTTTGCGACATAGATATTTTACATATTTTCATGACCTTTTATACTAAAACAAAAGGGATCTCCCAACAGGCCTGTTCTTGGCCTTTGGGAGATCCCTTTTTAAAGTTTGCTCTTAATTTTCTTCAAAATAACGGGTCATCTCAACAATCATAGCCCCCATTCTTTCAAGTTCAGGTGCCACAACTCTTTCAATGCCCTCTTCGTTCAATGCCTCTGCCGTTACCTTCCCAACAGCGACTGCAAGTACATTCGTTCTAAAAGCTTCTAATACTCGTTCTACATATCCCTTTTCTTTTACATATTTAAAGAAGGAGCGAACTTGGATGGCTGCTGTGAAGCATACAGCATCTATTTCAGAACGAAAAAGCTCTTGGCAAAGTTGTTCAACCGTATCGAAGTCTGGATCAACATGCTGATAAGGCAATACTTTCATGACCTCTGCTCCTGATTCCTCCAAGTAGTTGATAAGCGCAGGAGCATTCTCACCATGAAGCTGTACCATGACTTGTTTCCCCTTGAAGTCAATTCCTGCTAATGACTGTATCAATCCTTTTATTGTTCCATCATCATCCTTCACGTCAGGTGTAACGCCTATTTTTTTTAGGGCTGCAAATGTCTTATACCCTCTCGATGCTATCTTGGCATCATTCACAACGTTCATAAACGAGTCCTTTAGTTTTAATTCATCAGCAAGCTCTAAAAGTGCGTTCGTACCAATACCAGTCGTGAAGATAATCCAATCAAATTGCTCTTTTACAATTCTTTGTAAATCCTCTTTTACTTGATCATCCGCTTTGAACACAGTCCCTTGAAGAGATCGTACTAAAGGTGCTCCATTTTGCTTTTCAATCAATGTACTCATTTCATCTGTCTTTCTTGAAGCTGCAAGGACAATCTTTTTTCCATTTAGTCCGGTCTTCATCGTTTCACTTCTTTCTCTTTTATATTTTCATTACATTAATTATAAGCCTTTATTCGACATAAACAAAAGGGATTATCCCAAAAGGTTTGATTTTTGACCTTTTGGGATAATCCCGAAGCAATGTGCGGAGTCGCTACATCTTTCAAAAGCCTTGAGAGGAGTGGTTTTCTCCTCTCAAGGCAAGTAGCGAACGGCGCCATTGCCATTTCTGTTTCTAGTTTTTGAGACAGCTTTTTTTGAATTTACTATTTTTTAAATTCATTATATTGATCAAAAATCAACGTAAATAAACGACTATTTCTATCTAACTTTGTTACTTCCATTATTGCTGTTTCTAACCCTTTTTCTTGAATAAGATTTTGGATCTGAACGGCTTCTTCATCTGTTTTCACATCATAATGTAATGCTGCTGCAATAGCCTTCACTAAATAAACAGGATCATCGCCAACCATTTCAACAAATTGCTTGGCTGGTCCTATTAGTCGGTCATTAGGTCCTAATTTTCGTAAAGGACCTCTCCCCACTCTCGTGACATCGTCAGCTAAGTTCGGATTTAAAAACCGGTTAATAATTTTGTCTATATAGGCTTTGTGTTCTTCTACGTTAAATGAATGTTTCTTTGAAAGTAAGAGGCCTGTTTCCTGTAACGTTTTTTCAAGTAACTCTTTAATCTCTTCATTTGCTAATGCTTGATCTATTGTTTTCATACCAGCTTGGTAACCTAAATAAGCAGCAACAGCATGACCTGTATTCACCGTAAATAGTTTTCTTTCAATGTAAGGGTTCAATTCAGCAACATACGTGACGCCTGCAATTTCCGGGATATCCCCAATCATCGTTGATTGTTCAACGACCCATTCATAGTACGGCTCCACCATTACTAGTAGCTTATCATCATTTACTTGATTCGGAACGATTCGATCAACCGCTGCATCTGGGAATGCAAAATATTGATTAAATGTCTCTTTTTCAGTATCCGATAAGTTCTGATAAACACTTTCCTTTAAGAGCGTACTACCACCAATCAAATTCTCACATGCAATGATATTTAATGGATTTTTGTTACTTTCTAATCGCAAACTCAATCCTTCTTGAATACTTTTAGCAATAATCGGTAAGATGTTAGGCCCTACAGCTGTTGTTACGATATCAGCCTTCACAATCGCCTCTTTAACTAGATCTGGGTCTTGCATACTATTGATGGCTGAGACATTTTTTATTGTTACTGTTTCTTTCGATTGATCAGCAAGAACAACATTATATTCTTTACGTTCATTAATTAAATCAACGATTTCCTTATTTACATCAACAAAAACCGTTTCATATCCTGAATCATATAACAAAGATCCAATAAAGCCACGACCGATGTTCCCCGCTCCAAAATGTACAGCTATCATATTAGTTCACCTCTTCAAAAATTTCGAGGATTTCCTCCGTTGACGTTGCTGATACAATTTTCTCTACATTTTCCTCTTCTGAACAAACAATTGCAATTTGCGATAATATATCTAGGTGCTCATCACCCTTACCTGCAATTCCAATTAAGAGCTTAACTTCATTACCTGCACCAAACTCTACCCCGTTTGGCACTTGAATAACCGCAATACCTGATTCTTTTACCGATGCTTTCCCTTCTTCTGTACCATGTGGGATAGCTACGAAATTGCCCATATATGTTGATGTTAGTTCTTCTCTCTCTAACATTCTGTCAATGTAAGAAGGTTCAACATACCCAAGCTCAACTAATAAGTCCCCAGTCATTTTAATCGCATTTTCTTTCGTATCCACCTCTTTGTTTAATAAAATGTTCTCTTTTGCGAAAATTGGTAATGACATATCTAAACACTCCTTTTATTTGTTTGTTTTTTCTATAAAAAAGTTTTCTAATTTCGTTGCTAAATAGGATGAAATCTTGCTCTCATCTTTCGATTCAAACCGTAAAATACTTAATTCATTTTCAATTATTAATGCACTTATATGACTTAGAACTTCTAATGAAGTAGTCGATAATTCCTTAGGTGAGAGCATTAACAAAACAGTTTCAACTTCCATTTCAGATTGATCCATCGCACTAATTGTTTGTGGCGTGCTCATCGCATGAACGGTAAACGACGGTTTTACAACAGCATCGCTTCTTGTATGGTACAACGCTAACCTTGTATTCGGGATTCCTAACCCGCCAATTGCCTCACGCCTTAATAAATCATCTAATAAAACTGATACACCAGAAACGACTTCTTCTGTCAGTAGTTTCGTACATGCATCCTCTAGCAATTTAGAGATAGCGATTTCATCTTTATAAATAGAAACTGATAACCCTTGCAAAAGTGAAATAATCGTTTCAGAGTATTCGTTTAGCACTTGCATTCGTTCTAATGTATTTTCCCTTTTCGTATATAATGGATAATCTAACGCTTCACTTGAAAAAGGTTTATCGACACTCTGTTTTTCATGAATATAGGATTTTATTTTTCCGATCTCATCAGATGTTAAAATGGGATGAACTACAATATAATCTCGCTTTAACTCCGGAAGTCGAATGGTAGATAAAATTACGTCGTATTTCGCATCATTCATCTGATTAAGTTCAAACATCGAAACATTTTTACACTCTTTTATTTCTGGAATTTCTTTTTGCACCCTTGTTGCTAACATTTTTGATGTACCGATTCCACTCGAACAAACGATTAACGCTCTTAACGACTCATTTTCGTTCTTACCTAAAATGACAGAGCCGAAATGAAGAACTAAGTAACCTATTTCTTCTTCTGGAACTTCTAATTCAGACAAGACTACTTCCACTCCACCTTTAACTATTTCAAATAACTCAGCATAGTCGCTTTTTATTTTTTCTAGCAGTGGATTTGTAATCCCCATATTTTGCTTAATCCGAAAGATTGCTGGGCTTAAGTGTGCTACTAATCCTTGCAATAGTGCATGATTATTCGCTAACGGTATGCCTGTTTTTTTCTCTACATAGTGAATAAGGCTTTTTGCTTTTAGGGCGGTTTGAAGACTCGTATCTTCGATTAAATATTCTTTATCGTGTCTTAACTTAGCGCCACGAAGATGCATCGTTATATAACCAACTTCAGCTTTAGGAATTGTCGTCTGAAACACACTCTCTAGCTTAGCGATGATCTTCTCGGCTATCTTGAATTCAGGTGTAATTTGCAATCGCTCTAAATAACTTTGATCGATTGAAATGTTCTCACCTTGTAATATTCGTTCCATCGCTAATGCTAAGTGTACGACTAGCCCCATATAGGCGCTGTCAGCTATTGAGTAAGGTAGTTCTTTGTTTATTTCCTCAATTACCTTCTCAACAATATGCAAGTTTCTTTTTTCAACTAAACCTAATAATCTTTCAGAAATAACCTCAGATTGTTGTGTAGATTTCTTTTGAATATTCTCCCTAATCAACGACAACAAATCAAATTCATCCACATTTTCTGAAATGATTTTGCTCATTGCTTTTCGCTTAGATGTTTCATCGCCAGCTATCTCAACACCATAACCTCTTTTTCTAATTAGCGAGAGATTCGTATACATTTGCAACTGCTCTTCTACTTTATTTAAGTCATTACTAACAGTGGCAATAGTGACATTCAAGTCACTTGCTAGAGCAAGCAGTTTAACAGGCTCGATTGATTCCAATAACGTACACAGAATAATCGTTTGCCTTTCCTCAGGAGTGTATTCATTGTGCGTAATATTAAAGAGAAATAACTTCATATTCTCAATCTGTTCTTTCTCACCAATGATTTGAACACCGACTCCAGATTTTTTTATTAACCGTAAGTCATACTCCTTTAAAATGTCTTCAACGCCTTTTAGATCGCGGTGAACGGTGCGCACACTGACATCAATCTTCTCAGCAAGCCCTTTTACTGTTATTTCTTGATCTGATGCAAGTAGATGTTCAAGAATTTGTCTTTCTCTTGCCGTAATGTAAATAATATTCACCTCACTTAAAAAGCTATTTGATGACAAAATTAAAATCAGATAACTATATTTTTATCTTAAATGAGTTATTTTATTGATTCAATGAAAGGTAATTTCAATTTCGTCTTTGCTATTGTTGCCATAATTTTAAAAGATTGAGTTACAGTATAGTACACTCATTTTTAAAGGCTGTTTTCGCATACATTGTTGTTTTTGGGGCACGTGTTCTCCTCATGTTCGTTCCACCTGAGCTCCAGCCACTTCACTACGAGAAAGACGTTTCTTCACAGCATCAATCTTTAAGAAAACAACCTTTTTAAAAGAGCACACCATAAATGGCATGCTCTTTTGTCTGAAAAATAAGCAGATACTCGATGAAAGAATTATTTCAGCTTCTCAATAAGCTCATCATACTTTGGACTGTTCAAGAAGTTTTCTACTGAAATATGAACTGCTGTTGGTAATTTTGCTTTCGCGCGATCTGTTAGATCCTTGTGTGAAATAACGATGTCTGCGTCATTCGGAATGTTGTTAATAGCCGTGTTTGTTACATCGATTTCTAGACCCGCTTTTTTCACTTTATTTCTTAAGATGGATGCCCCCATGGCACTAGAACCCATACCTGCATCACACGCAAAAATAATCTTGTTTACATTTTCTTTCACAATTTTGTTATCTGCTGCTTTTACTTCTTCTGTTTCATCTTTGTTCACTAAAACAGAAGCTCTGCTTTCTTTCCCTTTTAATGCAGATGTTTTCTCTGTCGCTTTTGCTAAATCTTCTTCACCTGTTAATTTTGAACTCTTAAGGATAACCGAAGCAATAATAAACGATACAGCAGTAGCAGCAAGAACACCCGCAATAACAGCGAAGTATCCACCTCTTGGTGTCATAGCTAACACCGCAATAATACTACCTGGTGACGGAGCGGCAACAAGTCCACCATTAAACAACAATAGTGTGAATACTCCTGTAGCACCACCTGCAATGGCTGCGATAATTAGTGCAGGTTTCATTAAGATGTACGGGAAGTAAATTTCATGAATCCCACCAAAGAAGTGAATAATTGTCGCACCTGGTGCTGATTGTTTTGCCATTCCTTTACCAAACAACATAAAAGCAAGTAAAATACCAAGACCCGGACCAGGGTTTGCCTCTAATAGGAATAAGATTGACATTCCCTCACGCGCTGCTTGCTCAATTCCAATAGGACCTAAAATTCCATGATTTATTGCGTTATTTAAGAATAAAACTTTTGCCGGTTCAATTAAAATACTGGCAAGTGGCAATAAGTTGTTTGTTACTAGGAAGTTCACTCCAGATGCTAACGTTTGGTTTAACGTATAAACGATCGGGCCAACCCCAACATATGCGATAATAGTTAGCGCTCCTCCAATAATACCTGCAGAGAAGTTATTGACTAACATTTCAAAGCCAGACTTAACTTTATTCTCGAAATACTTATCAACTTGCTTAATAAGCCAACCACCAAGTGGCCCCATAACCATTGCTCCCAAGAACATTGGAATGTCCGCACCAACGATAACCCCCATTGTTGCAGTAGCACCAACTACCCCTCCTCGTAGGTCATAAACCATTCGACCACCAGTAAAACCAATTAGTAGAGGCAGCAAGTAAGTGATCATTGGACCAACTAGCTCAGCTAAACTCTCATTTGGCAACCAACCCGTAGGAATAAATAATGCGGTAATAAGTCCCCACGCGATAAAAGCTCCAATATTCGGCATAATCATGCCACTTAAAAAACTACCAAAGCGTTGAATTTTCACTTTGAAATTTGAATTTGTTTTTTGTGAATCCATCTTTCTATCTCCTTTCGGAAAGCTGTATTTGCCTTGCTTTTTTCTATACCTTTATGATAAAGCGTTTACAGCAGAGATTCCATCTATAGTAATGGTCCTTTTGTCAATTGTATTGTTGCCAAAATTAAAGACGTATATATAATTGTCCTTTTTTTGTCAAAAAAGGGAAAGGCTGATTTGAATATAAAGATAACGAGCGCTCTTACTACAAAAAAAAGAAGACGAAAATCGAAAATGATTTTCGCCTTCTTACTATATCTGCTTAATTCATTACCACATAAATCGCCTCATCCACCACTTCAACATCATACCTCTTCACACAGCCTACATCAGGCGCCTGGACTTTCCCATCTTTCATGCTGATCTTCCAATCATGAAGGGGACAAAAGACGTGCTCTCCACTGACGATCCCTTCAGATAGCGGTCCTCCTTTGTGAGGACAGCTATTTTGAATCGCACGAATCTTTCCATCTTTTTGTTTGAACAAAGCAATTTCTTCACCCAATACGTTCACTCTTTGACCGATTCCTATTGATAACTCTGAAACATTCGCTACATGAACTTTCTTTGCACTATCAACTTTACTCATATGAGTCTCCCCCTCCGATTAAGAAAGCACTTCTACTTGCTTCTTTTTGAATTCTTGTTGTAATTCTTCTTTCTCAACAATTTCCTTCCATGGATCTTTTCCAGTTGAAAGAGCTACGTCCATTCTTTCAATAAGAGCTTTGCGACCTTCCTCGTCTTCAAGAACCACTTTCTTCATATGATCTAAGCCAACTCGTTCCACAAAATGGGACGTTCTCTCTAAATATCTCGCATTCTCTCTGTAATATTGCATAAACGCACTGA
>NZ_JBWQTU010000023.1:0-35926 GCF_056619925.1 Halalkalibacter sp. HAAS-P013
GTGTCTCAGTCCCAGTGTGGCCGATCACCCTCTCAGGTCGGCTACGCATCGTCGCCTTGGTAAGCCGTTACCTTACCAACTAGCTAATGCGCCGCGGGCCCATCCTGTAGTGATAGCCGAGGCCATCTTTGAGAGTAAACGCATGCGTGTTCACTCTATTACCCGGTATTAGCACCGATTTCTCGGTGTTATCCCGATCTACAGGGCAGGTTGCCCACGTGTTACTCACCCGTCCGCCGCTAACTTCATAAGAGCAAGCTCTTATGAAGTCCGCTCGACTTGCATGTATTAGGCACGCCGCCAGCGTTCGTCCTGAGCCAGGATCAAACTCTCCATAAAAGTGTTTGATTAAGCTCAAAATGTATCGCTAACGATACTTCATCGTTTTTGTTAAAACAATGATAAAAATTGACGAGATATCATGTATCTCTATTTCGCTTGGCTTTTGTTCAGTTTTCAAAGAACTACTTGTTCGCCCAACTCATCAGCGACAAAAAATATTGTATCACACTAACAAGTCCCACGCAACAACTTTTTTAAAGCAATTCCGCTACTCTTTCGCAGCGACAAGTAATAATATATCACATCCATTGATTACACGCAACCCTTTTTTAAAAAAGTTTGTGTAGCAATGAATGGTGCGGGTGAAGGGAGTCGAACCCCCACGTCATAAGACACTAGATCCTAAGTCTAGCGCGTCTGCCAATTCCGCCACACCCGCATAGTTGATGTTTTTTAAAACATCTTAAATGGTGAGCCATGAAGGACTCGAACCTTCGACCCTCTGATTAAAAGTCAGATGCTCTACCAACTGAGCTAATGGCTCTTGCTGTTTTTTCATAGAAGTGTTTCATGTTGCTTACGGACGATGAATCTCTCCGTGGTCTTACCTGTTCTTTCCTCTGCTAGTTTAGCTTCGCAGCTCACTGCGTCAGAACAACTCGAAGTTACCTCAAGTAGATTTGCTCGTAACTGAGCTAATGGCTCTTGCTGTTATTCCACGAAGTATTTATCATTTATTTAGAAGTAACATTTCACTGTTAGTTCTAATGTAGATTTGCTCACAGTCAGTTTTCTACCAATTGACTAGATTCGTGTATAAATGGTGGCTCAGGACGGAATCGAACCGCCGACACATGGATTTTCAGTCCATTGCTCTACCGACTGAGCTACTGAGCCAAAACAAAATATAATTAAATGGCGGTCCGGACGGGACTCGAACCCGCGACCTCCTGCGTGACAGGCAGGCATTCTAACCAACTGAACTACCGGACCAATGGTATTGCGGGGAACGGATTTGAACCGCCGACCTTCGGGTTATGAGCCCGACGAGCTACCAGACTGCTCCACCCCGCGTCGTTATATAGTATTCGGATGACGTTGTTCAAAGATGACGTCTTTTCCTCTTCTAGCAAAACTTTGATGTGTATGCGTCAAGACATGTCGATGCTTATTCGACGATGTTTCGCTGTATGCTCTACCCCGCGTCGTTACACAATAGAAAAGTTATGGTGGAGGATGACGGGATCGAACCGCCGACCCCCTGCTTGTAAGGCAGGTGCTCTCCCAGCTGAGCTAATCCTCCGGTTTTGTGTTGGTGACCCGTACGGGATTCGAACCCGTGTTACCGCCGTGAAAGGGCGGTGTCTTAACCGCTTGACCAACGGGCCAATCTAAGTGGCTCCACAGGTAGGACTCGAACCTACGACCGATCGGTTAACAGCCGATAGCTCTACCACTGAGCTACTGTGGAATGAAATGGGCCTGAGTGGACTCGAACCACCGACCTCACGCTTATCAGGCGTGCGCTCTAACCAGCTGAGCTACAGGCCCACAGTAATTTAGTAAGAGCGGGTGATGAGAATCGAACTCACATCATCAGCTTGGAAGGCTGAGGTTTTACCACTAAACTACACCCGCATATAAAATCAATATATATCACAAATTTTCATAACGCACTGTCATGTCTCTTCCTCTTCTAGTAACTCTTAGAAGCAAATGCGTCGAGACAACTCGCAGCTTATTCGGCAGATGGTTTGCTCGTGGCTGAGGTTTTACCACTAAACTACACCCGCATATTCTATTATCTATTATATTAAATGGTCGGGAAGACAGGATTTGAACCTGCGACCCCCTGGTCCCAAACCAGGTGCTCTACCAAGCTGAGCCACTTCCCGCTTTCATTTAGATAGAATGGCGCGCCCTGAGAGATTCGAACTCCCGACCTTTTGATTCGTAGTCAAACACTCTATCCAGCTGAGCTAAGGGCGCTCAATTATTTGGTGCCGAGGGCCGGACTTGAACCGGCACGATAGTCACCTATCGCAGGATTTTAAGTCCTGTGTGTCTGCCAATTCCACCACCCCGGCCGGACTTATTGTATATTAATATGAGACAACTCTATCAAAAAAAATGGTGGAGGGGGACGGATTCGAACCGCCGAACCCTGAGGGAGCGGATTTACAGTCCGCCGCGTTTAGCCACTTCGCTACCCCTCCAAAATCAAAAGAATACTATCCGTATATAACAATGGCGGAGGAAGAGGGATTCGAACCCCCGCGCGGTTTAACCCGCCTGTCGGTTTTCAAGACCGATCCCTTCAGCCGGACTTGGGTATTCCTCCGTATATCTGGTGGAGCCTAGCGGGATCGAACCGCTGACCTCCTGCGTGCAAGGCAGGCGCTCTCCCAGCTGAGCTAAGGCCCCAGAAGTTTTTCGCTTAGGTTTATAAAATTATCATAGTATTTTAATAAAAACAAGTACTTTTTCTAAAAAACTTTAACACAAATCTATTTTTTCTTATCTTCAGGCTACTATATCTCTTTTCTAATCCCCCGCTGGTACCTTACTTCTTTAGCTCCTACCGCAATGGTTGGCAACAATGAAAAATAAACCTCTTTCGCCAAAATCCCCCCATTACAAACACCCATAACCTTTGTATAATAACAGTAATTTATCACTGCAGTAAATATTATTATTCTAATAGATTCAATTATAAATAGGCAAAACAACTATATTTAGTATACTTCCCATTTATTTTTAAAAATTGAATTGAATAAAAGGGACGGTTTATCTGTGAAATTCACCGGTATTTTTCAATTGAACAGTCGCCCCTTTTACCGAAAAAACGTAACAACCGCAGGGGCATGCGCTGTCTAATACACGCTCGCAATACAATGTGCGCGGATGTCAAAACAATCGATCCTTTACTCCTTCTATTACTAAACGCTATTTATAAAAATGCATTTATCATACTAGTGAAAATATATAATTGTGTAGTAAATTTCTACTAACCCGTCATAACCAGTCGAATTTATACAATACTCAACACTAATTCCCGTTAATTATTTGTTGCCATTTGGTTCTTTTGCCCTTAGTCTACTTGTGTTTCTAAACCTTTTTTACCACAGATAGAGATGCTGATAAAAGTGAAATCCCCCTAAACTCCTTACTTCCCCTCACTTTATGTCGCACAAAAAACACTTCTCCACAACACACTTCGAGTTCATTCTCTCCCTCCATCTGTTACAGTTACAAAAAAGCACAGAAAGGGTGTACATGATGCACTTTAATCTATTACTCGATGTTGTTTTAGGCAAAAGAGAAATCCTACATATTATTGAGTGTCCTGTATGCAGTCTTGAAGAGGTTTATTATAAAGACCCTGTTACGAACAAACAATTAGGCAGAGCTTGTTCACATTGCAACTATGTTCAAAAATTTGATTTTGATTTCGAACCTTTAAATCATAAAAGACTAAAGCATTAAGCTTTGCTTATTTGGTATTGTAGAACTCATTAAGTAAGCAGTTGGGACACCCCAACTGCTTTAGTTTGATTAACTACATATTTTCTTTTTAAAAAAACACCGAAATTAATGTGGATATCTACCGTAATGTGGAAAACCCACTGCATAAAGTCATAGTTATCCACTTTTTCTCGATAAATTGTTCAGTTTTTATTTTTAACTAACCCACAAACTGCCCCCTCACCATAGCGAACTCGATCAAATTCTCTATCATACCCCTCTCCCCTCAAGCATATCTATTACTAAAATAATAGAATACGTGGAGGTGCTTCATTCATGGTCCTGCTCTCTAAAAAAGAAATAGAAACGGTAATGAGCACATTAAACGAAGAGCAAATCTACTACCTACAGCATCGCACAAAACTCAAAAAAAAGAGTCGCTGGCTGCAAACTCTAGCAAATTACAAAGGAATCGACATTAACGAAAAAATGAGTGATCAAGAGATTGAGGAGAAACTCGATGATTGGATCTTAGTCGATATTAAAGATGGGGGATACCAAAAGCGACCCCATAAATGTGATTGTGGACAAGCACTTCGCTTTCAATATATCATTCGAAATAAATCCCAAGGCGCAGTACGCTATTTAGGAGAAAATTGTTTTGAAAACTACCTCTCCCTCCCTTCATCTGTCATTAAAGATGTCAAAAAAGGAATGTATTCAATTGATCTTGAAAGAGATGAGATACTCATTAAGTACAAGAAAGATTTATTTTATCCTTTACATGCGTACATGCATTTGCCTCTCCCTCAAGATCTAATCGCCCAATATGAACTAGGTCTTCCTCTATCCGATAACCAGATTAACCAAGTCGAGCGGATCCATATAAGATACGAGGAAGAAAGAAAATTAGCCTCTTTATTTCAACGGCTAACGATCGAACAACAACAATTTGTATCAAAGCTAAACCAGGAAGACCGAAGAGAATTACTTCTTTCCACTGAGGACGGGTTTGCAGAAAGCTTCTTGTATATAGAAGATCTATCAGATTTCAATGAAACCTTACAACGACAAATCCAACTAAACCTCCCTTTACTCGAAAGACAGAAACAAATGATAGAAGAATGGAGACTTGCAAAGAAAAGAGAGGCCGCATTACACGCCTTAACACCAAAACAACAAGAATTCATCCTTTCTTTTGGAAAAGAAAAGCAAGCTTCCTTGTTAGATCAAATTCATAAACCGCTTTATTTTAGCTATGAAAGCATCGAGAAATTGCCACTAGATGACACAATAAAAAAACAAGTCGAATTGAAATTGCCTTTGTTAAAGGAGCAGATTTACCAAATTCATCTAGCACAAAATAAAGTGGAAAATCTAACGTAAAATCAAATGCACGATCAGCAGGAATATCTTCCCTCCTCACCCTATATCTTTTCTCCACCTACTAAATATAGTGTGTTAGAATAATAAGGAGTGCTATATGATGCTTCTGACTTAACAAAAGGGGTGAAGCAGGTGTCATCATACAAAGAACATAAAGTCATCACAATCGGGATTGTTAGTGAGTTGACGGGACTATCAGAAAGGCAAATTCGTTATTACGAAGAAAGGAAACTCGTTTTTCCTGTTCGTACGAATGGTAGGACTCGTAAGTATTCTTTTAATGATGTTGAGAGACTAGTAGACATTGCTAACAAAATGGAAGATGGCCTAGGAACGTTTGAAATACGCAAGGCCGAGAAGAAATCACAAAGCAAAAAAGAAACAAGAAACAAAATGCTTCGCGGTCAAATCAATGCCGCGTTTAAAATACGGAATTAAGAAAATGGGACGGGGGGACAGGTTCCTCGTCCCATTTCCCTTCTGTCGAACATGAATTAGATGTGGATATCTATATATTGACACGAATAATTTCATCAGCCAGCTGTGTATATCTCACAAAAGGTGGATAACCCTCTGTATAAATAGAGGGTTATCCACCTTTTTTAATAGTAAAATGTTCATTTTGGGACGAGGGACCTGTCCCCTATGTCCCAAAACTTAAAGTTTCACTGTCTGACCGCCTGATACCGATAATACTTCTTGAAGGTTTGGTAGTTGATCTAAGTTGTAAAGCGTTGTGATTAGTGCTTCTGTATTTTCTGCTCCAATAATTGGTGTCGCTAGATTCGTAAATTTACGAACCAACGCTTCGTCTGTCATTGGATTTTCGATGCTTCCTGTTGCGTGTTCAATTTTCACTTCGAATTCGCGGCCATCATGAAGAGTGAGCTTCGCGTATACTTCATCCTCTTTCATGCTTTCATTGACGACTGGTTTGATCTTTTCTCTGAATGCAACCGTCTTGCTATCTAACACTTTCTCATTTGAATATTGCTCTTCACCCGCATCGCCATCTAAGAAGGCAATCGCTCCTGTATGATAAATACTAAACTTTCCTTCTAGCCCTGTTTGCGGCGTTGGCTTTCCTGTTAATTCAAGAACATATGGGTTTACGTTCACTTCAATTGACTTTACTTCTGATGGATCCGCATGTTGACGCAAGTTAATGCACGCATCAATCGATGGATGTAAGACAATTCCGCACGCATACGGTTTAAACGCATTTTTCTGCAGCTCCCAATCTACTCCCCAGTTGACATTCACTTTTTCTAAGTCATGTTCTGGTGCTAACACATTGGCAAATCCACGTTTTGCCTCCAGCACTTGCTTAGAGCTTGTGAAGCCTTTCTTCGCTAGCATCGCCGCTAGTAAGCCGTTTTGAGCGGCTTTTCCTGGGTGGAATGGTTTCGTCATCGTTCCAAACATTTCACGCAATCCAAATGATTGGGTCCCCGCTAACCCGAGCGCATGTAACATTTCTTCTTCGTTCAACTCTAATAATGTTCCTGCTGCAACCGCTGCCCCAAACACTCCTGCTGAACTCGTAATATGCCAGCCTAATTGATAATGACTTGGGTAGACCGCATTACTGATTCGAAGCTCAACTTCACAACCTAGAATAAAGGCATGTAGAACTTGTTCTCCGGAGAGGCCTAAGTGCTCACCTAACGCTAGCGCCACAGGGGCCACTGGACCGCTTGGGTGGTGAATCGTATCAAGATGAGTATCATCATAATCAAAGATATGAGAGGACATGCCGTTAACCAATGTCGCTAATAATAAGTCCGTCTTTTCTTCTCTTCCTAAAATCGACACTTGTTCCCCGCCGTTTAAATCATTTTTCAACTCAAGAACCATATCGACCGATTCGTGTTGTGCCGCACCGATTGCTACACCCATCCAGTTTAGAAAACTTCTTTTACCATGGTCTCTGACCTCTTGCGGGATATCCTCAATTTTTGTCGCTAACACGTTTTGAACTAATTGTTTTGTCACCATATTATCCTCTCCTCCTATGTACGAATAGTTGAAATACGAATTACAATAATGTATGTTTATATTGTATACAATATTGCAATTGGAAGTCAACTGGATTTGCTAAAAAATCAGAAAAACTAATTGCCTTCAAAATCTTTGTTGACTAAAAAAAGTTAGATTTTTATAATTAACACAAATTGTTCTACAAAAGTGTAATGAATAAATAGCATACAAAAGGTGAGTGCGATGACATCACAAAAAGAAACGATTCAAATTGCTGTATATGAAAGAGTGAAAAAGGCACTACTGAATGGTGAGTTCAAACCCGGTCAAAGAGTCATAGAAAGAGAGCTATGCGAATCACTTGAGGTTAGCAGAACTCCTGTAAGAGAAGCATTAAATAGACTTGTCATGGAAGGACTTCTGGAAAATCAAGCGTATAAAGGTATTCTTGTACCTCGACTAAACGTCAAATCAATTACTGACTTAGTTGAAGTAAGAGAAGTAATGGAAGGACTCGCAGCAAGAAAGGCTGCAGAAAACATAACGAAGGAAGGGATAAAGAAACTTAGAGATATATTAGATGATTCTTACAAAGCAATGGAAGACGATAACATTCGTGAATTGGTTCATATTAATGATGAACTTCATAATACGATCGTAGAGATCAGTGATAATCAGTTTGTTAAGGAAACCCTTCAACGTTTGAAATATAGAATTATTCTAGCTCGCTCTACTTCTTTAGCAGTGCCCCTTCGTCCTGAGGATACAATCAAAGAGCACATAGAGATTATTAATGCGATTGAACAAAAAGACTCAGAATTGGCCGAGATAAAAGCTAAACAACATATTCTAAATGCCGGAAAAGTAGCCATAAAAGCGCTTGAAGAAAGCTCGCAAAGTTTCATCAAGCCAATCAGAGATAACAGTAAGAAACCACGTACGTAAATCGTACGTGGTCCTTTCAGCTAATAAATATCTAAGCCAACGAACGGCCAGTAAAAAAAGGAAAATAGCAGAGCAATCAAAATAATACTAATTGTTAACAAGCCACCCGCTTTAAACATATCCCTATTGTTGTAGTACCCCAAGGTGAATGTCATCATACTTCCTATTGCTTGAGTAGGAATCAAATAAGCGGTACTGCTTGCTATTAAACTAATCATCCCAATCCATAAAGGGTTGTAAGGAGTCGTAATAGCAAATGAAATAGCTACCGGCATTAAGGTCGCAACCATTGCATTAAAGTTAGTAAAACAAAGTCTGATCACAACAAAAATTAACATAATCGATAGGGCTAAAATAAAGATGGAGAAATCCTGTAAAAACTTTACTGCAACATCCGATAACAAGTAAACAATCCCACTTTTTTCAAAGGCATTCGCAATCGCAAATCCCGCCGCAAATAAAATGGGAACACCCCAATCGACTTTCTTTAGACTTTCCTTCCATTCAAGTAATTTTATTCCAGGTAAAAACATAAGAACTAACACGATCACAGCCGATAGAGAGATCGATAGATGGTGGTAATCTCTAGTTATCCACAAAAAGATTAATAGAACATACAGCGAGAGTAATTTTTTTTCACTAGTTGATATAGGACCCATTCCCTTTCTTTCCTGTTCAAAATACTCCTGACTATCACTAATTTGTGACGTGCGTGACGGAAATAGGAATAAGACAATGAGCCAGAGCGCTATCAAAACAACAAAAATCATCGGAACCATAATAATCATCCATTGCAAATAGTTCCAACTGTGCCCAAGCATCGTCTCAAATAGTCCCGTTGCATAAATGGAGCCACTAGCCCCCGTTAATAAAGCAACCGTTGTAACATAAGGAGAATAGGTAACGATTAACATGATTGATTTACCTATGTTCTCTCCTCCCTCTTTTTCCATACTACGAATGATCCCTTTACCTATTGGCAATAGAACAGCTAGTCTCCCTACTGCATTGGGGATAAGAAATGTCAGCACGAATGCAGACATAATTAAGTTAAATAAAGTAGCTTTTACGTTCCCCTTAGATAACGCAAGCAGTGAATAGGCAATTCGTTTATCAAGCCCAGTCTTCTCAACAGCAATCCCCATAAATAAAACCGCTAGAACAAGCCAGATGATTTCATTCCCTAACCCACTGGCAGCCTCTTCAAATGTCAAAACGTCAAATACTGAGAACAGTACAATCAGAAGAACAGCGGTTAGTGAAGATGGGATCACATTCGTAATCCACAGAATAATTCCCAAAACAAAAATAGCTCCCGCACTGAAAATATTGCTATCCACAGAATCACTAAATGTTAATAAGGGGGAAACTACTAAGAATAGGAATGCCCCCGCAATGATCACGTGCTTTAACACTTCACTTTTTTTGACTCGACTCAGATCTTCCATTTTCCAAACACCTTCTTACTTGGGTTAATTTTTTAGAATGAAAAGGGTTTGTCTTAATAGTCGAGAGCAGTACTTGCATTAGCTCCGTACACACTTGCACCAATAAGTGGATCAACTCAAGTAGCAGTTTCGAAACCAGCAACTACTATGCTCATTACTTCAGGGGTGCCTCAAAAGGTTAAAGTCACCTTTGAGACACCCCTTTTTCTTTTTAATTAGTTGTTAGCTTCTGACCGCCTGATACTGCTAGCACCTCTTGAAGGTTTGGCAACTGATCTAGATTGTAAAGTGTTGTGATCAGTGCTTCCGTATTTTCCGCTCCAATGACTGGTGTTGCCAGTTTCGTAAATTTACGAATCAGAGCTTCGTCTGTCATTGGATTTTCGATGCTTCCTGTCGCGTGTTCAATTTTCACTTCGAATTCGCGGCCATCATGAAGAGTGAGCTTCGCGTATACTTCATCCTCTTTCATGTTTTCATTGACGACTGGTTTGATCTTTTCTCTGAATGCAACCGTCTTGCTATCTAACACTTTCTCATTTGAATATTGCTCTTCACCCGCATCGCCATCTAAGAAGGCAATCGCTCCTGTATGATAAATACTAAACTTTCCTTCTAGCCCTGTTTGCGGCGTTGGCTTTCCTGTTAATTCAAGAACATATGGGTTTACGTTCACTTCAATTGACTTTACTTCTGATGGATCCGCATGTTGACGCAAGTTAATGCACGCATCAATCGATGGATGTAAGACAATGCCGCACGCATACGGTTTAAACGCATTTTTCTGCAGCTCCCAATCTACTCCCCAGTTGACATTCACTTTTTCTAAGTCATGTTCTGGTGCTAATACATTGGCAAATCCGCGTTTTGCTTCAAGCACTTGCTTAGAGCTTGTGAAGCCTTTTTTCGCTAGCATTGCTGCCAGCAACCCGTTTTGAGCGGCTTTTCCTGGGTGGAATGGTTTCGTCATCGTTCCAAACATTTCACGCAATCCAAATGATTGAGTCCCCGCTAAGCCGAGCGCATGTAACATCTCTTCTTCGTTCAACTCTAGTAATGTTCCTGCTGCAACCGCTGCCCCAAACACTCCTGCTGAACTCGTAATATGCCAGCCTAGTTGATAATGACTTGGGTAGACCGCATTACTGATTCTAAGCTCGACTTCACAGCCTAGAATAAAGGCATGAAGAACCTGTTCTCCAGAGAGGCCTAAGTGCTCACCTAACGCTAGTGCCACAGGAGCCACTGGACCTCTCGGGTGGTGAATCGTATCAAGATGAGTATCATCATAATCAAAAATATGAGAGGACATGCCGTTAACCAATGTCGCTAATAATAAGTCCGTCTTTTCTTCTCTTCCTAAAATCGACACTTGTTCCCCGCCATTTAAATCGTTTTTCAACTCAAGAACCATATCGACCGATTCATGTTGTGCCGCACCGATTGCTACACCCATCCAGTTTAGAAAACTTCTTTTACCATGGTCTCTGACCTCTTGCGGGATATCCTCTATTTTTGTCGCTAACACTTTTTGTACTAATTGCTTTGTCACCATACTAACCTCTCCTTTAATGTCTAATTTTATATTTCTAAATTTTTTAATACATTTTCCATTGATTTTCGAACATGATACTTTGTTACTGCTTCTGCGAAATCAGGCTCTTTTCGTTTTATCGCGTCCAAAATAAGGTGATGTTCTTCAATATTTTCCAACGGTCTTCCTGTAACCTTTAGCGATGTCCCCATACAAACACTAATATGTGACTGCAATGTCTGCATCGTATTGATTAAGTACAAGTTATTTGTGCTGCTAGCAATTTCGATATGAAACTGCGAGTTGATATTCCGTAATAGCTCGATGTCATTGTTCTTCGCTGCCTTTTCAGCCTCCGTTAAGAGCATTTCCAGCCTTTCTATGTCTTTAGGATTCGCTTTCTCAGCAAGAAGTTTTGCACCTAATCCTTCTAATACCTCACGTACTTGATAAAGCTGTTTTACCTTCTCCTTTGAGAAAGAAATGACTTTCACACCTTTATTCGGTTCCGGCTCTACTAATCCATAATTCTCCAACCTTCGCAAAGCTTCGCGAACCGGGGTTCTACTCACATTTAACTCAGATGCTAATCCTCTTTCTGATAACGTTTCACCAGATTTAATAAGACCATCTTTAATTCCTTTATAAATATGGTCAAACACTGAATCAGTCTTAATATCTTTCTCCAAGATGCATTACCCTCTCTGTTATTTATTACCTCTTATTACATTGAGATGTTTTGGTCATCTGCTTCTTTTTTCTTTGATTTAATACTTCTAATGATTGGTACTAACAATGTTAATACTGCAAGTGCAATTAACACAAACGCAATTGGCCTTGAAAGGAAGAAAAGGAAGCTGCCATCTGATACAACCAACGCTCTTCTAAAGTTTACTTCCATCATAAACCCTAATACCATCGCTAAGACAATTGGAGTTGTCGGTATACCAATCTTTCTAAATAAATACCCTACAATTCCTGCTATGAGCATAATCCAAACGGAATACATGGAATTACTATAAGCATAAGCTCCTAGTATACAAATTCCTGCTACGACTACTGCGAGCAACCGTTTTGGAATAAGCGTTACGTTCACCCATAAGCGTACCCCGAAAAGACCAACTGCCAACATAAGTGGAATGGAAAGCAGCAATGAAGCAAAGATCGAGTATGGGATTTCTGGATACTCAGTAAAAAGGAGCGGCCCAGGCTGAACACCTTGTATCGTTAAAGCACCAATTAAGATCGCCGCACTAGCTGAACCTGGTATCCCAAGTGCTAGTAATGGAGCTAACGAACCAGGAACAGCAGCATTGTTCGCTCCTTCAGAGGCTGCAATCCCTTCTGGGTTCCCCTTACCGAAGCTATCACGATTTTTTGAAGATCTTTTCGCTTCATTGTAACTAATCAAAGAGGCAATCGTTACACCTGCACCAGGTATAATACCAATGACATAACCTAGTATCGGCGATCGAATTAAGGTTCCTTTAAATTTACTTAAGGTTTCTTTCGTATCCTTTAAACCGAACTTCTCTATTCGGTTCACCTTTTTATTATTCTTGTTTTGCTTGGCTTCTAACATATAAAACACTTCAGAAAGAGCAAATAATCCAATAAGAGCTGGTAGGAATGGTACACCACCTAATAAGTCTGTTGTAACAGCGAATCGCGGTACTCCATTAACAGGGTCCATCCCAATCGTTACGATAATTAACCCTATGAACATAGCTATTAAACTCTTTACTAACGAACCTTCACTTAAACTACTAACTAAACTCAAGCCAAACAATGCAAGAGCAAAATATTCCGCTGGGCCAAAATTCAATGCAAAATTAGCCATAGGAACTGCGGTAAATATCAGTAAGATAGTACTTATAAATGCACCAATAGCAGAAGCAACAATGGAAACCGTTAATGCCTTACCAGCCTTACCTTGCTTTGCTAGTGGATAGCCATCAAAGGAAGTAGCTGCTGCGGCTGGTGTACCTGGAGCATTTAAGAGAATAGCCGTAATCCCTCCGCCGTACTCAGCTGCAACATATAATGACACTAGTAAGACTAAAGCAGCAACTGGCTCCATCCCAAAAGTAAATGGGATTAATAAAGCAATACCAATACTAGGAGTCAGTCCTGGAATTGATCCGATAAAGTAACCTGCCACTGTTCCCAACAAGATCATAAGGAGTACATTTGATCCTAGAACTGTTGAAAAACCAGATAGTAATTGTTCAATCAATTAAACCTCCTCCTTCTTATGGCAATGGAACACCTAATAACATATCAAAAGCTAGTTTTGCAAAAGCAAGAAATCCAATCGTGATAAAGACGACTTTCTTCCATGACCTTTCTCCTGTAGCTAAAATAATAAATGGGAAAAATATTAGTGTAGAAACAAAATAACCGATTCTAGGAACCAAGTATGCATACAAAATAAGTAAGCCGGCAAAGATGGTTACATTCATAATTTTGGTGAACTTCACACTCTTTTGTTCCCCTTTTTTTATAGAGAGTATTGATTGGATAATTAGGACGATTGAAAAAGTAATGATAGAAATCGACATAATGAGCGGGAACGCACGTGGTCCAACATCTGCTGCATTAGAAGCCGTTGGGAGTGCTAATGTTCCCATTAAAAACCATGCCCCGATACCTATAAAGATTACACTAGCAATTATATTGGCCACATTCATATTCATATAGGAACCCCTTCCTTACATAAGGGGGGGAGAGCCCCCCAATATTAATTAACACCTAATCTTTCATACCAAGTTCCTGTTAACTCATTTTGATTGTGAATATACTCTGTATACTCTTCATAACCCATTGGACTTTCCACCAACTGAGAATTTCTCATATAGTTTGTATATGATTCCGAAGAATACGCTTCCATAAATGCCTCACTTAATATGTCAATCACATCTTGCGGCATATCCTTAGGTCCAAAAATGCCTCTGAATTGAGCCCAACCTGTATCTACTGTAATCCCCGCTTCTTCATATGTCGGTACATCTGGTAAATCTTCTAATCTCTCATCAGCCATAACACCTAGAACTCTTAGTTGGCCCGCTTCTACGTATTGCATGACTTGACCCGGATTAGAGTTAGCAACATCAATATGTTTACCTAAGATCCCAGTAACAGCATCCCCTGTACTCTCAAACGGAGTCCAGTTCGCATCTACACCAGCAGCCTCAGCGAAAATATTCCAAGCTACGTTATGACCAGAACCTTCAGCCCCGTAACCTCCAACAGTAAGTCCGTTAGGGTTTTCTTCTAAATATTCAACAAGATCTTCCAGCGTGTTGAAAGGGCTTTCAGAATTTACTACTAAAACGTAAGGGTCAATTTGAGCTCTTGATAACCACGTGAAATCGTCAATATTATACTGTTCTTTAAGTGTCCCATTAATTAAACCAATTTGTGACGGTGTCATTGCCCCTAGTGTATAGCCGTCAGGATCCGCTGAGAAAACCTGTGCCATTGCCGTAGCACCACTTCCACCCGGTCTATTTTCAACTACAACATTGGTACCTAACACTTCTTCTGCCGCTCTAGCTAGTTCACGAGCCATTAAATCCGTAGGACCACCAGAACTCGTATGAACGACAATAGTAATATTTTTCGTTGGGAAATCTGTACCACTTTGACCATCTGACCCTTCGGCACCTTGACTGTTTCCATCTCCGCTAGATTCACCCGATGAACACGCTACCAAAAAAATTGAAAGTACGAAGAAAACAAAAATCGAAAAACACTTCTTATTTCTCATTACCAAATCCCCCTCGTTTCGTTAATGGTATACCACCTGTTCTAAATATTAAATAATTATATTAATTCTGTCAATTGTTTTTATAAAAAAACTACTTTTTCAACAAAAAAACCATGATTTATTGCACAAGTGACTTTATCAAGAGTCAAAGTGGTATGCCACACGGCAAAAGTGGTGTACCACCCAGGACATAGGGACAGGTTCCCCGTCCCACTATGGGGAGCACATCGGAAGAGGATCATGAAAGAACCATTATAAAACTGCACGCCGTATGTCCAAATCAGTTTCGCTATTTTTAATAGGTTCGGTTTCAATAGCTTTATCAAAAGACTTAACAAAATATTTAGTAGCCTATTTCAAACAAACAAGAGCAATGAAGCGGAAATAGATAAACCTAGATAAATAAGAAATACTAGCACCATAATAAAAAAGGCTATTACACTAGAAGGCACTGAAAAAGGTCGGTTTTCACCTTTTTCAGTGCCTTCTTACACTATAGTCCTTTGTCACTTATGAGTAATATCCCCATTTCTTCTACAGTTTTTGGTCGTTCATTGCTCCTATGTACAACCTTTCCTTCCTTTTCTCAGGCAATTTTGGCTTTCATCGCTTTAGCTTTACGCTCCACACATTTTCATGTCCCTCTTTACCGACTTGCAGGGACGAGGGACCTGTCCCCTATGTCCCTATTTCTCTTCCCTTTCTGCCACTGCACCAAGACAACAACCGCTATAATCGCAAAGCCTGCCAGATCTAATAGTAGATTTGGATTCATGAATAACAAAGAACCCCCAAATAATAACAAACGTAATAACCAATTCATATTCGTAAAAAGATACCCTTCTGCTGCTGTTCCTAACATGACAACACCCGTGACTGACGTTATAACAACTAATAGCCCTTCTACGAAAGTAGTATCGATCAAGAGGAGAGAGTTATTGTAAACAAACATATACGGTACAATAAACCCTGCAATCGCTAGTTTCATCGATAAGAAACCGGTCTTCATTTGATCTCCACCTGATATCCCTGCAGCTGCAAATGCGGCTAAGGCAACGGGTGGTGTAATGTTTGCAAATAAACCAAAGTAGAAAACAAATAAATGCGCAACGAGTGGTTCAATTCCAAGTGTGATCAGCGCCGGTGCAGCCATTGTCGCCGTAATAATATAGGTTGGAATACTCGGTAAGCCCATCCCAAGAACAATACAGGCAATCATTGTAAAAACAAGGGTTAAGAATAAGCTTTCTCCACCAAGCGTGACAATCCCATTTGCTAGTTTCAAGCCAAACCCAGTCATCGTAGCCACACCGACAACAATTCCAACACATGCACAGGCGATCGCTACCCCTACAGTTGTCCTTGCCCCTTGTTCTAATGCATCAATAATATCTCGTAAGGACATTCTTGTTGTTTTTCTTACCATGGCAACAACAACCGTAATAATAATCGTCAGTAACGCTGAATAAATAATCGTTCGTCCACTAAAGAAAAGCATATACATAAGAAACATAAGCGGGATAAGCAAATGCCCGCGCTCTTTTAACACTTCCATCACTCTTGGGAGGTTATCTTTAGAAATCCCTTTTAGCCCTTCCTTTGTCGCACGTAGATGAATCTGAACAATAATCCCTAAATAGAAAAGCAACGCTGGCAACAAAGCTGCAAGGGCAATTTGACTGTAAGGAATCCCTAATGTTTCTGCCATAATGAAAGCTGCAGCCCCCATAATTGGTGGGAGGATTTGTCCCCCTACAGAGGCAGCTGCCTCTACGGCTCCAGCAAAGTTCCGACTATAGCCAATTTTTTTCATTAATGGAATCGTAAAAGAGCCCGTCGTTACAACATTGGCAACAGCTGCACCGTTAATGCTCCCTAAGAAACCGCTTGCAATAACAGATACTTTAGCGGGGCCACCACGCGTTTGTCCCGCAATGGCAAGTGCCATATCATTAAAGAATTGCCCCATTCCTGACTTTGATAAAAATGCACCAAATAAAATAAAGAGGAAAATGTAGGTTGCTGAGACTCCGATAGCTGTTCCGTACACCCCTTCTGTCGTCACATACATGAAATTGACAAGTTCATCCCATGTATAGCCACGGTGGCGGAAAATCCCTGATAACTCACGTCCATATAACCCATATAAAAAGAAAAGAACAGCCATCGTTGGCAGACCCCAGCCTGTTACACGTCGAGATGCCTCAAGGACAAGCAGAACTAACATCGCACCAAATAATAAATCAAAATTATTCGGTAAGCCGCCACGATTCACAATCCCCAAGTAATCAACGAAAATATAAACAGATGTTGACACAGCCATTAGAGCAAACATGACGTCATACCAAGGAAGTTTCGTTCGACTAGCCTTTTTAAACGGTGGATATAATAAGAAAATTAACGCTAAGATGGCTGCAACATGCAAGGAACGATGCTGCAACGTTGCTGGTGTACCAAAGTAAGACGTATACATATGATAAAGCGATAAAGAGATCGCAATAATGGATACGATCATTGCAATCGTCTTGTTGGAAAAACTTCGAAAGCGTGATTCTGCATCGTATTTTTCTAACACTTTTTGTTGTTCCTTTGTCATTTGAGGTTCATCCAAAGTTGAACGCTTTTCCATGACAGGTCACCTCTTCTCTATAAATATTTCCATTCGTTCATGGTGGGGCAGGTCTTCCGCATCAAAGACGATTGCATTATTAATCTCAAGCTCAAAATTAACATTTTGTGAATGAATCCATCGAAACACAGATAATTGCTCATTAATATCTCGAATGACCACTTCACCATCTTCTACGGTCATGGTTCCTTTTTGATGAGGAACACCTGCACCAAATGATTGAAAGGCCGTTTCTATTAATAAAAGCTCTCCTTCATCAGTCAGTTGATAGGTCTCACGCCAAGGTGTTTTTTCGACAGAATGAATCCATTTGATGGTGAATGTATCACTAGCATTCAAATGATTCACAGTGTTATAGACGGTTCCATCTTCTTGGCTCTGAACAATAAGGGTCAGTTGATCTGAATTCCCACAAGCCGATAACATTAAAACAATTAAAATGAACCAGCTTCTCATCTCACAAAACCCCCGTTAATAGTAAATAGAGACTGACTCATGTTAACAAACTCTCATGAGTCAGTTTCTTGTATTGACTAGTCTAATGCTCCCACTTCTTTAAAATAACGTTCTGCTCCTGGATGGAATGGAACAGGCATACCTACATCAACTGTTTCTAACGTAATATCTTTTGCTGCATTATGAGATCCTTGAATTTGCTCAAGATTTTCAAACAATGTCTTCGTAATTTCATAACCAGCATCTTCAGAGATATCATTTGAGAGTAATAGCAAATTTGTAATCGCAGCTGTTGGAATATCCTCTTCATTTCCGTAAGCTCCTGCAGGAATTAGTTCACTAGAGAAAAACGGATAATTTTCAATCAAGTAGTCCATCGCTTCTCCTTCAATTGGAAGGATTTTAGCAGTATGTGTTGTATCTAGGTCAATGACTGTAGCATTTGGAACACCACTTGTTACAAACGCTGCATCGATCATCCCGTTTTTGATCTGATCAATGGCTTCACTGTAAGATAAATAATCTTCATTAATATCATCATAAGTCATCCCATGAGCTTCAAGAACCATACGTGCATTTAACTCTACTCCAGAGTTCGCAGCACCAACACCAATGCTTTTCCCAGCTAAATCAGCAATGCTCTCAATACCTGATTGCTCCGTTGTAACGACTTGAACAAAGTTTGGATATAAACTCATTAATCCTCTTAAAGAGTCGATAGACTGTTCTCCCTCAAAAGCACCGCTTCCTTCATAAGCTTGTAAAACGGCATCCGCCATAGTAATCGCAAGTTCTGCTCTACCTGTATTAATAAGGTTAATATTTTCAACAGATGCACCCGTTGCTTGAACGGACGAATCAATTCCAAGTTCTTTTTCAATAATATTTGAAACGGCTCCACCGATAGGATAGTAGACTCCAGATGTTCCTCCAGTCGCTACCGTTACGAATAAATCTTCTAACTCCATATCACTCGCTTCACTTTCAGCTTCCGTTCCTTCTGCTCCCTCAGCTTCAGGACTTGCCGTCTCTTCGCCACATGCCGTTAAGAAAACTAGCAATGACGCAACCAACAATGTGTAAAACTTTTTCATGATCCTTCCCCCTAATCCTTTTTATTGTTCATTTTCTTCAATGCAAATGTCATGCCAACTTTTAAAGCACATAAATGTATCCGTTTTCAAGGAAACGGATACATTTATGCCGCATGAAGAGCGGCAGAAATTGCCGCCCTGCAAATTTTGCCGCTCTTTATTGTTCATATTGCTTTAACTTATCTCTTAATCCTCGCTCACTTATTTTAAGCATCTGAGCCGTCTTTTTCCGATGACCATTATTTTCTTCAAGCGTTGCTAAAATGAATTGCCTTTCCATTTCTTTTAAAGGAATTCCAACAAAATCTAGAATCTCACCTCCATCTTTTCTCTCAATAGAATGGTTTGATCTAACTTGTTGCGGAAGGTCTAATACTTCAATGAATTCATCGTCTGCAAGCACCATCGATGACTCAATAATATTTGAAAGCTCACGAATGTTGCCTGGGTAATCATAGTTCAGTAGAATACGATTGGCTTCTTTCGTTAAGCCTTGTACCTCTTTGTTCATCTCCTTATTAAATTGCTTTATAAAATGTTGAATTAAAAAAGGAATGTCTTCCTTTCTTTCTCTTAAAGAGGGCAATGGTACTTTAATGACATCTAAGCGAAAATATAAATCCTCACGAAATTCACCGTTTCTTACCGCTTCTTCAAGATTTTTATTTGTGGCCGCAATCACACGCACATCTAAGTTGATCTCTTTATTAGACCCAAGCTTTGTTACGACTTTTTCTTGTAGGACTCGCAGCAGTTTTGCTTGTAAAGAAAGAGGCATATCTCCAATCTCATCTAGAAAAATAGTCCCACCATTTGCAAGTTGGAATTTCCCCTCTTTACTTGAAACCGCTCCAGTAAAAGCCCCTTTATCATAACCAAATAGCTCACTTTCAAGGAGCTGATCGGGTATCGCCGCACAATTAACGACTTCAAAATGTGATTTCTTGCGTTTTCCCGAGAAATGAAGCGCTCTAGCAACTAGTTCTTTCCCAGTCCCACTTTCTCCGACGATTAACACATTTGAATCGACTTCTTTTACTTTGCCAATCAAATTGAAAACAGAAGCCATCGATTCACTTTTACCAATAATTCCTTCAAAGCTATATTTCTTCTCTAATTCTTGGCTTAGGAAATCGACTTGATCATTTAAGCGCTGATAATGCAGCGCTTGTTCTATGATGGAGTAAAGCTCTTCAATATTAATAGGCTTCGTTAAATAAGAATATGCTCCTTCTTGAATCGCTCTGACTGACGTTGCAATCGTTCCGTAAGCCGTAATCATAATTACGACAGTCTTCGGACTTACTTGTTTAATTTTCTTTAAGATTTCAAGACCATCTACTTGTCCAATTTTCAAATCTAACAAACATAAATCGGGTTTCTCTTCCTCTATCCACGTTACTCCTTCATGTGGTTTGGTTGTTGTCACTACATCATATTGGTCCTCCAAAGCAAATTCCAAAGAAGAACAGATTGAAGCCTCATCATCAATTACGATAATCCGTTTCATCCTCTCACCCTCCATCCTTTTTCGAAAATGTTAATGTAATAGTCGTACCTATTCCTTTTTTACTATTAATTTCTAACTTCCCGTCATTTTCATGGACATATTGGTTTGCTATTGCTAAGCCTAGACCGGTCCCTTTTTCTTTTGTTGTGTAGAAGGGCTCTAAGGCTTGTAATTGCTCGGTTTCAGTCATTCCTTCCCCTTTGTCTGAAACGGTAATGACAATAGTTTCTCCCTTTGAGAATGCGTTTAAGTTTAGCACCACATCTCTTAATTCATCCTCAGTACTCATAGCGTCTAAGCTATTAATAATGAGGTTAATAATCACTTGCTTCAATTGATTGGAATCGGCTTCAATCCAGAGCTCGTCTTCTGTCTCACACTGTAGTGAGATCCCCTTATTTAAAGCCGTACGCTCAAATAAAATCGTACATTCTTTCAAAATTAAAGAAATATCGATCAATTCTTTATTCAACTGTTTAGGCTTCGCATAATCAATTAACCCTTCAATCAATTGATTAACTCGTTCAATCTCCTGCGGAACATAGGTCGAAATTTCTTTTTGAAAACGTTCATTGTTATATTTGCGTGGGATTAGTTCTGCAAATGTCTTAATCGATGTGAGTGGATTTCGAATTTCGTGTGCAATTCCAGCAACCACTCTACTTAGAGCCTGGTTTTTTTCTTGTTCAAAAATTTGCAAACGAAGCTTTCTTTCTTCTGTTATATCTTCAAATGTAACAATGAGTCCATTCAAGCGCTTTTCAAAATCATATAAAGGATAAACATAGTAACGTAAATAATAAGTAGAATGTTCATCTCGCTCCCAGACGGCTTCTTCACCTAAGAATGAATTTTTCGTTTGAAACACTTGAATAAAACGGTCCTGTAACAGTTTTTTCAACAACAGGACTTGTTCGTAATGGAGACCGACCACTTGCCCTAATTCGCCTGATATTTCTACAGCTTTCGTGTTAAAGGACGTGATCATCCCATCTTGATTGACCGTAGCAATCCCACGTGGACTGCTATTTAATATTTGTTTCTGGAATTCATCGCTGTTTTTCGTTTGTTCAATTTTTTCTTGAAGCTTGCTATTGGTTTGGTTTAAGACATGTGTTTTCTTTGCTACTTCTCTTTGTAATTGCCTGTTCCAACGTATCCCAATTAAGAAAAGGACAACAGCTAACAAAAGCAAAGATCCTATAATTTGAATAACCATCCAGAGGCGATCCGTTAAATCATTCCTATTTTCAAACCATTTTTCATATAATACACTGTAGGTACCATCACTTTTCATCTCACGAATGGCACTGTTTAATTGACTGAGTAGTGGATAATTCTCTTTTTGAACAGCCATTGTATAATCAATAGGGAGTAAATAGCTACCGACAATTTTATAATCATCCTGTCTCCCTGTTTCCTCTAATACATATTGAGCTGTAATCACATTCCCTACAAAGGCATTGGCCCGACCATGAAACAGTAATTCGAGTGCTGTAACCTGATTGCTTGCGACATGATACTTAATGCTGCGAATATTACGTAAAAACTCATACTCAAGTGTATCGCTTTGAAGAGCAGTCACAGCATTCGATAACTGAGCTAATCCTTCAATCTCTTTATTCTCTTCATGAACAACTAATCCAATAGATGTCCCTAATATAGAATCAGAAAAATCCATCATTCTAGCATGCTTTTCATTGAAGTAGGCACTTAATAGAATATCTATTTCCTTACTTTGAAGCTTCGTAATAGCTTCTTTTTGCGGGATCGGAATATAGGTAATCTCGGTTCCTATTCGTAACGCAACCTCATCCATGAGGTCGACCGCAAATCCAACTGGCTCGCCATCCTGGCTAAAATGGATAGGAGGAAAGTTGGGATCATAACCAACGACAAGAGTGGTTTCTTCATTAGCTTGCACAATGGTTACTTGAAGAAGTAGAAATATAAATATTGCAGCCATTAAAAATTTCTTCATAGTGTATCCCCTTAAAGGGACAGGGGGACAGGTTCCCTATCCCAAGTCCCTTCTATTGAACTTGAATTAGATGTGGGGACGGAGGGACAGGTTCCTCGTCCCATTCCCCTTCTGTCGAACACGAATTAGGTGTGGATATCTACATATTAACATGAATAATCTCATCGACTAGCTGTGTATATCTCAAAAAAAGTGGATAACCCTCTGTATAAACAGGAGGTTATCCACCTTTTTGGTAGTAAAATGTTATTTTTGGGACGAGGGACCTGTCCCCCTGACCCGCCGCTTAATCTGTGATAGCTCCCTTAGACGCAGAAGAAACGGATTTAGCGTATTTCTTCAAAATCCCTCTTAAATTTTGTTCTGGAGGAGTCCAATCCTTTGCTCTTTCTTGGAATTCTTCTTCTGACACATTCACCGCAAGCTCCTGTGTTTCGCTATCAATCGTAATTAGATCTCCTTCTTTAATTAAGGCAATAGGACCACCTACTTGCGCTTCAGGAGATAAGTGACCTACGACTAAACCATGAGTCCCGCCCGAGAAGCGGCCATCTGTGATTAAACCTACTTTTTCACCTAAGCCTTTTCCGACTACGATAGCCGTAATCGATAGCATCTCAGCCATTCCTGGTCCACCCTTTGGTCCAGCATAGCGGATGACAATGACATCTCCTGGATTAATTTCATTCTTTAAGACCGCCTCAGTGGCCAACTTCTCTGAATCGAATACACGAGCAGGTCCTGTAATCGTTTTAATTTTTAAACCTGACATTTTTGCCAATGCGCCTTCTGGAGCTAAATTTCCTTTTAAAATCACGAGCGGTCCTGTTTCACGTTTCGGGTTATCAAAGTTAATAATTTCCTGACCCTCTGTTAAGTGAGGAACCTCAGCCAGATTTTCCTCGATCGTTTTGCCCGTCACGGTTAAACAATCGCCGTGCAGCAGTCCTTTTTCAAGTAGGAGCTTCATGACAGCTGGCACACCGCCAACTTTAGATAAGTCCTCCATTACATAGCGGCCGCTTGGTTTCAGATCGGCAATATGAGGAACATTTTGACGGACTCGTTCGAAATCATCTAAGTCAAGATCCACATCGATCGTGTGAGCTAGTGCTAACAAATGAAGAACAGCATTGGTGGATCCCCCAAGAGCCATGATGACTGTAATCGCATTTTCAAAAGCTTTTTTCGTCATAATATCCTTCGGGTAGATGCCTTTATCTAATAAATTCATCACGGCTTTTCCAGCGTCTAGACAATCTAGCATTTTTTCAGCTGTTTCTGCTGGATTGGATGAACTGCCAGGCAAACTCATTCCCATTGCTTCAATCGCTGATGCCATTGTATTGGCTGTATACATCCCTCCACAGGATCCAGCCCCTGGGCAAGCATGGCACTCAATTTTATGAAGCTCCTGGCGGTCAATATCTCCATTGTTATATTTCCCTACTGCTTCAAAAGCAGAAACAATATCTAGATCCTTTCCATCTGCCTTTCCTGGTCGAATCGTGCCTCCATAAACAAAAACAGCCGGTAAATTTAAACGGCCTATGGCAATCATACACCCAGGCATATTCTTATCACACCCACCAATGGCAACAACCCCATCGTAACTTTGTGCTCCCATGACTGTTTCAATGGAATCGGCTATGACTTCCCTGCTTGGCAATGAAAATCGCATTCCTTGCGTCCCCATCGAAATCCCATCAGAGACGGTAATGGTATTAAAGATAAAAGGAGTTCCTCCGCCTGTTAAAGCTCCTTCTTTTGCTTTCCTCGCTAACTCATCAATATGCATATTACACGGAGTTACCTCACTCCACGTACTGGCTATTCCAACAAAGGGCTTTTCAAAGTCTTCATCTGTTACTCCCATTGCCCGGATCATGGCACGATTCGGTGCTCGATTTACATCATTAAAAACGTCACTGCGAATTTTAGAACGATTTTTCATTATGTCTTCCTCCCTTAAGATGATTAGATTTGTAGATTTATTTAATAAAAAAACCGACAATCTTTTAATAACAATAGGCAACTGAAAACTATTGTTTATTAAAAAATTGCCGGTTTACTCTTCAACTCACCAAGTCGGTTTTTTGAACGTCTACCTATTTATATAGAAAAAAATGATCTCACCTACTATATTATTGTTTATGGACTAGACTGTCAAGAAGGGACGGGGGGACAGGTTCCTCGTCCCACAAAGGTGGATAACCCTCTAGTGGGTCAAGGGACCTGTCCCCATGACCCGCTTAATGGTATGATAATAAAAAAAGGAGGTCTTTTGCATGCAGAACCAAACTTCGTGGACGTTACTTAATCACAATAAGTCAATCACTATCCAAGCGCAGAAACTAACCCTTTTTCAACAATGTAAAATCATTGAAGCTATTGACTCACAGGATCAGTGTTACTTGCTTTTCTTTTACAAGGATCACTTTATAGCGGTACAGCCTGCGGTGGACTTTACTCGTGCTTCTTTTCTAGGCCAGGCCAAATCAAAGGGCTTCCACATCTATGCACCCAACCCTCTCTTTTCGAAGCTACTTCCAGCGCACTCAACAGTAAAAAAAACATCTATCCCCCAATTACTAAACCAGATAAAAAAACAGTATTCCGTTGCCGAAACAGCTCTAATATCCTCTTACTTCGATTCCTATATAGCTGTTGAACAGCTTGAAACTCTTTTAAAAGACTTCTTTTTCACCTATCGCCGGGATGGCAAATTGTTGACTGCTTATCATTTGGCAAAAATTTTACTATCCAGAGGGTATAAACAAGAATGGCTTCTTGCTTCCGTCAAGCATCCCGACTACACGAATGCCGAAAAACGGTACCAGGCTTCTCTTTCTGAACTTCTTACAATCAATCCCATCTATGTCGAACAACAATACTTTCTTCATATAGACTCTACTTATGACATGCTCAATGCCCTCTATGAACAACAAAACCGCTCGATTGACTCGGTCATCCTTGAGACAACAAAATGGCTCAAACAACCAAGTGCCAAAACGTATCCAACCTTTATACAAAAACTTTCTGCCTCTTTGAAAGAGGAAGACATTCTCCCATTTCTTTATTCTTTATTGCCAGCCGTCTCTCCAGTCTCAAGTCTTCATCAAGATGTCTTTCAACGTTTAATGAAAAAAGAAGAGCATGATGCTGCCATTCACTTGCTTTTATCTTATTCCATTCCACTCTCTGCAGACGAGACAAAGCAGCTTCCTGCTATCTTTGAAAACTCATCGAGCTATCACTCTACCCATTCATTACATACGATCTCTAGCCATTTATTTCCGTTATTCACACAACAACCACAGCAACTAGAAGCGATTCTTCAGTCTAAACTACCACAGCTCATGCAGCATCATCGCTTGCTGGAGCTTCATTCATGGCTGCAAGAGAGCACGCTTACGATGAAGCTGCCCATTGCAAAGAAGCTCTCGGACATGGTCAACCTGATCAATGATCCTGATCGCCAATTAGAGCTCGGATGTCACTACTACGACTTACTCCAATACGAGCAGGCAATTGAGTGCTTTCACTGGGAATTAGAGCTGAATCCCAGAAGCCTAGAGTCTGTCCAACAGCTCATGAAAACCTTTGATAAGCTAGGCAGACAGAAGGAGGTAGAAAAGTATCAGCACCTTTTGAAGCAAATCCACAAATCATCATAGGGGGACAGGGGGGGGGACAGGGGGACAGGTCCCTTGTCCCTCATTTCAGTTGAGACGTTGGATGACACTCTTTGAGACACCAGTCACTCTCGATAATTGTCGGATTGATACCCCTTCTAGCTTTTTTAGCTTCCGCAGTATATCGTTCCTTTTCTCTTTATCCATTTGCTGCAGTACACTGCTGTTCGATATTCCAAGTTCACTCATATAGTTTATAACTTCATTATCAGAGAGTCTTACTATCTCTTTCTCGTCAAAACAGAGGTCATTCGTTACAATTTGCATATGGGCCTTGAACCATTTCAAAGCCTTGTTTCTATCTGATGAAAATTGATTCAGGGTAAAATCAATATCAACTATGATCGACTTATGGATATATTCATTTATACTTGTCCAGTTGCTATCAAATACGGTTTGGGAGAGTCCTGCTTTGAGAGGGTTTTGGTGGATATATCTAAGGATCGTTAAAAAGTAGGCACGATCTTCTACATTTTTGCTCTTAAATCGGTCTTGGAAAAGATGCCCACACCGTTGATATTTCATATTGTACCAATATACATAGCTTGAGCTGATTCTTTTCATTACCAAAGAAATCGGCTCCTCTCCCTCCTTCATTAAAAGATGAATATGATTATTCATCAAACAATAAGCGTATAGTTGATAATCACACGTTTGCTTATATCGTTTTAACGTTTCTATAAATCTCCTTTTGTCTTCGTCATCCTCAAAAATGACTTGTTTATTAATTCCTCTCAGCATAATGTTATAGATTCCACTTCTGCTCTGTGTCCTTGGTTTTCTAGGCATATTTAAATCACCTCAAGGTTGAATTGGGGGTAAAAGGTAGTTGGATGGATTGGAGAATGATGTTGGTTTCCGTACAAATGGGAGGAGCAATAGACTAGAGGGTCATGAAAGTACCATTACTGGCTGATTGGAGAACGTTACGTTTTACTATGTAGATTAGATTGAGGGGATACTTATTCAAGACCTTTCGATGGCCTTGCAGAGTATATTTCAATAATCATGACAAAAATTCCTGCTAGTTAATGAGATTAATTTATGTATGAGGAAAAGGGACAAGGTACCTGTCCCCTCGTCCTAGAATGACACAAACATCAACATTAACATAAGGTAAGGTAAGTGAAGAAAATAAGGGGAAGGATAGTTATGAATCGATGGTTGATCGGCTTTATTTTGGTGTATCTCACTACCTTGTTTTTGGGAAGTTTTATAGTGGTAGGCATGTTATGGACCGGGGTCTTAGAAAGCTATTTTTCATCTATTACCGATATAGTTGAATTTTTACTTTATTTTTTTGCCGGGGCTGTAGGCAGTTCCTTATTTTATCTTTATCTATTTTGTTCAGAATACATGAATAACAAACTTAAGAACTACCGCGAGTGGGTCATGTATATATTCCACCCAATTGTTGCAACAGGGACTGCAGTGATTTCAATTACAATCATTGATAGTGGAATTTTTCTAATTGAGTTTACCGATCAACGCACGCCCTATGTTCAAATCAGTTTCGCTTTTTTAGTAGGTTTCGGTTTCAATAGCTTTATCAAAAGACTTAACAAAATATCTAGTAGCCTATTTCAAACAAACAAGAGCAATGAAACGAAAATAGATAAACCTAAATAAATATGAAATACAGGGCACTGAAAAAGGTCGATTTTCACCTTTTTCAGTGCCTTCTTACACTATAGTCCTTTTTTACTTAGGGACAAGGTACCTGTCCCCTTGTCCAGGGACAACAAAAAAACCTACTAAAATGAGTAGGTTTCGGTCGGCTCTTTTTCTAACTATCTTACTAAAAAATCATTTCGTTATTGTTTGAATGGTTTTCAACTTTGTAAATCTCTTCTTTTAAAAAATCAAGAACTTGATTATTTTCTGGTCCATAACTACTGTTTAGATCTATTAGCATATGGTAAACAAACAATTCATTCTTCTTATTAATATTCATCCATTTGTAATTACTATCAATGATAACCGAGGTTGCTTCTTGAGGTGATACTCCGTCTTGTGAAAGTTCTATCCATTCTTCTAAAATCCACTGTTGAACTTCGTCACTTGATAAGTTATTCAATTCCTCAATAGGATCAAATTCATCAAGAAAAGTAAGTAGCGTCTCTTGTGAGTTTCCCACCAAACAGACCTCCTTTATTTTTTAATTATAGTCTAAATCATAGTATATTACCAAACTAATCTTAGGGAAATATTCTAAAAACTGAATAATCTCATATTCACAACTAAGACATGGTTCATATTCAGTATATAATGTAATCGTACCAGAAGAATTAGGATAAAGGTTTTCGGTACCCTATTTGCTCTATCTTTTATATCAGGTATTTCTCCAGAATGAATCTGATACCTCTTACTGCTCACTTTTTATTATCCCCCTGTAAGATAGTATTTAAACATTGCTCCAAAAATAATTCTAGCATAAATAGGGTAGAATCATCTCACAAATTGGTACTTTATGTAACAAAATCTATTAAGCATTATGTGCACTATAGATTTTGATAGGTTTTTTATTTATTTTCAGTCTTATAGAAATCTATTGCAAGGACCTAATAACAAACAAGCGAATAAGAAGAGCCTGTTCCCATTGTAATTTCTACAAAAGTTTGATTTTGCTTTCAAACCTCAAAACAGCAAAAAGGCCTAAGCAACAAATCCTGCTTACAAGATTTGTTGCTTGGGACGGAGGGACAGGTTCCTCGTCCCGCTTCCCTTCTGTAGAACATGAATTAGATGAGGATATCTATATATTGACACGAATAACCTCATCGGCCAGCTGTGTATATCACATAAAAGGTGGATAAGCTTCTGTATAAATAGAGGGTTATCCACCTTTTATGTAATATTGGGACAGGGGACCTGTCCCCTATGTCCCCCTCTATTCCCCCAAAAGAGCTGGAACTGTCACAAACTCATAGCCCTCCGCCTGTAATTCATCAATGATTTCAGGCAATGCCTGAACCGTTTCAAATTCGCCCTCTACATGGTAATTATGTTGAAGGACGATCACTCCAGGGCTAGCCTCTTGTTTCACGGTTGATACAATTCTCTCTGCAGACACTCCACTCCAGTCCTTAGTATCGGCGGTCCACATGATGGTGCGGTAGCCTTGTTGATGAAGCAGCCTTGCCTGTCGATCTTCCATTTCCCCAAATGGAGGTCGGAATAAAGTCGGTTTGAATCCGGTTATTTTCTCAATTTCTGCGTTAGTTGACTGGACATTTTCAATCAATTGTTCGTCCGTAAGCTCGGTTATATATGGATGATCCCAAGTATGGTTCCCGATAACATGCCCCTCTTTGTAAATTTGTTTTAATTGTTCTGGATACTCTCGAGCCATCTTTCCTATGACAAAAAAGGTAGCCTTGACCCCTTTATCCCTTAAGATTTCTAGAATTTGCGGAGTATAGGTCTCCTCTGGACCGTCATCAAACGTAAGAGCGATTCGTTTCTTACTAGAAGCGCCCATATAAATCATCTTGGGATCATTTATCCTTTGTTCAAAATACATCCATTGAAGATCTCTAATGATTGGGGGTTCTTGTAATAATGTAGGTATAGAGAATCCTAATGTCGTACTAACGGTGTCCGTATACGGAATGACTAATTGCTGACCTGGATCAAGTATCGTAGATAACAATCTGTTATAGTTCACAATCTTGTCTTCTGATATTCCATATTTCTCAGAAATTTTTTCAAGGGTATCGCCCGTTTGGACGATGTAAGTCTCAGCCAGTGCAGAATTATGAAACATAGGCAGAAAAACAAAACTAATTGTCATGAAAATAGTAGCTTTTTTAAACATGATTTCACCTTATTCTTATTTTAAAATCCGCCTGTTCTCCCCATGGATTTTTTATTTATTACTCATTCTAGATGCAAGCGTGAACGACATACTGCCACACCAGCAGTCAGGCACGAGAAATTACGTAATGTCCGAATGAACATATGGTTTTAAGAGTTGGGCAATCTCCTCGATTAGTTGTTGTGAACTTAAATTAGGAGATTCCGATCCTTTTTTATATGTATGCTCTAAAATTTTTACTAGCTGTTGTTGTGATAACTTTTGTGCTTCCTTCACCATAGTCACTTTCCTCTCACCACCTGCAAAAATCGTACATTTTTTCTTTTACCCTTTCAAGACGATCACGTAATTCTCATCATTTTTACATCATTATTCGGTATTAGTAAAATCACGTTCATAAAAATAGTTTATTTAGTAAAAGCTAACATAAATCAGCTTAAAAAAAGATTGAAGGGAACTTTTATATGAATACATCTCAAATTTTTGATGATCATTTTTTTAAAGAAACGCAATTAAAGAATGAAAAATTTCAAATTTGGTTAGAACACTCCCTTTTTACTTGGCAGTGGTGGTTCGGTGTCATAGTGTTATTGCTCTCCATTCTTATTTGGTTAAAATTCAGGGATAAAAATAGCACTGACAGACTGTTATATTCAGGTTTCTTCGTTGTGATATCTGCATCCATTCTTGATATAATTGGTCATAATCTTGGCTTATACCATTATCATTATGAAGTATTCCCTTTCACCGCTAACTACTTGCCTTGGAGTATAATTGTGATACCTGTAATCGTGATGTTCTTTTTGCAGTATAAACCTAATGTTAATCCGTTTTTAAAATCAGTTATTTTCTCTGCTCTTTTGAGTTTTATAGGCTTACCTCTCCTTAGCTTTATCGGGATTTACCACGCAGTTAAGTGGAACCTTTTTTACTCTTTCATCATTTTAATGATCATTTACTTGATTGCTCATTTCTTGGCTCAAAGGGATAATTTTGAAAAGATCACCTCATAGCTTTAAGTGGAAGACCATTCGACATTGAAGCCCAACCTCATAAAAGGCCTAAGCATTAAATTTTGCTTAGGCCTTAATTTTGGGACAGGGGGTCAGGTTCCTCGTCCCACCAATTCCGCAGATCGTTGTGAATAACACAAAAAAGATGGATAACCCTCTATAAAAGAGGAAGTTATCCATCCATCTGACTATAATAAATCTACCTGCAGGCACATCGTACCTGTCCCCCTGTCCCCGCCTGTCAAGACGGTTAGTGATATTACAATAAAAAATTAGTTACTCGGAGTACCTGGCGGATGATACCTTGGTGGTTCTTTTAACCAACCTCTCGATTTCATTAAAGTTTTTAAACTCGATGCATATTTAAATAATTCCAACTGAATCTGAACAAATAATAGTCCAACATCACTTCGGATAGATTGACTCATAGCTTGTCCACAAAACGTAAGAGAGGCAGCGATCTTAACAGATATAATATTGGCTATTTCTTCATCTGTTAATTTAACACCTTCAGGTACTGCTTCTGGGTTGGATAATGTTTTTTCTCCTGTACTATCAGGAATTGGAATACCTTCTTTTTTCATGAAGTTTAAGAGAATTTCTACATCTCCTTTTGAACTCTCTAGAGCTTGTTGTAGTGCGTGTTTCAAATCACTATCTACAGTCATATTTAAGCCCACTTGGTAAAGAGCCCTTGCTTCATGGAAACCTGTGAGTGCAGTCCAGATGTTCATTACTTCACCAACATGAAGTGCAGGTTTTGGTTCTTCATCAACAAATGTTTTTAAAATACTCGCTATAGCTTCAAGTGCTCTTGTCATCGCAAAATCCCCTTTTTTACAACTTTAACAATATTTTCCCAAAATCGACTATAAATATACGAGATGCATTTCGTTGCATAGTACTGCTTATTTAGCAAAAAAAGTTCTTCTTCAACAAAAAGTGCGTTGACAAAGAAGGTTTGGTTTTTGGTGAATTCCCAATTATATCGCCCTGCGATACGCCACATCAAAGAATAACCTTTCTTCGTAGGTTGCCATATAGATTGATTATTCAATCTATGGTTTGTCTAATCTTTCTATTTATTGATACACAAGGTCCTTAGCTGCATTGTCTAAAGACTTGCACGTATCGTGTAACGCTATGGCCAATACGTGTAGCTTACGGCTTTTGCCCTCAACAACTACGTATTGATGACAGACATGAGATATGATATATTTCGCGGGAAATACAAAGTATGACAAATTTCCACACGTACATAAAAAGTGAAAGCAGGTAGCCATCGCTATCCTACTCTCACTTTATTTCAATCGATTCCATTTCTTCTTAAGTGAAAATAACCTACATCAGCAGATTGAAAGCTTCGAATGCCGACTTCTACCTACCACTGTTTTAAGAACTGAAAACTATTATTTACGAAAAAAGAGATATGACCAAGATTTAGATTTTCTATAGGTGTTGAATTTAACGTAAATAATGAATATCCAACGGAACAAAAGTACCTTCTAAAGAAATCTTGTTTGGTAGTGTTTTGTAATAAAATGAAGCCCCTTATAAAAAGAGGCTTCATTTTATTTTAGCTGCATACACCAAACCATTAACAAGGTTGGAAAGTCACTTTTTGCTCTTATTGACCCAAAAACGACTCAAGAGGGACAGGGGGTCAGGTTCCTTGTCCCAAAAAATCGATAAATTCCGTAGACCGTTGTGTATAACACAAAAAAGGAGGATAACCCTCTGTATAAAGAGGAAGTTATCCATCCATCTGACTATAATGCCGGGACAACATACCTGTCCCCATGTCCCCGGGAAAGAAATAAGAGCGGGACAATGTACCCGTCCCCCTGTCCCTTAATTTCACACATTCGTTAGGAATTCCGTATCACTTTATGAAAAATTGTGAATCGTTCACATTACGATTTGTAGTTCAATAGCATCCTTTCTATTAAACTCCCTTGAAATAGGTCGTTATTTGTTGAATCATGTTAAGAAGAACTTTCAGGAAGGGAGTGTTATTGATTGGAACTGTTTCTATTAATCTTTTTTTGCATGTGTCTCTTTTTCCCTATCCTTCATTTGTTTCATTGCTTGCCCTGGTTTCGTGAAGAGGACGAGCTAGTGAAACATAACCCGAAGTCAGAAAAAGGGGTTAGTATACTAGTGCCTTGTTATAATGAGGCGGGAATTATCGAAACATCCGTTCATAGTATGAGGTCTTTAGATTATACAAATTTTGAAGTCATCTACATCAATGATGGTTCATCGGATGAAACCTTTGAACTTTTGCACCAGCATTTACACCTAAAGAAAAGATGGAAAGCGCGGCTTGGTAAATTGTCTCACGAGGAAGTGGAGGGAGTTTATCAATCTTCTCTTTATCCGAATATATACGTGGTCAATAAAGAAAATGGGGGAAAAGCCGATGCGTTAAATGCAGGGATTGAATACGCGGGGAAAGAATTGGTCGTCACATTGGATGCGGATACGATCTTAACTTCTTCATCTTTAACCGTTGTTAATGAAAAATTTGCTGACCCCAATGTTGTTGCTGCAGGCGGGATGATTCACGTATTACAAACGAAGACATCAAACCCGTTAAAGAAGCTGTCATTAGCTGGAACGAATATGCTCATTCGTGTACAAATGCTTGAATTCTTAAAAGCATTCTATGTGACAAAGTTATCTCTTGCCCGTTTTCAGGCCTTAGCCATCATATCCGGTGCATTTGGTATTTTCACAAAACAAGTGCTAGTAGATGTTGGTGGCTACCGATCCTCTGTCGGGGAAGACATTGATATCACACTAAAGATCCACCGGTATATAGCGAAACAGAAAAATAAAAAGATCTTGTTAATTTTGGATGCTATTAGTTATACCGAGTTACCTGAAACGTGGAGAGATTTATTTAAGCAGCGGATTCGCTGGCAGAAGGCCTATGTCGATTGCCTCGTCCATTTCCGCTCCTTCTTTGGAAAAACATTCATAACAAAAGCTGTTTCATTTTTCTACATTTTTGAATCGTTCTTTGTTGGGATTCTAGCAGCCTATTTCACAGTAGGATTTTTTGTTGCTAATGCGTTCTTAAACGTGGAATTTGTCTATATAGGATTTATTATTGTGTATTTATCCTATATTTACTTATTTAATTTTATTTATAATTTATTGGCGCTTAGACTGGTGAAACGTCATGGATTTACATTTGAAAAAGGCGACTGGTTTCGTCTGTTCAAGACAGTCGTTTACGATGTGTTTATTCACCGCTTTATCATCATGTATTTTGTCATGTATGGCAGTGTCGCTTATTTTTTTAACAGGGATTGGAAGAAAGTGTCGCGTACCGGCAGAAAATATGAGATGGATCCAGTTTCTCAGGTGGCGGCGTATAAACGAGAAGTTTAGGTGAGGTTATGAAAAAAAAGATCAAATGGAAAAAAATATTACTCATCATGATGACTGTGGTTGGTGTCATGATGGTTGCTGCAGGAAGCTATGCATGGAATCTAGTAACATCGACGTTCATGAATATCCAGGAAAATATTGAACGACAAGAAGCAGAACAACGTCTTGCGTCCATTAACTTTGACGAAGGGGATCCGTTCTCTATCTTACTAATGGGGATTGATGAACCTGATAAAGAAGCGGGTGATTTCTACCATCGTTCCGATACTCTTGTATATGTGACGATAAACCCAGAAGAAAATTCCACCCAAATGGTAAGTATTCCTCGTGATACCTATACGGAACTTGTCGGATACGATAAAAAGGATAAAATTAATCACTCATATGCATTCGGTGGAACCGAAATGACGATCCGCACGGTAGAAAACTTCCTCGATGTCCCAGTCGATTACTTTGTAAGGATTGATATGAACGGGTTCAAAGGGATGGTCGATGCCGTTGGCGGCGTGGAAGTAGAAAATGGGTTTGATTTTAGATTTGAAGGAAAGGACTTTGAGGAAGGAACCCTTCAATTGAATGGAGAAGATGCTTGGAAATTTGCGCGCATGCGTCTAGATGACCCACGCGGAGACTTCGGACGTCAAGAGCGTCAGCGTCAAATCATTCAAGAATTGGTTGATAAAGGCAAGAGCTTCACCTCCATTACGAGAATTGAAGAGATCTTGAGTGTTGTAGAAGACAACATTCGAACGAATCTCAGTCTAAGAGAAATCTGGTCGATTCATTCTAATTACAGAGACGCTCTTAATTTCATAGAAGAACATGAAATTGCGGGTGAAGACGGAGAGATGGACGAAGTGTACTACTTTTTACCTGATGAAGAGAATGTACAAGAACTTTCCGAAGAGTTGAAGAAACATTTGGAGTTGAATGAATAAGAGCTTAACTAAAGTGACGCCTATGCTAGGATTTAGCATGGGCGTCTTTTACTGCTAATGGGACATAGGGACTGTCCCTTAAAAGACCTAAGCAACAAATCTTGCTTACAAGGTTGGTTGCTTAAGTCTCAATTCTACTTACTTGTCTTTACATAAGGCTTTAACGATGCAGCAATCTCCTCTACTAGCTTCTTCGTATCAGCTTCCTCAGCCCCACGCCTACATGCTTTCTTTAATATTTCCAACAAACGTTGTTGTGTTAACATTTCTACTTCTTTCGTTATCATCTTTTTCTCCCCCTATCGAAAAGCTCAATACCAAGTCCAATAATCCATTACCATTCTCCTAGTCCGCCTACATATTTTAACATGTTAATCTTCTAAAGTTACTACTAACCCTTCGACAAATTTCGGAAACATTCCAGCAAAGTTCGATTCTAACAATCAAAAATATATTTAATTATTTCCAGTAGCATTGCATAAATAAATTCTACTAATGTCAAATCACTGTTTTTTAGTCACCTGTACAAGTCTGAACATTCAGAATTTGTGTTGTTCAGGTCAAAGTGAAAAAAGGACAACAGGC
>NZ_JBWQTU010000024.1:0-35823 GCF_056619925.1 Halalkalibacter sp. HAAS-P013
AGTCTGGTGGCGATAGCGAAGAGGTCACACCCGTTCCCATGCCGAACACGGTCGTTAAGCTCTTCAGCGCCGATGGTAGTTGGGGGCTTCCCCCTGTGAGAGTAGGACGTTGCCAGGCAGATAAAAGACAATCCAATGGATTGTCTTTTTAGTATGCATAAACAGAATGCAGAAGGCGCTGAAGAGCTTTTGGTCCGAAGGAGCAACATCTTCTTTGAATGAGCCGATGGTTACTACATGAATCACTTCTCTGAAAAACATCGTGTCCCCCTGTGAGACGAACCCTTTCTCTTCGTAATACAACGTGAATTACTTCGAAGAACAACTGCATGCCCAATCATCCCCGTAGAAGAGAAAGGGTGAGCCAGGACGTTGCCAGGCAGGGCACGCTCCGCATGGAAATAGGAGAGACGGACATACGCTGCATAATAGTAGAGCGCCTGAAGGAACAGCCTCTTCCTCGAATGAGCCGATGGTTACAACGTGAGTATACATCTCTGAAAAAACATCGTGTTCCCCTGTGAGACGAGCTGTTTCTCTTCGTAGCACACCGTGAGAAACGTCGAAGAAAGAACATCATGCCCAATCAGCCCCGTAGAAGAGAAATAGCGAGCCAGGACGTTGCCAGGCAGGGCACGCTTCGCATGAAAATAGGAGAGATGATGGGATAAAGCCGCCTATCGGTAGAGCGCCTGAAGGAACAGCATTATCCTCGAATGGCGTGAAAAGACATCGTGAAACTGCCTAATACCTCCCTATGAGATGAACCCTTTCTCTTCGTAACACAAAGTGAGTTACTTCTCAGAACAACTCCATGAGTAACCACCCCCGTAGAAGAGAAATGGCGAGCCAGGACGTTGCCGGCCGGGAACGCTCCGGATAGACATAGGAGCGAAGGTTATACACCTACATAAAAGGAGAGCACCCAACAAATTCGTTCCGACAGAATATCGCTCAATTTGGACAGAAAGTCATGATATTCCTCATTGTTTAAGGCAGTTCTAAGCATGAAACCTCACAATTTTAATGTTTACCAATGAAAAAGGTACATCTTAGAACAAATTAAGCTCCTTACGAGTATAGAAGATGTATAGCAGCATCGGGGGAACAACTTGCATCGATGGAAGAAGTCACAGCTTCAGCTAATTCATTATCTCGTTTAGCTAGCTGAAGGCTTACAATGTATTGCTAAAAAGTATAACGTATAAATTTAATAGGAAGTTTAATTTGCAAAGATAAAGAAACCAGCGGCAATAGTGCCTCGCTGGTTTCTAATTATATTTTAAGGGTTCAGTATTGATTAGTAGGAGGAAGTAGTTGCTTTCTTAAAGTGCAATTCTGCCCCATTTGTCTTAATTACCTCTTTGTACCAATCAAATGAATCTTTCTTATATCGCTTCATAGATCCATTTCCTTCATTATCACGATCAACATAAATCATACCATAACGTTTTTTCATCTCACCTGTTGTAAATGACACGATATCAATGATTCCCCATGGAGTATAACCCATTAATTCAACACCATCGTAGGTGACAGCCGTTTCTAATGCCTCGATGTGTGATTTTAAATAATTGATTCTTTCTAGGTCATTGATTGAGCCATCTTCTGTGAACGTATCAACAGCGCCAAAGCCATTTTCGACGATAAATAATGGGATTTGGTACCTGTCATAGAAACGGTTTAATGTGTATCTTAAGCCTGTTGGATCAATTGCCCAGCCCCAATCACTAGATTTAATGTATGGATTTTCTACACCATGAGGCAGTGCACCATTTACGATATCGCCTGTATTATCGCTTACTACATCACTTTTTACAGTTGTAGACATGTAATAACTAAATCCTAAGTAGTCAACGGTACCATTTCGTAAAATCTCTTCATCCCCGTCTTCAAACTTAATATCATATCCTTCTCTTTCAAACTCTTTCAACGCATAGCTAGGATAATACCCACGGACATGCACATCAGGGAAGAAGTAGCGTTGTCTCATGTATTCTTCCGCTAACATGACATCTTCTGGGTTTGATGAATAAGGGTAGATCGGTACATGTGAAACCATGGCTCCAATTTGGAACTCAGGGTTAATTTCTCTTCCTTTTGCGACAGCTAATGCACTTGCAAGCAATTCATGATGTCCTGCTTGATACATAACTTCTTTTGCATTTTCCCCTTCTTGTACAGTTACACCAGAGTTGGTCCATAGGAATAGGGGGTTATTCACATCCATTTTGTTATTAATTTCGTTAAATGTCATCCAGTATTTTACTTTATCTTTATAGCGGTTGAAACAAACCTCAGCGAACTTTGCGAAGAAGTCTACTACTTTTCTGTTTCTAAATCCTCCATATTCTCTTGCTAAATGTAGCGGCATTTCAAAGTGGGATAATGTAATGACAGGTTCAATGCCGTGTTTGAGTAATTCAGCAAATACCTCATCATAGAATTGCAAACCTGCTACATTTGGTTCGGTCTCATCCCCTTTTGGGAAAATTCTGCTCCAGCCAATGGATGTTCGTAAGCATTTTAATCCCATTTCGGCAAATAAAGCGATATCCTCTTTATAGTTGTTATAAAAGTCGATTGCTTCATGGTTTGGATAAAATTCATTTTCTTCAATTGTCTCTGTAATTTTTCTTGGCACACCATGTGCACCAGCAGTCATAACATCAACGACACTAGCTCCTTTCCCTCCTTGATTCCATCCACCTTCGAATTGGTGAGCGGCTAAAGCGCCGCCCCATAAAAAGTCTTTTGGCATTTTACTCATTTTAAATTCCTCCTTATTTCACTACTGTCATTAATTCTTCGTCTAACGTACAAGCTGTAAGATCCGAAACGATCACTTCTTTGTAAGCATGTGAATTCGTAATGATAATTGGTGTAATCGTTTTTAAGCCTTTGTTCTCAATTAATTCTTTATCAAAGGTAATAAGTAAATCACCTTTTTTCACTTTGTCGCCGTCTTTCACTTGTAAGCTGAAAGGTGTTCCATCTAATGAAACGGTATCTAATCCAATATGAACAAGCATTTCAACACCTGATTCTGAACGTAAGCCGATCGCATGCTTTGTAGGTGCAACCATTACTACACTTCCATCAAACGGAGCATATAATTTGTTATCCGTTGGCTCAATTGCTAAACCTTGGCCCATCGCTCCCGAGCTAAATACTTCATCTGGAACTTCGCGAAGTGGTATGACTTTCCCACTAAATGGAGCATTAAGTGTTTCTTCATTATTGTTTGAGTTATTTGCTTGTAAGCGGTCGCCGCTTTGGCCTTGCTCATCTACTAAGTTGTCACTGCCTGCTTGTTTAGCCGTATCCTCACCATATCCAAAGATTTGAATTAAAACTACAGGAAGAATAATAGCAATCGCAGAACCAATTAAAATTCCCCAAATGGATGATGGATAATCAGCGCTAATTCCATTGACAAGTGTTAGCGGTCCTGGTAAACCAGCATAGGCAAAATAATATGGGTTAAAGAAACTTGCCACAATAGCCCCAACCGCTCCGGAAATACAACCGAAAATAAATGGCTTTTTAAACCTTAAGGTAATCCCATAAATCGCTGGTTCTGTAATCCCAAATATCCCAGTTACACCTGCAGAAACCCCAACTTTTCGAGTTTCTTGACTTCTTGCTTTTAAAATAACGCCAAGAACCGCGCCGACTTGCGCAATAACCGCAATCGTTTGATACGCCTGGAATGAATCACGGCCATATAAATCATAGTTTGCTAGGACCATTGGAGTGATACCCCAGTGAACCCCAAAAATAACGAGTACTTGCCAGAATGCGCCGATAATTGCTCCCGCTAAAGCAGGTGCCGTTTCAGCTAAGAAGTTATAACCATTAGCGATTCCAGTAGCTCCCGCTGTTGTAACAGGGCCGATTAAGGCAATCGTTAAAGGTACCATGATGACCATGCAGATAAATGGAACAAATAATGGTCGAACAACTTCATTCATGTTTTTATTTAAAAACTTTTCAAGGTAGGACAAGATCCACACTAAAAATAGAGGTGGTAGGACAGATGATGTGTATACGGTTTCAGATAAGGCAACCCCTAAGAACGTAATGGTCTCACCAGCTGCAATTTGTGCAGCGATCTCTGCCCATGTTGGACTTACTAATGCAGCACTACAAGCTACCGCAATATAGGTATTTGTTTTAAAATGCTTCGATGCCGTAATGGCGATGAAAATCGGTAAGAACGTAAATGGTGCCCATGAAATAAAGCTAAAAACTTGATAAGTCCCTGTATTTGCAAAGCTAGGGAGTAATAAATTTATGACAATAAGAGAACCTTGTATAATACCAGCTGCAGCTAAGATGTAAATAAATGGCGCAAATACGGCTGACATGGTCGCAATGACACGGTTTAAAATGGTTCCTTTGTTCTCACTTTGTTCATCGGATGTGTCAACACTAACTAAACTTGAGAATTGTTCATAGACTTCTCCTACATGTTGCCCAATGACAACTTGGAATTGTCCGCTATTTTCTACTACGGTAATGACTCCTGGCAAAGATGATACTTTTTGTTTGGCTTCTGGTTTAGATCGTTTTAGTACGATTCTAAGCCTAGTTGCGCAACGTGTTACTCCAACAACATTCTCTTCTCCGCCAACAGCTTCTAAAATGTCACTCGCTAGCTTCGTATAATCTCTAACTTTTCCTGACACTTTAAACCCCCCCTTTATAATTGTTTATACACTCACATTATAATTGTACCGGTATAATTAATCAATACCTTGATAAAATATTTATTTGTGTATAGTAGGGTTGAATGAGCTTTTGATAAGTTTATGCTATAATTTTGATATTAAATGAGACAAACAAACTAATGGGGTAATGGATATGTTAAAGTACCAGCAAATCGCGAATGAAATTGAAAAGTATATTGAGGATAATGATCTTCAACAAGGAGATAAACTGCCCGTTTTAGAAAAATTAATGACTCAATTTGAAGCGAGTAAGAGTACGATTATTAAGGCTTTAGATCTATTAGAAAGAAAAGGAGTCGTATTCCAAGTAAGAGGCAGCGGAATTTTTGTAAGAAGACATAAGAGAAAAGGATATATTAGTCTCCTTTCTAATCAAGGATTTAAAGAGAACTTAGAGGATTTTCATGTCACGTCAGAAGCAATTGAATTGGAAGTAAGGAAGCCAACAGAAGAAGCAGCTGCTAACTTAAATATTGACCGTGATGACGATGTTTATTATGTAAAAAGAGTTCGTTATATAAACGGACAAACGTTATGCTTAGAAGAATCGTTTTATAATAAATCGATCATTACCTATTTGAATAGCGAAATTGTTTCTGAATCCATTTTTGATTACATTAAGGAAGGATTGGGATTAAAGGTCGGCTTTTCCGATATGTACCTTCAAGTGGATAAGCTAAGTGAAGAAGAAGCGGGGTATTTAGGATTGAAAGCTGGATCACCTAAACTATGCGTGGAAACGATTTTTCATTTAACCAATGGCCAGCCATTCGACTTTTCAAAAGTTACTTATAACTATGAACAATCACAGTTCTTTGTCCAAGCCAATAGTTACTTTCTATAAGATTGCAGTCTTGCATATATTAGAAAACCTAACCATCTGATTCAGGTGGTTAGGTTTTCTTTGCTTTGAATTTAAAAAAGAAAAGGATTGAAATAACAGCTATGAGAGCTGAAAGAGCAAAATAAATAACAAACTTGTATGTTTCAAAGGACTGTTTAACAAAGTACCATCTAATCCCAAGTTCATAGCCAGATAAAACAAATAGAGTAACCCAAAATAAGGCACCTACATAAGAGTAGAGTATGAATATTTGAAGTTTCAATCGAGAGATACCAGCTAGGTACCCTGTAATATGTCTTATGCCAGGTATGAAATAGCCAATTAATAAGAGCCAAGCCCCATGCTTTGCGAACAACTGTTGAGCTTTACTTATTCTAGTATGAGATAAATGGAGTTTAGGACCATATTTCAAAAGGAATGGAAGACCTAATTTAGCTCCGAGTATATAACTAATTGTAATTCCAATAATAGATCCTAAATAAGAACTTATTATTGCTGTTAACAAATCAATTCTACCAAGGTAGGCATAATAACCAATGGTTAGAAGCAATACCTCATCAGGTAAAGGAAGCCCTACGATCCCACCAACGAGTGCAATAAAAATTCCAAAATAACCATATTCAAATATTAAATGCTTTAATACTTCCATAGTATCTTCCTATCTTAAAGAGGCTAATCTCATTATAGCGAATTTTTAAACAGGAAACGAGGTGAGATCTATTGGAAGGTAAAAAGAGTAACCACATGTAGTTTTAAGTTACTCTAATCAAATTTTTTTATTTAATAAAACAACTAGTTTACAAATAATGAAGCAGGCTTGTTGCAATCGTAAAGTAGATTAACAAGCCTAATATATCATTTACAGTTGTAATGAAAGGCCCGGAAGCAAAGGCTGGATCTATTTTTAATTTATGAATAATGAGAGGAACCGTTGCCCCAACAATCGTTGCAACACTTAACGAACAAAAGATGGAAATACCAACAATAAAAGCTACCATTAAACTTCCATAAAAAATCGGAATGATAAGTAATAACGTCATTGCACAAATGAATCCAATTATCATACCCGTGCTGAACTCTTTAAAGAGAGTTCGGAAGAGCCCTTTCTTCTCAAGTGTACCAAGTGCTAGACCTCGAACAACAACTGCTAGTGATTGTGTACCAGCGTTTCCTGCTGATCCCATTAATAAGGGGATAAAAGCAGCGAGTAAAATGATTTGATTAAGTGTTTCTTCAAATTGTTCTATTACTCCAGCAGTAAGAAGACCAAAAAACATAAGGAGGACAATCCAAGGTGCACGTAATTTTGCAGCTGTAAATGCTGAAACATTGATATCTGTTGCCCCTCTAGCGGCTGTAAATTCACCTAAGTCTTCAGTAGCTTCGTCCTCTAAAACATCAATGACATCATCAACGGTAACAATCCCTAGTAGGGTGCCATCTGAACTAACAACGGGGGCAGCTAAGAAGTTATATTTTTTAATCATTTTGGCGACTTCTTCTTGATTCGTGCCTGAATCAACGGAGATAACCCGACAGCTCATTAAGTTTTGAACTAAATCATTTGACTGTGCTGTTAGCAAGTCTCTTAAAGAGACAACCCCTACAAGTTGATCCTGTTCATTTACGACATATAAATAATATATCGTTTCGGCATTTGGCGCTTCTGCTCGTAATTGCTCTATCACTTGTTGTGCACTATGTGAGGAAGCAAGTGAAATGAATTCTTTTGTCATAATTGCACCAGCAGTTTTAGGCGGATAGGCCATTAACTCTTTTACATCGTTAGCATCCTCTAAATCCATTGCTTTTAAGAGAGCGTGCGCCGCGCTTTCATCTAGTTGAGAGAGTAAGTCAGCTGCATCATCTGTGTACAGATGGTTTATCATTTCTGAAGTATAATGTTGATCAAGTTCAAGGATTAACTCTTTTTGTTCTTGCAGTTCAAGAGCTTGGAAGACATCAGCCATTTCCTCTGGGTTGATCATTTCATAAAGACTTTGCCGTTGTTCCTTTTCCAGTTTCGTATAAAACTCAGCTTGGTCAGTCGGATGTAACTGCAGGAAGTCTTCACGGAATTGACGATTCGCGTCTTTCTTTAGTAACTCTATTAAGTGATTATCATAATCCTCTCTTGTTTCATTGTTAAGTCTAGCCATGTTATGACCTCCTTCTAAGATGTGTCACCACAGGCAAAAAGGTGCATGTGGATATTAAATAAATGTTTATTTAATAGCAGACTAAGGGGTTCTGGGTCAGCATTCATCGTATACATGCACCTCCTTAACAAAGTAAAAGGCACCCTAATTGAGTGTGAGGTGCCTGTAATAAAACATAAATAATCGATCAAGTTGGAAGTAAATAATCTGCTTTTGTAAATGCAATGTGTAGCAAGATAATTTGTCCCTTTCTTCGAATTATTGAGTTTTTCACATCCTCCTTATAGAATATGCAAGGCTTGCTCAATCGTTCGTAAGAGAATACTAGGCACATAAGAATAGATTTACTTTATTATTAGAACAAGCTAGGTCCTTGCTCCCAACTCTAGAGTAAGATAAAATCAAACTATTCGTACGAATTAAGGAGCATCCATTTTGAAACATTATATATGGAAAAATATCGTGGCGATTGCAATTGGATCAGCTATTGGGACAAGCCTCCGCTATTATTTAAATCTCTATACATTAGCAACAGGCTATCCAATTGGGACAATCATAGAGAATTTAAGTGGGAGCTTTCTTCTAGGTTTTTTGACTGGATGGTTTATTATAAAGGTCCCGCGTGAATGGCTTAAAGCAGGGCTTGGTGTTGGTTTATGTGGTGGGTTTACTACTATGTCAACTCTTGCTAGTGATAGTGTCTTTTTGTTTCTAGAACATACTGGGTGGCTTAGTGCCTTGTATATCTTATTATCCGTTTTTGGAGGACTAGTGTGTGCACTAGCTGGATATATAGTGGGACAAAAAGTAGGAAAACGACAAGCTTCGCAGGAGGTGGAACAAGGTTGAACCTACTACTGGTCAGTGTTGGAGGAGCGATAGGTGCAATACTTCGCTACTTATTGGGGCTAGCCATAATGAACAGATTTCCTAAACCGCCGTTTCCGGTCGCTATGTTAATTGTGAATGTACTTGGATCACTCGGATTAGGGCTTTTCTACGGTAGCTATTACAGTGCAATTCCACTTGGAGCCTATGAAGAACCAGCTTTCTTACTTATAGCTATTGGTTTTTTTGGGGCATTTACTACGTTTTCGACTTTTAGTACAGAAACGGTACAACTTTACCAAAAGAAAGCGTGGAAACAACTTATTTCTTACATAAGCTTGTCTATTGTAGGATCAATCACAATGTTTGTATTTGGTTTTTCAATCACGAAGTAATCATAGATTAGGGGATGGGAAGATGAGAGAAACAAATTTTAATACGAAGACTGTACATTTTCAAACAAAAGAACCAGCAAGAAATGCGAGTAAAGCAAAGCCGATTTATCAAACATCAGCATTTGTATTTACTGATTTAGATGATATGGAAAGTTTCTATGATGGGGAAAAAGAATATCTATACTCTAGATATAGCAATCCAAATACAGATGATCTTGGAAAAGGTATTGCCTTACTTGAGGAGACTGATGATGGAATTGCAACATCATCCGGAATGTCAGCAATATTAGCGGGAGTATTAGCTGTTGCAAATCCAGGAGATCATGTTTTGGCATCTGATGATTTATACGGAGGAACGTATCAGATGTTTGCACAGGAGCTGCCTAACTTTGGCATTGATGTTAGCTTTGTTTCCTTTCAAGATTTGAATGTAGTTGAAGCTGCTTTCACCGATAAAACGGTTTTGATTTATACAGAATCTGTAACAAACCCGCTGCTTCGAGTTGAAAAGCTTGAGGAGGTCATTGCTTTAGCGAAAGAAAAAGGCGTTAAGACAATGATTGATAATACCTTTGCTACACCTTATTTGTTGCAGCCTGCCACACTTGGTGCTGATCTTGTTGTTCATAGTGCGACAAAGTATATTGGGGGACATAGTGATGTAACCGCAGGAGTTCTTGTTGGGGAGCAATCGCTTATTGATAAGGCAAAGGGGAAAGTGATTACTCTTGGGTGTAACTTGAGTCCATTTGAGGCTTGGCTCGCTTGCCGTGGCTTAAAGACATTAAGTTTACGTATGGAGCGACAAAGTCATAATGCGAAAATGCTTGCTGAAGCATTAGAGTCTCACGAGGGAGTGGCTCGTGTCTTTTACCCTGAACATGTTTCTGAAAAAGGAAATGGAGCTATGGTCAGTATTGATTTAGCTGACTATGTAAATGTTGAGGAGTTTTTCCGCTCGCTTGGATGGGTAAAAATTGCCCCTACATTAGCGGGTGTTGAAACGACGGTATCTTACCCACTTCGCACATCTCATCGCACGGTTCCCGACAAACTTAGAAAAGAACTTGGAATCGGTGCGCAATTGGTTCGTATCTCAGTAGGGATTGAAGACGAGAAGGATATTATTGACACTTTTGTTCAAGCGATTGACACAGCGAAGTAATGAGAAATGAGCATGGGGAAGTGGTTTTTCCTATGCTCTTATTGTAGTATTGAAAAAAATTGAAAGAAGCTTGCTTCCAGTTTAAGAACGTGGTATTATAGAACTTGTGTCAGAGAAAATAGTCTGGTGGCGATAGCGAAGAGGTCACACCCGTTCCCATGCCGAACACGGTCGTTAAGCTCTTTTGCGCCGATGGTAGTTGGGGGCTTCCCCCTGTGAGAGTAGGACGTTGCCAGGCAAATTTATTTGTATAAAATAAGTTAGTGTTGTCTATACTAATTAGTGTAGAGACATTGGTTAGCATCATCAATTCACTTTATAACGACGCGGGGTGGAGCAGTCTGGTAGCTCGTCGGGCTCATAACCCGAAGGTCGGCGGTTCAAATCCGTCCCCCGCAATACCAACAAGAAGCCGAAACGAATATGTTTCGGTTTTTTCTATGCAAAAAATCGTTTCGTTTACTGATAAACTTTATGCTGAATAGATTTTGTTTGGGTAAGTTGAGGTATTTTTGCTGTTTAGTTGCTTAAATAACATTAGATCTTCCTTCTCCTTATCTATTTGCTTGGGCATTTCGGTTAAAATCGGATAAACTAGAAGAGACACCCCTTAGGTATGTAGAAATCCTAAGGTTTTTTTGCAGATTTATGATTTTGTTCGAGAGGGTCGGTTACAATGGAAGATGAGTTTGCATTTATTTCAAAAATTACACCTAAAGAGACTTATCAAAAAGGGCTTGTTTGTGGAGTGGGAGACGATGCAGCTGTTTATTCTGGATCGGAACAAATGGAACAAGTCGTTTGTGTAGATACAATGGTTGAAGGGGTTCACTTTCGTCGTGATACACTTAGTCCCTATCAAATAGGGAAAAAAGGATTAGCGATCAATGTTAGTGATCTTGCTGCCATGGGGGCAATTCCTACCTATTATCTTGTGTCAATTGCTGTACCGCCATCATGGGCGGAGGAGGAGTTAAATCAAGTATATAAAGGGATGAATGAGTTAGCAGAAACGTATCGAATGGATTTAATCGGTGGAGATACGGTATCTACAAGTGATGTACTTGTTTTAACGGTGACGGCAATAGGGTCAGTGGAACGCGGGAAAGCTAGATATCGTGATCAGGCTAAAGCGGGCGATCTTATTTTTCTAACGGGGTATGCTGGTACGTCAGCAGCGGGGCTAGATTTATTGTTTCAAAAAGGATTAAATGGTCCTTTGTCTAAAGAGGAGCAAGAACTTGTGAAAGCTCATCAGGAGCCGATTCCTCATGTAGTCGAAGGAAGGATCCTTTCAACCTCAAACAAGCGAATATCGTTAAATGATGTTAGTGATGGTGTAGCTAGTGAAGCGAATGAGTTAGCCGAAGCAAGCCAGGCGAGATTCATAATTGAAACAGACAAGCTTCCGATTCATCAAGCGATGCACTCATATCCCAAAGACAAGCAATTGAAGTATGCATTATTTGGCGGGGAAGATTTTGTATTGATTGGGACGGTTCCAAAAGAGGGTGCAAAAGACTTAGAAACCGAATTTTGTAAAAAAGGTCTGATATTTGAGGTAATAGGGTTTGTCGAAGAGGGAGAACCTGGTGTATTTTTACTAGAAGACAATCAAATGAAAAAGGTAGAAAAGAACGGGTATAATCATTTCAAAAAGCGCGGGTGAAGGTAGTGGAGGAGTGGAACATTATAACAGAGTCGCCAGAGGAGACGATGCAACTAGCGGAGAAGTTAGCTGGTGTTGTGCAACCTGGTGATGTGATCACGCTTGAAGGAGATCTTGGTGCAGGAAAAACAAGTTTTACTAAAGGATTTGCCAAAGGTCTTGGTGTCAAGCGTGTTGTAAATAGTCCAACATTTACGATTATCAAAGAATACAAGGGGCGTATCCCACTTTATCACATGGATGTTTATCGAATGGAAGATGAGATGGAGGATTTGGGGTTAGAGGAATACTTTTATGGTGAAGGTGTTTCTGTAATTGAGTGGCCTAGTATGATTCCAAATCAGTTACCGGAAGATCGCCTCGCGATTTCTTTATTCCATATAGGAGAAATAAGTAGGAAGATTACGGTTCAAACGACTGGGAGCCGTTCTTTGGAGTTATTAAAGGAGTTGCGTTATGAGTAAAACATTAGCGATTGATACATCATCATTTGTAATGGGGTTAGCTGTTACAGAGGGTGATCGAACATTGGGTGAAGTAACAACAAATATAAAAAAAAATCATTCGATTAGGCTCATGCCAGCTATCGATCAATTAATGAGTGAAGTCAGTGTCAAGCCGAATGAGTTAGAAAAAATTGTTGTAGCTAATGGACCAGGGTCCTATACTGGGGTCCGAATCGGTGTCACAACAGCCAAGACGCTTGCTTGGTCATTAAATATACCGGTTGTAGGTGTATCAAGTATTGCTGTGCTAGCACAGACAGGCCGTTTTTTTCAAGGTGTTGTCTCCCCGATTATGGATGCAAGGCGTGGACAAGTATATACGGGCCATTATGAAACAAACGGTTTGGACGTATTCGAACAAGTAAATGACCGCTTAATTATGTTAGAGGATTGGCTTGTTTACTTAAAAGGGTTAGAACAGCCTGTATTATTTATTGGGCAAGATGTCTCGATGCATGAAGCAATGATTCGTGAAAAACTCGGGGATCATGCTCACTTTGCTTGCGGGTCGATGGCTTTGCCAAGGCCTGCAGAATTAGCGAGGTTAGGTCAAGCATTAATAACAGATGGCGATTCTGTACACTCGTTTGTACCAAATTATTTACAGCTAGCAGAAGCGGAAGCCAATTGGCAAAAGGCTCAGAAAGAAAAGGGCACTGAAAATGATTGAGCAGGAAAAAGAGACGATTCGTTTTATGACAATTGATGATTTAGAAGTAGTAATGGAAGTGGAACGTGATGCTTTTACTACGCCGTGGGATCCGACTATTTTTCTAAACGAATTAACAACGAACCAATTTGCGCAATACCTCGTTTATGAAGTGAAAGGTGAGATCATAGGGTATTGTGGATTATGGGTAGTGATGGATGAAGCTCAAGTGACGAATATAGCCATTCACTCGAAAAGTCGAGGACAAGGGCATGGGGAAAGGTTATTACAATATGTTATTTCTTTTTTGAAGCAAATGGGTGTCTCGAAACTTTCATTAGAAGTACGTGTGTCGAATACGATTGCACAAAAGCTTTACCGAAAAATGGGATTTGTTGAAGGTGGCATAAGGAAAAATTATTATGCTGATAATTTAGAAGATGCTTTAGTGATGTGGGTGAAACTAGATGATGAGTGAAAAGGAAATTATATTAGCGATCGAGACAAGCTGTGATGAAACGTCAGCTGCAGTCATTGAAAATGGAACGAAGATTTTAAGTAATGTCGTATCTTCTCAAATTGAAAGTCATAAAAGGTTTGGTGGGGTTGTGCCTGAAGTAGCATCCAGGCATCATGTGGAACAAATTACGATCATTATTGAACAGGCAATGGAGGAGGCAAATGTGACATTTGCGGACTTAAGTGCTGTTGCCGTTACGGAAGGACCAGGTCTTGTTGGGGCGTTATTAATTGGTGTCAATGCAGCGAAAGCGATTGCTTTTGCACATAATATCCCGTTAATTGGTGTTCATCATATTGCTGGACATATTTATGCGAATCAACTTGTTGAACCGATTACGTTTCCATTATTAGCATTGGTTGTTTCAGGTGGTCATACAGAACTTGTTTATATGAAGGAAGATGGTCATTTTGAAATCATTGGAGAGACAAGGGATGACGCAGTAGGAGAGGCGTATGATAAAGTTGCGAGAACGCTTGGTTTACCTTATCCGGGAGGCCCGCACATCGACCGTCTTGCTGCAGAGGGAAGTGAAACAATTGAATTTCCTCGCTCATGGTTGGAGCCGGATTCATTTGATTTTAGTTTTAGTGGATTAAAATCATCAGTTATTAACACATTGCACAATTTCAAACAGCGTGGCGAAGAAGTGAAAATTGAAAATGTAGCAGCAAGTTTCCAAGCTAGTGTTATTGATGTTCTTGTAGGAAAAACAAGGCGGGCAGTTGATAAATATGAAGTAAACCAACTGTTATTAGCTGGAGGTGTAGCAGCCAATAAAGGTTTGCGTCAAGCTTTAGAGAACGAATTTCAAGCAACAACTGTTGATTTGAGAATTCCACCTTTGTCGCTTTGTACGGATAATGCAGCTATGATAGGTTCTGCTGCTAGTATCAAATGGAGAAAACAGAAGTTTGCTTCCTACGACTTGAATGGAAATCCAGGACTTGATCTAGAACAACAGTAAATATGTTTAAAACCACTTATTGGCGCGAAAGCTAACAATAGGTGGTTTTTTTAGTTTGTAAAAGAGAAGAGATTGGTGCTTTCTATAGAAATTTGATTAAAAAGGTAGTGAAATTGCTAAACTCAAGTTGTTTTTTGTCGTATTTCGTAAAAATTTGTTAACAAGTTTTATCCACAACGTTGTTAACAATGTGGGTAAACAGAAAAATACCAGAAAGTACGCGAATAAAGTTGTTATTAACTTATATGTGGATAACTAGGTGGATAATGTGAGTAAATTCGTAAACCCCTTAAAAAACGGTATTTCGACTGTTGGTAACTTTGTGGATATTGTGGATATGTCAGAAAATTAGCCCAAAAAGGTTTGAGAGAGATGTGGAGAAAGCTTATATTACTTCTAATATTGATAACTATTTTCCAAAGTAATTTGTTGAGTTATGCTGAAACAACAGAAAAAAAAGAAAAAATTGCTGTTATTTTAGTTCCTGGACTTTCTATGACGGAAGCGCATTGGTTTATCCACAATAAGGGAACTAGCGAGCTCTGGGAAGAGGCTGCTATTGGTGCTATGAATGTCAGACCGGATGGCCCTTATTCGTATTTAAATAATATGGTTACAATGGGAGCTGGAGCTAAGGCTGTTGGTGTCCAAGGCTGGAATAGCTATGAAACGACAGAAGAAGTGAATGGGTTTCCGGCAAGCGAGTGGGTACATCAATTGACTGGAATAAACAGAACAGAAGGCTTATTGCATCCCGACTTTCATCGTTTAAATAATAAAAATGAACAGGGAACGCACCGAGGCCAAGTTGGTGATTTTGGTGAAATGCTGCGTGAGGCGGCAATTGTTCGCCAAGTGTATGGTCATAGTGACACGTTGGAAGAAAGAATTCGTTACGGTTCCTTACTTGCATTAGATCAGAGTGGCACGGTTAATGGCGATATTACTCAGTCTGTTAAAGAGAAGGCAGGTTCTCCGAATGGAATGGAGATGGATATTGACTTTCTTATTAACAAACTATCAACAATTGGGGAAAAACAAAATCGTTTCTTCGTCATCGAGTGGGGCGACTTGCATCGTTTATATGACCAAATGTTCTACATGGAGGAGTCGCACTTTCTAAATGAACAAGAAAGACAATTAAAGAGGTTACAATTATTTTTGAAACAAGCGCGTCAGGAAGTTGATGAATTGTGGCTGATTTCGCCAATGATGAACAAACAAGCTTATGATGAAAAGCTGCAGTTGGCACCTGTTTTTTATTGGGGACAACAAAAGGGAGGATACCTTACTTCTAATACAACAAGACAAGAATACTTACTAAGTAGTATTGATATCGTTCCAACACTACTCGGCACCTTTAATCTTTCTTCAGAATTTTATTCAGGAAATCAAGTGTTACGAGCAAATGTAGGTGTTGTGGATAAAGCTCCTTTTTTCCAAACAGTTGATGAAATTGTGCTAATCTATAAAAGTAGAGCCAGTGTTCTATCCATTTATATCACTTGTTTAGTCGTTGCTTTAATAGGTGCTGCTATTTATGGAGCATTTGGCACAAAAAAAAGACGGACGTGGCGCTACATAACGAGGTTAATTCTGTTATCAGCATTGTGGTCACCGTTTTGGTTTCTTGCATTGTCAGGTACTGTGAAAACACTTGGAATCAGCGGATTTGTATTGAGCTTAATAGCAAGCTCTTTATTATTTGGATACGTAGTGGGAAAGGGAAGCGAGAAACCAATTTTTTGGATCGGGTTATTTACATTTCTACTTATTACAGTTGATATTATCCTTGGGTTTACGTTAATGCAACGCTCATATTTAGGGTATGATCCAATTATTGGGGCTAGATACTATGGAATCGGTAATGAATTTGCAGGAGTGTATATCATTTCTTCCATAATGGTTATCAGTCCATTAGTAGTATCCATGCAAAAAAAACGCTCGACCGCTTTAATAATTACGCTCTTTGCTTGTTGTATTGTGATTTTGGGCAAAAGTACGTTAGGTACAAATGCCGGGGCAACATTATCAGCAGGAATCGCATTTGCTTTTTTCTTTTATCGCATGGTAACAAAAAGATGGTCATGGCGTTTTCTTCTCATTGTGTTTGCTTTGTCTTTGAGTGCATTATTCTTCTTTCTCTATATGCTACAATTAACAGGAGAACAGACCCATATAGGAATGGCATTTGACCGGTTATTAAATGGAGATATCCGTTATATTACAGATACGATTCAGAGAAAAATGGCTATGAATTTGAAGATCTTCCGTCATTCAAACTGGACGCAGCTATTTGTTACGAGTTACTTGTTAGGAGCCATTATTCTTTGGCGTAGACGACTGCAGCTTGAAGGACGGGATAAGCAGCTCTTTTTACAAACCGGAGTCGTTGCTTCATTTGCATTGCTTTTGTTAAATGATTCAGGAGTCGTTGCAGCTGCGACATCAATGTTCTGTGTCGTGTCAGCCCATTATTACTGGTTGTCTGTAAGCAAGGAGGAGAATAATTTTGCAGTTGGAAAAACGATTAATCCTAGCCAGGCGGTTGAGGATTAGTGTTCTCATAGTGATCGCAGTTGCGCTAGCTATGGATTATTTTCCTGGATTAACAGAAGGATTGATTGGAAAAAACTTAGTTTTTGTAATACTTGGTTTTTGTTTTGTGGTCGCTGTTGTAGCTGAATTATTGATACCAAGAAAAGAGAATCGAAAAGTAAATGTTCCTTTGTTTGAACATGATTTATTTTTTCTTTTTTACGTCGTTGCTGTGATTGGACTTTATAGTTTATTAGGAGGACGGTCACAAATAGGATTACATTTTACTCATCCTGTACTTTGGGTTTTTGTTGTGTATGCCTTTATTAAATGGAATCTTGATCGGAAACATGCAACGAAGGAACAAGAGTAGCGATGTGCGGAACCGTAACTACGTAATCGCAGCGCGCAGTCATTTTGACTGGGCGTTTTTTTCATTTTAAAATAAATGTTTGATTAATTGAGCAAGATGACAAAATAAAGGCGGGAGTTGGTAATGAATGATCTCTAAAGTCCTTCATCCTTTTGCTTGGATATATAATTTGGACTAACAAAAAAGAGAGACGAAAACCGATGGTGTTCGTCTCAATAAGCACTTTCTCTCTATCGAACCATTTTAATCATGACTACTACTTCGGATGTAGTTTTAACGCGGAGAAGGTATACAGAGGGGTTGACCCCTCTACTCCTGCAGTTCCTCCCATTCTTCCATGAGAGCTTCAATTTCGGTTTTTGCTTCATCAATTTCAGTTTGAATGGTTTGCGCTTTTTCGTGATCTGAATAAATAGAAGGATCACAAAGGTCTTCTTCTTTCTGAGCCATTGCCATTTCCAATGAGTCAATTTGCTTTTCGATTTCCTCAATTCTGCGTTGGCGCTGACGTTCGGCTTTTTTTGCCTCTTTGTCTTGTTCGTATGAGCGCTTATCTGCTTGTGTTCCAGCCGTTGTTTGGGTGGAGTTTGTTGCGTTCTCTTGTTGGCTTAGCAATTCACGTTGTTCCGTCTCATTTTTCTTTTCCACATAATAATCATAATCGCCAAGATAATTCGTGATCTGTCCTTCTTCTAGCTCAGCCATCCTTGTAGCAATGCGATTTAAGAAATAGCGGTCATGAGAAACAAATAACAAGGTTCCTGGATAATCGATTAGAGCATTTTCTAAAATTTCTTTTGCATCAAGATCCAAATGGTTTGTTGGCTCATCGAGAATTAGGAGATTTGCTTTTTTCATCATTAATTTTGCAAGGGCAAGTCGCGCTTTTTCTCCTCCACTTAACGTAGAAACAGGTTTTAGTACGTCATCACCGCTAAAAAGAAAGTTACCTAATACCGTTCTGATTTCTTTTTCGGGTAAGAGATTATGGTCATCCCACAGCTCGTGTAAAACGAGCTTGTTAGACTTTAGATTAGCTTGTTCTTGGTCATAATAACCGACTGTCACATTACTACCGAAGCGAATAACCCCATCTTTTAATGGAATATCTTTCATTAGTGCTTTTAGAAGTGTTGATTTCCCAGCGCCATTTGGCCCGATGAGTGCCACACTTTCTTCTCGATCAATCGAAAGGTTTAAATTTTGAAAGATCGTTTCATTACCATAAGCAACATGAAGATCAGTTGCACGGATAACCTCTTTTCCGCTTTGACGTTTAATCGCAAATGAAAAAGAAGCTGATTTCTCTGATCCAGCGGGACGGTCTAGTAAAGTCATTCGTTCGAGTTGTTTCCTACGACTTTGTGCTCGCTTCGTTGTCGAAGCTCTAGCAATGTTCCGTTGAATAAAGTCTTCTAACTTAGCGACTTCATCTTGTTGTTTCTCGTATTGTTTTAACTCGAGTTCGTAACGTTTTGCTTTTTCATCAAGATAAGCACTATAATTTCCTATGAATTTGGTTGATTTTGTTCGGGAGATTTCGATCACTTCTGTCACAATTTTATCTAAAAAGTAGCGGTCGTGGGACACGATAAGAATCGCACCCTTATAACCAACCAAATATTGTTCAAGCCAAGTAAGAGTTGCAATATCTAAGTGGTTGGTTGGTTCGTCAAGAATAAGAAGATCTGGCTTTGTTAACAATAACTTTGCTAACGCTAGTCTCGTTTTTTGACCACCACTTAATGTAGATATTTTTGTTTCGTAATCAAAGTCACCGAAATTCATCCCTGCAAGGACACCGCGAATGTCAGCTTCATACTGATAACCACCCTTATCTTTAAAAGTGATTTGAAGCTGATCATATTCTTTTAAAAGCTTGTTGTAACGAGTTTCGTTCTCGAGCAAGGAGGGATCAGACATTTGTAATTCCATGTCCCGAATTTGTTTTTCCATTTTACGTATAGGAGCAAAAACGGTTAACATCTCTTCCCAAATGGATAACTCTGATTCAAGGCCAGTATTTTGAGCAAGGTAGCCAAGCTCAGTTCCTTTTGGCATCATAACTTGTCCACTATCATAGGAAAGTTGCCCTGCAATTATTTTTAGTAATGTTGACTTACCTGCACCATTTCGTCCAACTAGGGCAACACGCTCCCCGGTTTGGATATCTAATTTAATATTTGTTAAAATGGGATCAATCCCAAAAGACTTACAAACATTATTACATTGTAAAATAATCATGGATTTCATTCCTAACTAATAAAATCTTTTCCTATAAAAAAACGTTTTTCATTAATAAAATGCGCCCAAAGTGGCAACGGCTCCACACGCCGTACGTATTTTGAGAAGAGCACTCAAAATACTAAAAAGAAAACGGCGGCTCTGTTTATTGCTAAGAGGTAACACCAAAAGGGAAAATGGCTCTTATCTAAAAAAAGTGGATACCGATTGGCAATGGCTCCGCGCGCCGTACGTATTTTGAGAAGAGCACTCAAAATACTAAAAAGAAAACGGCGGCTCCGCTCATTGCTAAGAGGTAACACCAAAAGGGAAAAGCGTCCTTTTGGTGTTACCTCTTAAGTGTATCGTAGAATGCATCTTTCAACAACTTCATGAACAGATGTGTGAAACGATTACAAACTCTGTGAAATGGTGTACAATAACGGTAGTCTTGAATTGCTAACTTAACGATGGTAGGAGGGAGGCAATGGATGAAAATTGATCAAACGAAGATACCTCAAGCAACAGCGAAGCGGTTGCCGCTTTATTATCGTTTCTTAGAAAATTTGTCTGCTTCAGGTAAGCAACGTGTCTCATCGACTGAATTAAGTGATGCAGTGAAAGTGGATTCGGCTACGATAAGACGTGACTTTTCTTATTTTGGAGCGCTAGGAAAAAAAGGCTATGGGTATAATGTGAATTATTTACTTTCTTTTTTTCGTAAAACGCTAGACCAAGATGAGTTGACAAAAGTTGTTCTTGTTGGTGTCGGGAATTTAGGAACGGCATTTTTACAATACAATTTTTCAAAAAATAATAACACAAGAATTGTAATGGCTTTTGATGTTGATGATCATAAAATTGGTGAGGAAATAGGCGGCGTAACGGTTCATCATCTAGGTGATCTTGAGAAAGTTATTGACCCAGAAGTAACGGTTGCCATTTTGACGGTGCCACAAGTTGCAGCACAGAAGATTGCAGATCAATTAGTCGCTGCAGGGATACAAGGGATATTAAACTTTACACCAGCTAGACTCGACGTACCGGAAACTGTACGCGTCCACCATATTGATCTTTCGGTTGAGCTACAAGCATTGGTTTATTTTTTAAAACATTACCCTGTGTAGCTTCTGTTTAAATAGGAGTGGTTTTCTCACACGGACGTGTAGCACGAGAAGCCATTGCCTTCTAATTGAACACACTCTATAATGAAAATAGGACAAGGAGGTGCTACCTATGGGTGGATTAGGAGCAGGCAGCATTGCATTGATTGCAATCGTTGCGTTACTAATTTTTGGTCCAAAGAAGTTGCCAGAGTTAGGAAAAGCTGCTGGGAATACATTACGTGAATTTAAAAACGCAACAAAAGGCTTAGCAGACGAAGATGAGAACAAGAAAAAAGATAACGATAAAGCCTAAGTAGGAAGGGTCTATAAATGGAACAAAGAGACATGTCGGTAATGGACCACATCGTGGAGCTTAGACGAAGAATTATTATAACTTTAGTCTTCTTCATCGTGGCACTAATTGCCGGCTTCTTTTTAGCTACACCGTTAATAACATACTTGCAAAGCACACCTACTGCTCAAGACTTGCCAATGAATGCTTTTAAGATGACGGATCCGATTCGGATATTTATGACATTTGCTTTTGCAAGTGCGCTCATTATCACGTTTCCAGTCATCTTGTATCAGCTTTGGGCGTTTGTTAGTCCTGGCTTACATGAGAAGGAACAAAAGGCTACACTTGCCTATATTCCGTTTGCTTTCATATTATTTCTAGCTGGTCTTTCGTTTTCGTACTTTGTTCTTTTCCCCTTTATCGTTCAATTTATGGGGAGTTTGTCAGAACGATTAGGAATTACTGAGCAGTATGGGATTAATGAATACTTTTCGTTTCTCTTTCAAGTAACGTTGCCATTTGGATTGTTATTTCAACTTCCTGTTATTGTGATGTTTTTTACCCGGTTAGGGATGCTAACACCGAGTTTACTAGCGCAGGTAAGGAAGTTTGCTTATTTCGTTTTGCTTGTAATAGCTGGTTTTATAACACCGCCAGAGATTTTGTCTCATTTGATGGTGACTTTGCCGTTATTGCTTCTTTATGAATTTAGTATCTGGGTGTCTTATCTGACCTATCGAAAAGTTCAAAGGTTGGAAAGAGAACGAGAAGAAAGCATAAAAGAGTGACTTCTGCTGTGATGGAAGTCACTCTTTTTTATACTGTTTTGTGAGATATTGAACATAGTTTGACATGTCTTTAAATAGGGTAGCCAAAAAGGTTGTCCTGTCCTATACTATGAATATAGAAAAGGTTGTGAAAACATTCACATAACAAAAAGGAATATCACAGCCGACTCTAAAAAAACATCAACTACTTCACTAATTCATGTGAAGTGTTGAACAAACAAAGAGCAAATAGAAGGAGGACTTACAATGATCGGTCAATTTTTCAGAGAAAACAAATATGTCGCGGGAGTATGGTTGTTCTTACGAGTATATCTAGGATGGTCTTGGTTAACAGCAGGATGGGGAAAGGTGACTGGAGACTTTAACGCAGGAGGCTATTTACAAGGATCCGTGGCAAACCCAGTGATGAGCGGGGAAGCGTTAATGTATCCAAACTACGTATCATTTTTAGAGAGTATAGCGATCCCGAACGCAGATATGTTTAGCTTTATGGTGGCCTGGGGAGAAGTATTAGTAGGATTAGGATTAATTTTAGGGGTATTCACATCAGCAGCAGCTTTCTTCGGAGTAGTAATGAACATGTCATTCTTGTTTGCCGGAACGATTTCTTCAAATCCGTGGATGATCTTAATCTCAATGTTTATTATAGTAGCAGGAGCCAATGCTGGTCGCTACGGTGGAGATAGATGGGTATTGCCATACTTGAAAAGCGTCGTATTTAAAAAGAGAAACAACGAAAATGGATTTGGAGCAGCTGGTAAAGGGTTAAAAGAAGCGATCTAAATGGAAAAAGAGGTAGACTCTAAAGAAAGAAGGGGTTTGCCTCTTATTGGTGGTTCTAGGTCGATCTAAATAGTGTTCCTGCATTAACACTTATGTTATGATACAGCTATAATATTTCGACAGACGAAATGGTGTGGATAACAATGAAAGTGTCAGGAAAGTGGATGGTCGTTGTAGCTGTGCTGCTCGGATCCTTTACAATGATTTTAAATAATAGCATGTTAAATCCAGCTGTACCACAACTAATGAATGTGTTTAATTCAGATGCGGTTGCAACTGGATGGGTTATAACGATATTTATGGTAACAATGGGGATGACCGTACCAGTTACAGGCTATCTCGGTGATCGGTTTGGGAAAAAGAAACTATATATTCTCGGGTTAGCCATTTTTGTGTTAGGCTCTTTACTCGGTTCTCTTTCATGGAATCTGAGTTCGTTAATTATCTTCCGAGGGCTTCAAGGCATTGGTGGTGGAATCATGATGCCTCTTTCTATGGCGCTTATATTCGAAGCTTTTCCTCGAAAAGAACGCGGCTTAGCGACAGGAGTATGGGGCATTTCTGCCATGATGGCACCTACCATTGGACCGACATTTGGTGGGTTTTTACTTGAGGCATTAGATTGGACTTACTTATTTCTTGTCAATGTTCCCTTTGGCCTTATTGGTATTTGGTTTGCGTTTCGTTATTTACCAACTACAACTGCTAATAAGCAAATTACATTTGATAAATACGGATTTATAACCATTACTTTTGGTGTCGGTGCGATTTTGTATGCATTAGGAAGAATGTCTGAACTTGCTCACTTAACAGAGCCAACGAACCTTACGTTAGTGGCGGTTGGGGTTGTATTATTATATGTATTTGTTCAAATTGAAAAGAAAGAGGAGCAACCTCTATTAGACTTGGCGTTGTTTCGTGTGCCCGCCTATACGTATAGCATGATCATAGCGAGTGTTTCATCTGTCGGTTTGTTTGCGGGAATATTTCTAATTCCATTGTTAATTCAACAAGTGTATGGTTTTGGTCCGATCATGACAGGTCTTATCTTTTTACCGTCAGCTCTGTTAACGGGAGTATTTATGAGTGTGGGTGGACGGATTCTTGACCGGAAAGGGCCAACAGGCGTCATATCTACAGGCCTTATTGTTGTTGCTATTGGTACGTTTCCTCTCGGGTTTATGAGCCTTGAAACGTCTCTAGCCGTGATTTTCTTTTGGATGGCTATTAGAGGGGTCGGTATGGGATTAAGCGGTATGCCTTCAACGACGACAGGAATGAATGCCATTCCTAGTCATCTCATCTCCAGAGGGTCTGCAGTGAATAATGTTATCAGACAAATGAGTTCCGCCCTAGGAATTGTATTTGTTTCGATTTACTATGAAGTGAGAAGAGGTCAATTAGCGATTACGCTCGGATCGTTAGAAGAAGCAAGTCTTCATGCAATTAATGAAGGGTTTATTATGATTGCCGTTCTCACAGCTATTTCAATTCCAGTAGCCTTCTTCCTTGAACGAGCAGCAAGGCAGGAGGAAAAATTGGTTTCAAGATAAATAGGTTGGAGGAGTATTATGCAAAAAGCATAGTGCTCTTTTTTGATTGATAAGGACACGAGCAGGTATGAAATTGCACACCTGCCGCATATAAAATATGTAGGAATGAAAAACATAGAAGGTGGTAAATGGTGGACGGCAAACGAAGAGTGAGAGTGTTTTTAGTCATAGTGACGAGTATCCTAATATTATATTTTGTGAGACACGTGTTTCTTTGAGGGGGGAGTATTAAGGAAGAACTGCCTGGGGGGGTGTCGCAAAAGCCAGTAACAGAGGAGGCAATGGCTCCGTTCGCTACGCGCCTTGAGAGGAGTGGGTTTCTCCTCTCAAGGCTTAAAAAAAATGTAGCGACTCCGCTCATTGCTTCGGGGTCACTTCAAAGGTCAAAATCAGACCTTTGAAGTGACCCCTTTAGTCTTTCTTCTTCTTATTTGTCTTCTGGAGCTGTTTAATCACTTTTCGTAAGCGATAAAAGCGATAGGCAATCATAAAATCAATTGCAGCAAAAGAAACAATTAAATAGCTCCAAAAATTCCAACCGGCGGTGTTCACATTTTGAATAGCAAAGAATATTAGTAAAACACCTATGGAAAAGTAGAGGAGCGCCATTGTGATCGGTGATGCTCTCATAGTAATCCTCCAATGATGAGTGATGTTTGTTGTTCAAGTTGTTCGAGTTGCTCCATCCAATCTTCAATTTGGTCTGCTAACAAAACATTAACAATTGAAACAAAAAGGTTAATTGCAACATGTGCGATAATTGGCACAAGGATGCGTTTTGTTTTTACATATAGATAAGCAAAAACTAGTCCCATTGCTGTGTATACGAGTAAATGGGTAAAGTCCATATGAACAGCAGCGAAAATTAGTGAACTAAGGATCCCTGAAATCCAGAAATTAAATCGTTTGTAAAGAGCTCCAAATATAACTAAACGAAAGACAATTTCCTCTAAAATAGGGCCAATAACTGATATAACAAGAATAAAAGCAGGGAAAGCTTTTGCGAACTCAACGATGGTCTCCGTGTTTTCAGAACCAGGTTCAATCCCGAGTAGGAACATCTCAATTAATGCTGCCGCATACTGAGCAGCAAAAACAAAGAAAACACCAATAATGGACCAACGTATGGCTTCTCCTCTTGAAGAGCGACCTCTTACTTCATGTCGATTACGGATCTCAGGCAGAAGCAATAGGATGATAATGATTAAACCAGTCGTAAAACTAAACATACTCCAAATACCCGGTATACGCTCTAAAGGAATGTCGAGCTCTCTGAGAAGTAAGACGCCAGGTACAGCTGAAAATTGCATTAACGTGTATGTAATTAGAATCCACCAATACCGTTTATTCAATGTGTAATTCCCCTTTGTTAAAAAGTCTCAAAACGCATCTTCATATTTTAACATAAGCTTTACATAAAAGCTGAAGGAAAGCACCAAGTATTATCGAATATAGTGTGAATAAGAATACTGAATTAGGAAAAGATAATGAAGGTTTGTTTTGAATCCTACATGAAAGCAGTCTTTTATTACGTTATGTAAGAACATAATTGATTATGTGCTTGTCTTGTTTCTTAGAGAAAATACTTATATTAAAGTAACTGAAAGCGCACATCAAATTTCAAAAATTTTTTTTGCAAAATGCTTGCAAATATACCCAGTTATGCTTATTATAATAATTGTGTTAGCACTCGAAGGTGATGAGTGCTAATAATAAAAATTTAATTTGTAGATCTTGAAGGAGGGTGTTTTCCTTGTTAAAGCCATTAGGTGATCGTGTTGTAATTGAACTAGTTGAATCAGAGGAAAAAACTGCAAGCGGGATTGTGTTACCAGATTCTGCAAAGGAAAAGCCTCAAGAAGGAAAAGTGGTAGCTGTTGGTACTGGTCGTGTGACTGACAACGGTGAGCGCGTTGCTCTTGAAGTAAATGCGGGAGATTCTATCATTTTTTCAAAATATGCAGGTACTGAAGTGAAATTCGAAGGCAAAGAATATTTAATCTTACGTGAGAGCGACATTCTTGCAATCATTGGCTAATAAAGAAAGAGCTTAGTCTCTACATAAAACAGGAAAATTCTAGGAGGGTACAAACATGGCTAAAGATATTAAGTTTAGTGAAGACGCTCGTCGTTCAATGCTACGTGGTGTTGATGCACTTGCGAACGCTGTGAAAGTAACACTTGGACCAAAAGGACGTAACGTTGTTCTTGAGAAGAAATTTGGTTCTCCATTAATTACAAATGATGGTGTAACAATCGCAAAAGAAATCGAGCTTGAAGATGCATTCGAAAACATGGGTGCAAAGCTTGTTGCTGAAGTAGCGAGCAAAACAAACGATATTGCAGGGGACGGTACAACAACTGCAACAGTTCTTGCGCAAGCTATGATTCGTGAAGGTCTTAAAAACGTAACATCTGGTGCAAACCCGATGGTCATCCGTAAAGGAATCGAAAAAGCAACTGCTGCTGCAGTTACAGAGCTTAAAAGCATTTCGAAGCCAATCGAAGGAAAAGCTTCAATTGCACAAGTTGCAGCGATTTCTTCTGCTGACGATGAAGTAGGTCAAATCATTGCAGAAGCAATGGACCGTGTTGGTAACGACGGCGTTATCACAATCGAAGAGTCTAAAGGTTTCTCTACTGAGCTTGAAGTAGTAGAAGGTATGCAATTCGATCGCGGATATGCTTCTCCTTACATGGTAACTGACTCTGATAAGATGGAAGCAGTTCTTGATAACCCTTATGTACTTATCACTGACAAGAAGATCTCTAACATTCAAGAAGTTCTTCCTGTTCTTGAGCAAGTTGTACAACAAGGTAAGCCAATCCTTATCATCGCTGAAGATGTGGAAGGCGAAGCTCTTGCTACACTTGTAGTAAACAAATTACGTGGTACATTCAACGCTGTAGCTGTTAAAGCTCCAGGATTTGGTGACCGTCGTAAAGCAATGCTTGAAGACATTGCAACATTAACAGGTGGTGAAGTGATCACAGAAGACCTAGGTCTTGACCTTAAGTCTGCGAACATCACTCAACTTGGCCGTGCTGGAAAAGTTGTTGTTACAAAAGAAAACACAACAGTCGTTGAAGGTGCGGGAGACGCAGCTGCAATCGCTGGCCGCGTAAGCCAAATCAAAGCTCAGCTTGAAGAAACAACATCTGAGTTTGACAAAGAAAAGCTACAAGAGCGCCTAGCTAAGCTTGCTGGTGGTGTAGCAGTTCTTAAAGTTGGTGCCGCAACTGAAACGGAATTAAAAGAGCGTAAACTACGCATTGAAGATGCATTAAACTCAACACGTGCTGCGGTTGAAGAAGGTATCGTAGCTGGTGGTGGTACAGCACTTGTTAACGTTATTAAAGCTGTTAAAGCAGTTCAAGCTGACGGCGACGAAGCTACAGGTGTGAACATCGTACTACGTGCTCTTGAAGAGCCAGTTCGTCAAATCGCACACAATGCAGGTCTTGAAGGATCTGTTATCGTTGAGCGCCTTAAAGGTGAAGCTATTGGCCAAGGTTTCAACGCTGCAACTGGCGAGTGGGTAAACATGGTTGAAGCTGGAATCGTTGACCCAACTAAAGTTACACGTTCAGCTCTACAACACGCTGCTTCAGTATCAGCTATGTTCCTAACAACAGAAGCTGTAATCGCTGATAAGCCTGAGGAAAACGAAGGCGGCGGCGGAATGCCTGATATGGGCGGCATGGGCGGAATGGGTGGAATGGGCGGCATGATGTAATCTGCCCCTGAAACCCTTGGTATATAGGGATTTGTTAGTAAGGTGAGAGTGGTTTGCTAACATTGAGGATATTAACGGAGGCTTCTCATGAGTTCATTGAACTTTTGAGAGGCTTCTTTTTTCATTTCTTGTGTTACGTGGAGATATACATTTTTTGTGATTTGAACATCTTAATGTACCAATCTTTTTATTCTAATGCTACACCTAATAAAAGCTGTAATTGACAGCTTTTATTTTTTAAGACTATAATCGTAATGATTACGATTTTCTGTAGTGGGATGAATAATTTTTAAAAGAATAGGGTAAGAATGAGTTATAAATCGTAATGATTACTTTTTGGGGGGTGTATATAGTGGCAACTTGGGATCTTAGTCAAACAAAGCACCATGTGCTGTTTTGTAATGGGAGTAGTTGTAACAAGTGGGGAGCTGAAGATGTAACACAAGCGTTTCGTCATGAGATTTCCAAAAGAAACTTAGATGATCTTATCCATACAACAAGAACTCGTTGCAATGGGCGGTGTGATGATCGTTGTGTCGCAGTCGTGTACCCTTCTGGGAATTGGTACAAAGGATTGGTGTCGGAGGATGCGAGCACCTTTGTTAATTCACTTGTGTTAAATCGAGATCTAACAGGAAAAGTAAGTCACACATACACGGGTGATGGGTTTACACGTGAAGAGGGAATTTCAAAAGGAATTTCTAAAGACCCGGAAAAGGTAAAGAAAGTGTCAAAACAATATTAAGAGAGAAGTGATGAAATGGTTTTTACGAAGCAATTTAGGATTCCCGTAACAATATTGACAGGTTATCTTGGAGCTGGTAAGACAACCTTACTTAATCGTATTTTGACTGAAAAACATAATAAAAAGATAGCCGTCATTGTGAATGAATATGGCGAGGTCGGGATTGATAATCAGCTTGTTGTGGATTCCGAGGAAGAAATTGTAGAGATGAACAATGGATGCATTTGTTGCACGGTACGTGGTGATTTAATTAAAATTCTTCGTACCTTACACTTTTCAATGGAACAAGGACATGTGCATTTTGATCAAGTAATCATTGAAACAACGGGTTTGGCTGATCCGGCTCCTGTTGCACAGACATTTTTCGTTGATGAGATTCTACGCGAGGTGTTTGAGGTAGATAGTATAGTTACAGTTGTAGATAGTAAACACATTATAAAACACTTAGATAAAAAAGACGAAGCGCAGGAACAAATTGCCTTTGCGGATGTGATTGTTTTTAATAAGCAAGATTTAATCAACGCAGATGAAATAAGACAACTAGAAGCAAGAGTCAGTCAAATGAATCCAACAGCTAAAAGGCTCTATGCTGAGAATTGCCAGATCAATCTAGAAGAGATCTTAAACATTCACACATTCAATGTCGATCATAAGCTAAATGTAAACCCACATTTTCTAGATGATCATCATCACCATCATCATGATGACCGTGTATCGTCGATTGCATTTACGGAAGAGAGGCCCCTTGATATGAACAAGGTAGATCGTTGGATGAGCTACTTGGTTCAAGAAAAGGGAGAGGACTTACTTCGTTATAAAGGGATATTGAATATCGAAGGGATGCAAGAAAGAATTGTGTTTCAAGGACTACATATGTTGTTCACAGGTAAACCCGATAAGAAGTGGCAAGAGGGAGAAAAAAGGAAAACGGAGCTTGTTTTCATTGGAAGAAATTTAGATAAGGTTGAATTAGAAAAACAATTTAACACATGTATTGTGAGTTAAGAGTAGGCTATGTCCAGTAGCTTACTCTTAATGTAGATGAAACTATTAAACTAGGACAAATACATTTTTAAAAACGTAATGATTACTATTATCGGAGGAGAGAATGGAAAATTGGTATGAAGAACATTTTAATGAAGACTATTTAAGAATCTATAAACATCGTAATGATGACTTAGCTCACAAGGAGTTAACTCAATTAATGAAGTTTGTGCCAACGACCAAAGGTCAATCATTACTAGATCTATGTTGTGGAAATGGGAGGCATAGTAGGTGGTTTGTTAAGAAAGGATTCCGTGTAACGGGGGTTGATTTGTCACCTGCATTATTAAATGAAGCCCAAAAGAAAGAGTACGCAAAAGACATTCATTATGTGCGCTCAGATATGAGAGAACTATATTATAAAGATGACTTTGATGTAGTTGTTAATCTTTTTACAAGCTTCGGTTATTTTAAAGAGGATGAACAGAATAAAAAAGTGTTAGCAAATGCTTATCGCGCTCTGAAAACAAATGGATATTTTGTATTTGATTATTTAAATCCATCTTTCTTAGAAAATCATCTTGTACCTTTTTCAAAAGATGTCATTGATGACCTTTCTATTCTTCAATATCGGATGATTATCAACAATACGGTCGTAAAGAAGATCAAGGTAGAAGATCAAGGTGCATTAAGAGAGTATGAGGAACGAGTGAAATTATATGAACGGGAGAAATTAGATGCAATGTTAGAAGAAGTTGGGTTTACGATTCTCCACACGTTTGGTAATTATAATGGTAGTAGGTATGAGAAAAATGATTCTCCCAGGTTGATTTATGTTTGCCAGAAGAGAAGGAGCGGTGAAAGGTAAAGAAATGGAAACGTTAGAAGTTACTAAGAGAAAGGTGAACTTATCTTCAAGTCTTCATCTGAGATCCCCTGTTTTCTTAACATGGTCGATGCTCATTATCCTAACAATATCAATGACCATCTCAGTGATGGTAGGTGCCGTTACAATTTCCCCTCTTACTGTGTGGAAGGTAACCTTATCAAAGATTTCGTTCATGGAACCTTATACCATAGCGGACTGGTCACGTGCCGAGCAACAAATTATTTGGGAGCTTCGATTTCCACGAGTGATATTAGCAGCTGTTGTTGGTGCGGGATTGGCTCTTGTTGGAGTCGTTATCCAAGCACTTGTTAGAAATTCTTTGGCGGATCCATATATTTTAGGTGTTTCTTCTGGTGCATCAGTTGGGGCGACACTTGTCATTATTTTCGGCGCTTTTTCTGTTTTTGGACAATTTGCCTTGTCAACAGCTGCTTTTGGTGGTGCGTTGGTTTCTGTGTTACTTGTGTTTATTCTATCGCAGGTACAAGGACGCATTTCCACTGTTCGACTGTTGCTGGCTGGTATTGCTGTATCTATGATGCTTTCAGCTGTTACTAGTTATATTGTCATTTCCGCTCCACGTGAAGAAGGAATTAGAGATGCAATGTTTTGGATGATGGGGAGTGTCGCAGGTGCAAAGTGGTCACAGCTACCAATACCATTAATTAGTCTAATACTCGCTTTGATTATACTAAGGATTCTTGCAAGACCTCTTAACCTTATGCTTATGGGAGAGGACGCAGCAGCAACCTTAGGTGTAGATAGTCAAAGGTTAAAGAAGTGGCTCATTGTTCTAACGGCCCTATTAACGGGTGTATTGGTTTCTGTTAGTGGTGCTATTGGATTTATAGGATTAATGGTGCCTCACATGGTTCGATTAGTGATCGGCTCTAACCATCGATATGTACTTCCACTTAGTGCATTAGTGGGAGCGTTTTTTCTAATTTGGGCGGATATAATCGCAAGAACAATAGTAGCGCCGCAAGAACTACCGATCGGAATTATTACGGCATTATGTGGAGGGCCCTTCTTTATTTGGCTATTAAGGAAAAGCTCGTATTCATTTGGTGGAGGTGGAGAAAAATGAAATTAATGGTTAATGAGTTAGTTACTGAATTAAATCACCAAGCCATTGTTCAAGATGTCAGTTTCAATGTAAACGAAGGGGAATTTGTTGGAGTAATTGGTCCAAACGGAAGTGGGAAATCGACACTCTTAAAGACGTTATATAGAGTGCTAAAGCCTGCTGAAGGTGCAGTTATGTTAGATAATGAAGCAATTACTTCTTATCATCATAAAGAATTTGCTAAAAAAATAGCTGTCGTTGGACAAGAAAGTACAGTTCCTTTTGATTTTTCCATACTGGATATAGTCCTCATGGGAAGAAATCCGCATAAACGGTTACTTGACCAAGAAACAAAGGTTGATCATGACATTGCTCAAGAAGCGCTTAAACAGGTTGGACTAGAAGGTTATGAACAACGTAGTTTTGCTACATTGTCTGGCGGAGAGAAGCAGCGTGTCATTATTGCTAGAGCGATTGCCCAAGAGCCAAGCTTCTTTATTCTAGATGAACCTACGAATCATCTAGATATCCACCATCAGCTTCATATTCTTGATGTATTGCAACGTTCTAACATGACGGTCCTTACTGCCCTACATGACTTAAATCTAGCAGCCTCTTATTGTGATCGGATCCTTGTTATGCATGACGGTAGATTGGTAGCAAACGGGTCACCAAAAGAAATTCTCACAAAGCAACTATTAGAGGAAGTCTTCCAAGTAGAAGCAACCATATGGACACACCCATTAACTCAAAAAGTACAAGTCATGTATGTCTCACCAGGGATGAAACAAGGGATTTTTGATCTTGAGCTAAAAAGATGGCTGCAGAGCTAAGGAAAGGAAGGCCTATGGGAAATTATCAATGTACGGTTTGTGGGTTTCGTTACAATGAATGGCACGGGGATCCAAAGAACGGCATTCCTGAGAATACTCCTTTTTATCAATTAGCAGGAACATTGTGTTCAAGGTGTGGATTACAGGGAGAACGTCATCAAAAGCAGCCTAATCCTAAATATCGATCATTAGAGGCCGAGTATTATGATTATTTTGTTGGAAAACGCGGGATAAACTTCTACCGTCAATGGCTTGCAGCATATCATGATCAGGCATCTGTATTAGATTTAGGAATTGGAACAGGGAGATTGGCTGTAGAACTATTGAAAGATGGGGTAAGTGTCACTGGTGTTGATTGGAGTGAAGACATGCTTGCGGTTGCTGAAAGGAGGTTTAACAGATTCAATCACGATATTGAACTAATTCATGAGGATATTCTTCATTTTTCACTAAATAAGAAGTTTACCCACATCATTCTAACCGAAGGCACGTTTCAAGAGAGCACGGCTCCTGAGAAACAAAAGATGATCATCCTCAAGGCAAAAGAACATTTAGCGCCAGGTGGTTATCTTTCTATTGATCTTGTTTTTCCAAACGAGCTGACTATATACAATAGAACGTCTCAAAAACAAGTGAGTGAGCACAAAACGATTCAACTGCAAACGAAAACAAATGTATCATTTGCTAGGCAAATGATACATTATACAGTTTGTTTTGAACTAGAGAGAAAAGGATTATTGGAGTCAAGATACAGAGTAGAAAGAGAGCTCTCATTACTAACTGTACAAGAGGTAATTTACTTGCTAACAATGGAAGGATTTCATCTTATAGGTATCTATGATAAAACTAAATCGTCTATGGTAGATATTCAAAAAAGAAGTCGACAATTAGCGAGAGAAGAAAACTTAGCAGAAAAGGAATTAGAAGTGAAGAATGGATATCTAAATTCGTATCAAGAAGATGCTTGGAATGCTGGTGGATATCCTTTATCTAACGCAGCACAGAAAAATGAGCATTCGTTTACAGTAATTGTAAGATCATAAAGAAAAGGTAGGAAGAGGAAATGAAGAAACTATTTCAAAGAGTTATATTGGGATTGGGAATCGCAGTCACTATCGTCGCTTGTTCAGAAGCAGATGGAAGTAATCAACAAGCAAATGGGGTAGAAGAAACATCACAAAATGAAGTAGTAGAAATTCAAAATGGGGATTACACATTAATAATTTCTGAAATACCGACACGTGCAGTAACATTAAATCAACATGTGACCGAAGTGATGCTTGCTCTTGGGCTAGAGGATCATATGGTAGGAACAGCTTATTTAGATGATGATGTGCTACCTGAATGGAAGGAAGCGTATGAGTCGATTCCAGTTCTTGCTGATCGTTATCCATCTCAAGAAGTCTTTTTAGATGTTGAACCTGACTTTGCATATGCAGGGTGGGGCAGTGCGTTTAATGAAGAAGCGATTGGTACGGTAGAGGAGTTGCAGAGCTTGGGCATAGACGCATACCTACATCAATCTTCTACAAAAGTAGGACCTACACTTGAAGATATATACGAAGATATTCGTCAAATTGCCAAGGTTTTCAATGTTAGTGATACAGCAGAGGCATTAATTAGTAAGTTAGATGACGATATTGAACAATTAAAAAAGCAAATCCCTAGTGAGCAATCTGAACCAAGAGTATTCGTTTTTGATAGTGGTGACACAGCTCCATTTACTGTTGGGCAAAACTTCTTAAACCAGATCATTACAATGGCTGGAGCTACGAATATTTTCTCTGATGTAGATAAAAATTGGGCTGAAGTAAGCTGGGAAGAAGTTGTCGAACGAGATCCTGAGGTCATCATCATTGTTGACTATGGTGAAACAACCGCTGAACAGAAACGTCAACAATTACTAAAGCATCCAGCATTAATTGATGTGACAGCAATTAAGGAAGAGAAATTTATTGTTTTACCACTTTCATCAGCTGCAGAAGGAGTTCGAGTGGCAAAAGCATTGGAGATAGTAGTTGAAGGTTTATATTAAATATGTATACATGAATGCATGTGACGTTTAATTCGAATTATTACGAATTAAAAAGTGTGAAAGGTGATGATTACATGCTTCAAGATCTTTATCGGAAAGTGGTGATGGATCATGCAAAATATCGTAGGAATACAGGGGTGTTGGACGGGGAACAAGTTAAGAAAGTTCACTATAAAAACCCGACGTGCGGAGATGTCATCACATTGTATATAGATGTCGAAAAGAATAGGGTTAAGAATGTTTCATTTGAAGGAGAAGGTTGTAGTATTAGCATGGCTGCCTCTTCGATGATGACAGAATTAGTTAAAGGAAAAAGTCTAGGTGTTGTTTCGGAGCTGAGGTATGAGTTTGAGCAGTTGATTCGAAACGGGGAGCAAACGAATACAGAAGTTGATCTTCAGGATGCGATGTCACTCGAAGGTGTTCATAAGTTAAGAGCGAGACATAACTGTGCATTAATGGCCTGGCAGGCTTTAGATAAGGTGTTAGCTGATGTGCAAGAGTATAAAGGGATCAAAGGGTAACTGTGAGGTGTATGGATGAAGAAAAAAGTTGATGTTGTTATATTAAGTGGATTTCTAGGGAGTGGGAAAAGTACATTATTATCTCGACTTCTTTCATATGAAAAGAAGAGGGGGCGTAAGGTAGCTGTGTTAATGAATGAGCTTGGTAAAGTGAGTATTGATTCCTCAGTTGTCCCTACAAATATCCCTTTAAAGGAAATGTTAAATGGGTGCATTTGCTGTTCGATACAAGGAGAACTGAGTGTTCAATTAAAAAGTATGACAGAAGAGCATAAACTTGATGTGATTTATATTGAAGCAACTGGTGCCGCCCACCCGTTAGATGTGCTTGACGCTTGTACTCATCCTTTGTTACTAGAAACGATTCAGATTCATGCAATTATTACTGTAGTGAATGCAAAGCAATGGCTAGAGCAAAAGATGAGTAACAAGCTGAAAAAATTGATTACGCATCAAGTGAAATTTGCTGATGTGGTACTGATTAATAAAATTGATCAATTAACCGAAGATGAATTGACAAAAGTAAAAACTACTATTGAGCAGGAGAATCCTTTAGCACTAAAACAAGTAGTGACATTCTCTGAGATGGACATGTCTATTCTTGATGGCTCGAAGGATCGAGGCAAGTTGCAAATAAAACGGTCTGATATTAAAACAGATGTTACAAGCCTCCATTTAAAAACTTGTGCCATCTCAATGGAACAACCTATGGACCGTATTCAGCTGGAGGCTTTCTTGGAAGAGAATCAAGAACAACTCTTGAGGGTGAAGGGGTTTATCAGACTAACAGATAGCCCTGCGATGTACTTGTTTAATTATGCATATGGATATCCATTGTATGAACGGATGAAGTCCCCTGTTCCAGTAAAGCCTGTGTTAGTTTTTATAGGTGAGGAATTAATTCAACAAGACTTGG
>NZ_JBWQTU010000025.1:0-32493 GCF_056619925.1 Halalkalibacter sp. HAAS-P013
TTCTTACCATATATAACTTCCAACATTTCTTTCTTCATAAGGAGCCAGTACCTTTCGGCGCATGAAGCCTTCTTGTTGTCTTTATTATCAAACAGAAGCAACGAGTAAATGTTACGGTTTTTAAAAATGATTGATGAAGAACGAGAGCAAAGGAGACAAGAAATCATGGCACGTATCAAGACATAAGAAAACTATTTTTAGTCTCATTAAAAAGTGTAAAAATAATATGCTAACATTTTGCTAACGCAATCCAATTTTTAGTTATATCATCTTTTGTATGTCCTAAGCGATCCATGATTTCTATTAACTCAATTCCAATCTCGGCCAATAAAGATGTATGAGTGTGACGGAGGGAATGTGGAGTGAGTTGAATATTTAAATCAGTCATTTTTAACAGGCGTTCCATTCTGTTTTCTATCTTTTTCGGATAAGTTTGATAACCAGCATAATTCTTGCTTTCCAAGGCAAAAACATAATCCTGCTCATAATAACTTTCTCCATATTGCATTTTAATTTTGTTCTGATGTGCCTTGTGTTCTCTTAATACACCTAAAGTATCTTCGTCTACTGCGACAGTACGTCTAATTTTTAAAATGAAATATAGTGGTTTCTCTAACTTGATTTAAGTGGAGGGCTATTCCACCCAACACATCAATATAGGTGATAGGTGAATTGAACCGTTATTTGTCGATATTTAGAACGTACAGCTGTTCATTGTACCAATATTTCTGAAAGCATTGTCTACCTAATAAAGGGTAAGAGATATGAATTAAATGACTAATTAGAAAATGATATTCACGATTTTGTGAATATCTTTATCAATTTATACTACAGTTATCAAATGATGGATTTATTTTCTAATTTATTCTTTCTATATAAGGATAACCTAGTAAATAAGAATTTTAACCAGGAAAAATATATATCTTTACAAAAACTTTACAATAAAACTATTTACATTTAATTTCTTGTTCTATACGATATGTGAGGGGTATTAATTTTTGTAGAGAAATGTCGAATGCATACAAGAAGGGATGATTACAAGAAATGGATTTGCAGACACTGTTGTTTATGTTTTTTGGAGGTTTGGGGATCTTCCTATTTGGGATAAAGTATTTAGGAGACGGCCTTCAAAAAGTTGCAGGTGATGGACTTAGAGATCTTCTTGATCGTTTTACAACAAACCCGATAATGGGTGTACTTGCTGGGATATTTGTAACTATCTTGCTTCAAACCAGTACAGGAACAACAGTGTTAACAATTGGTCTAGTAAATGCTGGATTTATGACGCTAAAGCAAGCGATTGGTGTTATCATTGGTGCGAATATTGGTACAACTGTAACGGCATTTATTATCGGTATTAAAATTTCAGCTTATGCTTTGCCAATCATTGCTGTAGGTACTTTTTTAATTTTCTTCTTTAAAAATAATAGAATTAATAATTATGGCCAAGTTATATTTGGTTTTGGTGCCTTGTTTTTAGGGCTAAATCTAATGGGAGATGGTTTGAAACCACTTCGAGAAGTACAGGCTTTTGCTGACTTAACAGTTAGCATGAGTGAAAATCCTCTTTTAGGTGTGCTTATTGGTACAATATTTACAGTTGCTGTTCAAAGTTCTACAGCTGCCATTGGTTTGCTTCAAACCCTTTTTGGACAAGGTTTAATGGATTTAAACGCTGCGTTACCTGTTCTTTTTGGAGATAATATTGGTACGACAATTACGGCTGTTTTAGCAGCAATTGGTGCATCTATTGCAGCTAAACGTGCAGCCTTAACACATGTTATCTTTAACTTAATTGGTACAACGGTTGTTCTAATCTTTTTAAGACCTTTTACTATCTTAATTGAATATATTCGCGATAGTTTAAATTTAAACCCTGAAATGACTATTGCCTTTGCACATGGAATTTTCAATGTTACAAATGCTCTTATTCAATTACCGTTTGTGGCTGTCTTAGCTTGGATTGTTATTAAACTTATTCCAGGTCAAGATTCAGCGATTCCATATAAAGCAGTTCATTTAGATGAGAAATTCATAAGACAATCTCCAGGTATTGCACTGGGTCAAGGAAAAAAAGAAGTATTACGTATGGCTGAGTTGTCGGAAAATGGACTAAAAGAAGTAGGACTTTACTTTAAAACACAAGGTAAAAAACATAGAGAACTCATTCCGCAATATGAGGATGCAATAAATAATCTAGATAAAAAAATTACAGATTATCTTATTCAAGTTTCTTCACATTCTTTATCTGGTCAAGATACAAAAGTTCATCACACACTTATGAATACCATTAGAGATGTTGAACGTATTGGTGATCACATGGAGAATATTATGGAGCTGGTTGAGTACCAAATTACCAATAAGGTGAAGTTCTCAGAATCAGCTTGCACAGATCTAGAGGAGATGTTTGAACTTACATTAACTACCCTTAGACAAGCAATTAAAGCTTTAGATACAGAAGATCTTGAAGAAGCAAAAGCTGTTCTTAAAAAAGAAGAGAAAATTGATAAGATGGAGCGCGATCTTCGCAAGAAACACATCATCCGTTTAAATGAAAACAGATGTACCGGACAAGCTGGTATTGTTTATGTAGATATCATCAGTAACTTAGAGCGTGTTGGTGACCATGCTGTGAATATTGCAGAAGAGGTTATTGGGGAAGAGTAAAAATATAAATATTAATTAAAGGCCAAATCGCTTATGATTTGGCCTTTTTTAGAAGATAGAGACTTGGATATTATGTAACTGATTTCTTGAGGATTGAACTATCATAGAGGATTTTGAGATGACGAGTTAGCTGTTCTGCTATAGGGGGAAGATAATGCTGTGCTAAAAAAGCTTATATCATATATAGGTCTTAAGGGGAAGTATACTTTTTATTTATTAATTCAATTTAGCTAGTAAATGCTAACGCTAACGTGAAATACGTCAGATAAAATCAGACTACTGGAAAAGGTGAAGGGTGGATAATGCTTCATAACAATTGAACATGGAATGCAAAAACAGAGTTCCATAGCGACTCAGGTAGAAAGAACGACGGAAGGGAAAGGTGATTTTAAAGGAGACCAAGCGACCTTTAATAAATAGATGGAAAAACGACCGGATGGGGTTCCAGTCGTTTTTCGATTGTCGAATGAATACCTAGGAAACAGGATTCGTACATATTATATCCATTAAGTCTCGCTCAAACAATGTGATTAACCTAATATTAACACTCTTTACAAAACTTTAATAATTGATGTGAGAGCTTTCAGCAAGCAGCAAGGATTTCAGATAAGACGGCATTCTTCTTAAATGGTGAAGTGATAGAATTTGATGACAAGGATGTTATTTTCTCTAATCCGCAAGATAAAAGAACCGAAGACTATGTTACTGGCCGCTTTGGCTAAGAAAGAAGGTAACCATTGAGTGTGCGTGAAAGTTTTGAATTACAATTGACAGAAGTGAAGGAATCATTAATTCAGATGGGATTGGAAGTCGAAGAGGCTTTACTTCGTGCTTTAGAAGGTTTTCGTCTCGGAAATGAAGAAATTTTGAATCAAGTTATTGGTCATGATTCTTTTATTAATCAATTGGAATTGGAAATAAATGATCAAGTTACACTTTTGATTGTAAAACAACAACCGGTAGCGGCGGATTTACGTCGGTTAATTGTTGCATTAAAAATCTCTAGTGATTTAGAACGAGTTGGAGATTTAGCTGTTGATATAGCAAAGGTTTCAAAGAGAGTTTGGCTTATTCGTGATTTGGAGGAAATAGAAAAACTATTATTATTGGGAAACGAAGTCAGACAGATGCTTAGATTTTCTTTAGATGCTTACCGTAATACTGATATGTTGGCAGCACAAAAAATAGCCGTCCATGATGACAAGATTGATCGTATGTTTGGGGAGTATATCAGAGGACTATTTCAAAGCGGGTTTGGTGAGAAAGATGCTGAACAAGTCACACAGCTTGCCTTTATTGCCCGTTACCTTGAACGGATTGCAGATTATTCAACTAATCTAGCTGAACGCGTTATCTATGAAGTGAATGGTAAACATTTTGATTTGAATTAAATGATTAAATAATTAAATTTGCATACTGATAATGTGTTTAACTGACAAAAGGATATTATTTAGTGGATATTTCTGAAATATTTATCACAACGTATTGTAATTAAAACACATTATGATGACGGGGAAATGACAAAGATCTCTAATCTCAAAAAATATAGTGATAGTACAAAAGAGATACGATTAAAATGAAATATACAAATAACCAATTAAGGATGTTTCTAGGGTACCTTGACCAATTAAATGGTAAAGGAAGCAACACGTATATCATGCAAAATTACAGTGCTTTTTAGCTATTCTTTAATATATTAATGACTAGCCAACTTCATAAAATAAATTATGAATTAAGTATACTAATAATGGTAAATCAAGTATCAGAAGAACGCTATAAGATTTCAGAAAAATTAAAAGAACACCTATCAAAGGGGTAGTAATGATTAAACGTTTTAATATCAGGTAGGAGATTTATTTCATGGAACAAATACAAGTATTACTACAATATATCATCTTAGGGATTATTCAAGGATTTACGGAACCACTACCCGTCTCGTCAAGTGGACACCTTGTGATTACTCAACACTTTTTTGGGATTAATGCTGCTGACTTACATCTGGAGGTATTTTTAAATGGAGCATCCTTAATAGCGGTTTTTGTTGTTTACCGTAAGGATTTAATTGAACTCTTCACAGGGACTTTTGCTTATATAAAAAAACCGAATAACAAAGATAAAGCACCATTTGCTTTTTCGATGTTGCTTATTTTAGGGACCATTCCAGCAGTCGTTATTGGGGATTATTTTCCGATTTTATTGGAGGCGAACTAAAAGGTATTCATATGGTTGCCTTTGCACTTATTATTACAGGTATTGCTCTTTGGCTCATTCGTAATCTAAAAGGTCCAAAGAGTGAAACAGAAATATCAGTTCTCGATGTACTAATTATTGGTTTTGCTCAAACACTGGCTTTAGCTCCTGGAATTAGTCGCTCGGGAGCTACGGTTGTAGCTGCACTTGCAAGAAAATTAAAACCTGAAGTAGCTTTGAAATTTTCTTTCTTTTTATCAATTCCAGTAAGTATTGGAAGCTTGGTGTTTAAAAGCAATGCCATAGTTACAGCACTTACAATGAGTGAATTAATGCTTCCATACATGTTCGCTTTATTACGTCAGTTTTTGTTTCGATCTTTGCAATCAAGCTTTTTATCAATCTAGTGACAAATGGCAATCTCATTTATTTTGCAATATATTGTTTTACAATTTCCCTATTACTGTTTGTATTTGGATAATAACTATTAGCTTATAGTAATTTATGTATGCCTTTTAATGATAACGACATGATAAAGAAAACTATAATAATACTATTTGAAGAGTGCTATTTATCTTTTGATAAAGTAAGTGGGTGAAGATATGAACAATAAAAAAAGCTTGATATACCTCACTCTTCGCACCTCACGTTAAAGATATTACACACTCTCACCTTAGGGGCGGCATGATGTAATAGCCACTCAATCCCTTGATATATTAGGGGATTGAAGTGATTTGCTAACAAAATGCTAACAATTTTCAAATTATAGCGCTTATTTTAGAGGCTTCTCAAAGGTTGATAAAACTTTTGGGAAGTCTCTTTTTTCATTAATTTAGACGTTAAGACATCTTTCGTAATGTTTATTTTCATTAGATTTATACTGTTATATAAGTGCTTTATTGGCTAAACTAGAATTAAAGAATTTAATGATTGGAGTAGCCTTATGGATATTCAAGAACAGCTCAAACAAGCTTTAAAAGAGATTGATAGACTGAAAAGTGATTTATGAACATTTAAGTGGCATAAAAACTGTAGGAATATATCCGTTACTTGAAGATAATACGTGTAATTTTCTGGCTGTCGACTTTGATAAAAAACAATGGCAAGATGATGTACATGCATTTATTGAAACGTGTAAAAACTTAGGGTTACCATATCACATCGAACGTTCCCGCTCAGGACCCTTTATTAAACATTTGATTAAAATTGGTTTAGAAGGTATATTCAGAGCAATGATGGTACTCTCAATTTAAGTATATGTTTCAGTGAGAGAGGTGAAGCAAATGTTCGAACATATTAATCAAAAGAAGGAACGTCTAGATGCCAATCGACCGTTACCTAAATATACAGTAAAAAGCTTACGTGAAAAGTTATTACTCGAATGGACATATAATACAAATGCAATTGAAGGAAACACGTTAACTATCAACGAAACGAAGGTAGTTCTAGAAGGAATAACTGTTGGTGGCAAAACGCTACGTGAACACTTGGAGGTTCTTAATCATCGGGATGCGATTCACTTTGTAGAGGAGATTGTACAAAAGGGTGAACCTTTGTCGGAGTGGCAAATTAAGAATCTACACCGACTTGTACTAAAAGGAATTGATGATGAATATGCAGGTGTATATCGGGACCAGCAAGTTTTTATTTCTGGTGCTAAACATATACCTCCAGCTCCCTTCCTCATAAAAGAAGAGATGGAGCAGTTGATGAAATGGTATGAACAAGTAGAAACGAAAAAATTGCATCCGGTTGCTCGTGGAGCTATGTTACATGCTATTTTTGTTGGAATTCACCCATTTATTGATGGGAATGGCCGGACATCACGTTTGTTATTGAATTTAGAACTCATGAAAGATGGTTTTCCACCAATTGTGATTAAAGTGGAAAATCGAATTGCTTATTATGAAGCATTAGATAAAGCACATACACAGAAAGAATATGATGACTTTATTAAGTTAGTCACAATCGAAGTAGAAGATTCATTAAACCTATATTTAAGTACAATAAATAAAAACGCTTAGTAAAATATTTAGAGTTGTCAGCTTAAGATAAAACACCCCTACATCATTTTATCTGCAATGCTAACATAAGGTAAGAAATTGAGGCTTCTCATTAGTTGACTAAACTTTTGGGAGGCTTCTTTTTGTATGATGACCTGAATATCGAGAGGTGTAGTAACTCTAATCTGTAAGGTGAATAGCTTTTTTCTAATGACTCATCCCTTTTTGAAATTTAAAAATCTTATTGACAAGTAGACGGTTGGGTCTTAATGTTTGATAATGGTTATCAATTTCGTTGAGAAGGGGAAAAGGGGAAAGTTTTATGAAATATAAAAGATGACTTCGGCTTATCTTATCTGTTTATTACCCATGATATTAAAGCAGCCTTTCAATCTCTGATATATATGGGAATGAAATAATATGCCTCCTTAATCCTTGATATAGAAGGAGAATTCTAATCAGTTGACCAAACTTTTGGGAAGCTTCTTTTTCATTTCTGGAATTACATGTATGTAACGGTTTCACAAAAAACTTATCAATAAACATGCCCAAAAAATCAATTTTTTCATACATTAGATAAAGATAGGCTAATGAGCCAGTACGAGGGGATAAACTAGTCATAAATTAGTATTTAACTTAGGAGCGATAGTGTTACAATAGTAAAGGGAAAATGGATATGGAGGGTGAATATGAAGATTAAACTTGGATTATTGTATGGTGGGAAATCTGCCGAACATAAAGTATCATTACAAACGGCAAAAGCTGTTATTAAAGCATTAGACTTAACAAAATATGAAATCCATCCAATATATATTTCAGAAAACGGTGAGTGGGTCAGGGGAGCGCAGCTTGAAGGCCCAGTAGAGGATGTCAAGCAGCTTCAATTGAAAGAAGAAGGAGAAGCGATCTCTCCAGTTGCGTTAAACTCGGAGCTCTTCCCGGTCCCGTCAAAAAATCAAACAAATGAAGATAAGATTGATGTCGTTTTCCCATTGCTTCACGGTCCAAACGGGGAAGATGGAACAGTTCAAGGATTATTAGAATTAATGAATATGCCTTATGTGGGCAATGGGGTGCTAGCGTCCTCTGCTGGGATGGATAAAGTTATGATGAAAAACATCTATGAGCAGGCGGGCATTAAGCAAGCAAAATATGTATGGTACCTTCGTCGTGATTGGGAAAAGAATGCGGAAGCGGCATATGCGAACGTTGAAGAAAAGCTTGGTTATCCTTGTTTTGTTAAACCGGCGAACTTAGGCTCAAGCGTTGGAATTAGTAAATGTAAGGACCGAGAAAGCTTAGAAAAAGCCTTTGAGCTAGCGTTTGAATATGACCGGAAAATCATTATTGAAGAAGGGATCGACGGTCGAGAAGTGGAAATTGCTGTTTTAGGAAATGACGATCCAGAGTGCTCAGTTGTCGGAGAAATTGTTCCGGAAACAGACTTTTATGATTATAAAGCGAAGTATGAGGACGGAAGTACGGGACTTATCATTCCTGCTGACATCACTGATCAAGAATATGAAGAAATAAAGAGAGTAGCGATTCAATCGTTCAAAGCGCTTGATTGCTCCGGATTAGTCCGTGCTGACTTCTTTTTAACAAAAGACGGAGAAGTCCTTATGAACGAAGTGAACACGATGCCGGGCTTTACGCCATTTAGTATGTTCCCGATGTTATGGCAGGAGTCAGGCTTACCGTACTCCAAGTTGATTGAAAAACTAGTGGAGCTTGGAGTAGAGCGTCACGAGGAAAAACAAAAGATTAAACACACTTTTTAAGGTGAATAAATAGTAATGAGGTTGACTACGTTGTGAGTCAGCCTCCTTTTACATAGAATAGAATCAGTGAACATAAGGGCGGGGTTCTTCCCCATACGATATATTCGATAATAAAGAGGAGCGATTGTGATGATTAAAAGAACGCTTAAGGAGATTGCTGCGTGGGTAAACGGGGAAGCTGTCGGCCTAGGTGTAACACCTGTAAAAGTGGTGGGAGTTTCTACAGATACAAGAACAATACAAGAAGGGAATCTGTATATCCCACTTGTTGGCGAGAACTTCAATGGCCACGATTTTGTGAGAACAGCTGTTGAGGATGGAGCAGTTGGGGCCCTTTGGCAAAAAACTCAACCCAATCCCCCTGCCGATATACCGCTTATCTATGTGGAGGACACTTTATTGGCATTGCAAGATTTAGCAAAAAACTACTTGGCGAGTCTTTCTGCAAAAGTTGTCGGAATCACTGGTAGCAATGGAAAAACAACGACGAAGGATATGGTGACTTCGGTGCTTGCAACGACTTATAAGGTTCAGAAAACGGAGGGGAATTACAATAACCACATCGGGCTGCCGCTCACGATTCTCCGGTTAGAGGAAGACACGGAAATGGCTGTATTGGAAATGGGGATGAGCGGAAGGGGAGAAATTGAGCTGCTTTCTACAATCGCAAAACCTGATGCTGCTATCATTACAAATATTGGCGAGTCCCATTTACAAGATTTAGGTTCTCGGGAAGGGATTTCTGAGGCAAAGTTTGAAATCACGGCAGGTCTAAGGGAAAGCGGAACACTCGCGATTCATGGGGATGAGCCGCTATTAACAGGAAAAGTCGTAAACAGTCCGTTTGATGTTATCACCTTTGGTAACTCTGAGGCGAACGATTTTTATCCCAAGCAGATCGAGCAGAAGAGCGACGGCACGTATTTTACGATAAATAAAGAAGAAGGGACTAAGTTTTTTATTCCAGTTCTCGGCAAACACAATATCAATAATGCCCTCTCTGCCATCGCCATTGCGAAGCAGTTTGGGGTGTCGACTCCTGACATCAAAAAAGGGCTAGAAATGATCAAGATTACGGGTATGCGAACGGAGTTGATCCAAGGTAAAGATGGAGTGGCGGTTATTAATGACGCGTATAATGCCAGCCCAACTTCCATGCGCGCTGCGATTGAATTGCTTCAGGATTTAAAGGACTACAGGAGAAAAATAGTTGTTTTGGGGGATATGCTGGAACTAGGGGACGATGAAGAGACCTTCCACCTTGACGTAGGAAAAGGAATTGACTCTGCTAAAATCGATTATGTTTTCACATTTGGCAAGCTAGGGAAAAAAATTGCAGAAGGTGCAAAAGTGAATTTCTCTGAAAATCAAGTTTTTGCATACGATGACAAGCAGGCATTGATTGTTAAACTTAAGGAAGCTGTGGGGGAAGGCGATATTGTTTTAGTCAAAGGCTCGCGCGGTATGAAATTAGAAGAGGTTGTTAATGCATTAACATAACTTATAACATTGAGATGTTATAATGAAGGCTTCTTAAAAGGTTGATCAAACTTTTAAGAAGCTTCTTTTTTGTAAGTAAGTAGGGATCTCAATTAAGTGGGGAAAGTTGTAGCTATAGAGATAGTGGACAAGTTGGAACCGGTACGAGCATTTTCTTATCTACTTCAAAAGTTTAGAGGGCAACTCTAGCAATACCTTTTGTAAAGGGAGGGTGGATATAGTGATAGATATAAGGGAAGTGAAGACAAGTGAGATCGAATTGGTATCAATGTTTTTACTTAAGACAATGCAAGAGGTGTATCCTTTTCAACTAAGTGAGGCATCTTTACGTGATCTTACAGAAATGGAATCACGCTTTATAGAGCGTACTGATGCAACGATGATTGCTGCTTTTCATAATGAAAAAGTAGTTGGTACGATTGCGGTAAGACGTTATGATGGAAGAATAGCTTCACTTGAAGATCGATATAATCTAGATACCACATGTGAAATCATTAAGTGTTATGTAGATAAAAATGAAAGACAAAAAGGAATTGGATCGTTTCTTTTGAACCGGGCACAAGGATTTTGTAGGGAGGCGGATTATTCTACTTTGTATTTGCATACGCATCGATTTTTACCTGGAGGGCTTCATTTTTGGACAAAGAAAGGATTTCAAGTCACGGTAGAGGATATGGACGAATTCGAAACAATTCATATGGAACAGTTGATTGATTAAATAAAAGACCAGGGTGTGAATATTTTTTCACTCTGGTCTTTTTATTTTGATAAAAAAAATTTTCACTTCAGCCAATAACAATCAACTGTTGTGTTAAAAAATCTATCGAAATTTTATATTTTGGATGGTATTTCCTTTAATGGAATCAATAGGAGGAGATTATTTAATATTTTTTGATTTTTTAGAAAATTAACGGCAAGTTTTCTTACAAATTTTGTATTTATTTTTAAAAAACTTGGTATTGTATTTCGTGTAGAGAAAAATCTTACATAAAACGGAGGGGCAATATGAAAAAATTTTTTATGGGTAAGTCAGCATTAATTGGTGCAACTGTATCGACTATGTTACTTTTAAGTGCTTGCGGTGGGGGTGGTGCCGAAACATCTACTGAAACAGAAGAGGACACAGGTACAGACGCAGGTGTGGAAGTAGAGGCAGATGAAGATGTGATTAAAGTCGGAGTTCTCCATTCGTTAAGTGGAACGATGGCAATGAGTGAAACATCTGTAAGAGATGCTGAATTATTAGCAATTGAAGAGATTAATGCAGCGGGTGGTGTATTAGGGAAACAGTTAGTGCCTGTTATTGAAGATGGTGCATCTGAACCACCGGTTTTCTCTGAACGTGCAGCAAAATTACTACAACAAGATGAAGTTGCTGTTATCTTTGGTGGTTGGACATCAGCTAGTCGTAAAGCGATGTTACCAGTTGTAGAACAAAACAATGGTTTACTATTCTACCCTGTTCAATATGAAGGAATGGAAGCTTCTCCTAATATCTTCTATGCAGGTGCGGCACCAAACCAACAAATTGTTCCAGCTGTTGATTGGTTACTAGAAAACAAAGGTACCGAATTCTTCTTATTAGGGTCTGATTATGTATTCCCGCGTTTAGCGAATCAAATTATTAAAGCGCAATTAGAAGAGAATGGGGCAACTTTAGTAGACGAACAATATACACCACTTGGTCATACGGACTATAACACAATCATCTCAAGAATTCGTGAGTCAAAGCCAACTGTAATTTTTAACACATTAAATGGAGATAGTAACGTTGCTTTCTTCAAACAACTAGCTGATGCAGGTATTACAACTGATGATCTAACAGTTATGTCTGTTAGTGTAGCAGAAGAAGAAATACGTGGAATTGGAGCTGATGTACTAGAAGGTCATTTAGCTAGCTGGAACTACTATCAAACAACTGACACGCCAGCGAATGCAGAGTTCGTTGCAAATTATAAAGAAGCTTATGGCGATGACCGAGTAACTGGTGATCCAATTGAAGCAGGTTACTTCATGGTTCATTTATGGGCGAAGGCTGTTGAAGCTGCAGGCACAACTGATGTTGATGCTGTACGTGAAGCGGCAGTAGGAGTTGAATTTGATGCACCAGGTGGTCCGGTTAAAGTTGATGGAGATAATCAGCATGTTTACAAAACTGTACGAATTGGTGAGATTCAAGCTGATGGACAATTTAACGAAGTGTGGAATTCTGGTGAAGCGGTAAAACCAGATCCATACTTAGAAGGCTATAATTGGGCAAGTGGCCTTAGTGCTGAGTAATAGATAGAAAATGGGGAGAGGAGCACTCTCCCTATTTATTTACACAAAAAGGGTGGATGGAGCATGGAAGGAATGATTATTCAAGCATTTAACGGGGTTAGTCTTGGGTCGATTTTATTACTAATAGCTCTTGGATTGGCTATAACATTTGGATTAATGAAAGTTATAAACATGGCTCATGGTGAGTTAATAATGATTGGGGCTTATACAACCTATGTAATTCAGGTGATCTTTGCTCAATATCTTCCAGCAACGATGGTTGACATGTATTACTTTTTAGCCATTCCTATTGCGTTTGTCGTTGCTGCATTAATCGGAATGTTAATAGAATTTACGGTGATTCGTCATTTATATGGAAGACCTTTAGATAGTTTGCTTGCAACGTTTGGTGTTGGGTTGATTCTTCAACAAACAGCAAGATCGATTTTTGGTGCACCGAATGTTGGGGTACAAAGCCCGGGATTTTTACGAGGTGGATTAGAAGTAATGGGTGTTACATTCCCTTATATCCGATTATTTATTATTGGTCTTGTCGTAGTTAGTTTTTTACTATTGGCTTGGTTTTTGTATAAAACGAGAAATGGGCGGAAGATCCGTGCAGTCATGCAAAATCGCGAGATGGCACAGTGTTTAGGAGTTTCGTCACGAAAAGTAGATATGGTTACTTTTGCAATTGGGTCTGGCTTTGCTGGAATTGCTGGTGCAGCTCTTACACTTATTGGTCCAATAGGTCCAACGATTGGCACGTATTATATCGTTGATGCGTTTATGGTTGTTGTAGTTGGTGGTGTAGGAATGTTAATAGGCACCGTTGCGGGTGCAATTGGAATTGGGGTGTTTAATACAGTATTTGAATATTGGACGAACGCTTCGATGGGGAAAGTTCTTGTTTTTGCACTGATTATTTTATTTTTGCAATGGCGCCCGTCTGGAATGTTTTCGCTACAATCTCGGTCATTGGACTAATGAAAATCGGAAGGAGGCAAAGCATGCAAACAATAAGTGCTCGCTTGTTAGAGAGGAAGTGGCTCTTTTTAGCTCTAATCATCATTTTACTTATTCTACCCTTTTTTATATCAGGTTTTAGAACAAACCTACTTGGTCGTTATATAGCATTTGCGATATTAGTAATTGGATTGGATTTGTTATGGGGGTATACAGGGGTATTGAGCCTTGGTCATGGGATATTCTTTGGCCTTGGTGCCTATATCATGGCGATGCATCTGTCAATGGAAAGCATGACAGGAACTGTTCCTGATTTTATGACGTGGAATGGAATTACTGAATTGCCATGGTTTTGGGCAATTTTCTCCAACCCCATTTCAGCTATTCTCGGTGCAATTATGGTGCCAATGATCATCGCATCAATCTTATCATTTTTTATTTTCCGAAATAGAATAAGAGATGTGTATTTTACGATACTAACGCAGGCTTTAGTACTTGTTACAACAACATTAATTGTCAGTCAGCAAAGTTTTACTGGTGGAACAAATGGGATAACTGGATTTTCAACTATCTTTGGGTATTCTCTTTCGTCTCCTACGACACAGAAGGGGCTTTATTATATATCCGTCGGAAGTTTAATCGTAGTCTTTTTGGTTTGTTCAATATTGGTTAACAGCCGTTTTGGGAAAACATTGATCGCAATACGTGATGGCGAAAATAGACTACGCTTTTCAGGGTACGATACATCGATGTTTAAAGTTCTTATTTTTTCATTATCAGCTGGGATAGCTGGATTGGCTGGGATGTTATTTGTGATGCAAGTTGGTATTATTTCACCGACCATGATTGGTATTATTCCATCGATTGAAATGATTTTGTGGGTTGCTATTGGTGGGCGTGGTACATTAATTGGTCCAGTAATAGGTGCAATTTTAACAAACAGTGCAAAAACGTTTTTTAGTGAAAGTTACCCCGACTTTTGGTTGTATTTCTTAGGCCTAGTCTTTGTTATTATCGTTATTTTCCTTCCGGGAGGATTAATGAGTTTAGTCGATAAAGTGAAGAGGAGAGGTGGAAAGCATGAAAAACATAAAGAAGGTACAGAAAGAAAAGAAACCAATCATTCTGCAGTCGGATAAACTTTCTGTTCGATTTGGAGGGTTTTATGCAATCAAAGAGTTTGATTTTTCGATTCCGCATGGTGAACTGCACTTCTTAATTGGTCCAAATGGAGCTGGAAAAACAACATTTTTAGATGTGGTATGTGGCAAAACGAAATACAGTGAAGGAACGTTAACGTTTAATGGGTATATAAATCTGGCGAAATTAAAAGAGTATGAGATTGTTAGAGAAGGGATAGGGAGAAAGTTTCAAGCTCCTTCCATTTTTCCCTATTTAACTGTTTTTGATAATTTGGAATTAGCTATGAAACAAGATAAGCGAGTTATTCCCGTATTGTTTTCAAAAATGAAAGCAGCAGATAAAGCAAAAATTGATGACATGTTAAATTTGGTCGGATTAAAAGAGCAAAAAAATGTCATTGCAAAGACATTGTCTCATGGGCAGAAGCAATGGTTAGAGATCGGTATGGTCATGATGCAAGAACCGAACTTGCTTATGTTAGATGAGCCGATCGCAGGTATGACGGAAGAAGAGGAAGAAAAAACAGGTGAATTGTTACTAGAGTTGAAAAAGCGCTGCTCAATTATTGTTGTAGAACATGATATGGACTTTGTTAGAAAATTTGCTGAAAAAGTTACGGTTATGCATGGTGGACAATTGCTATGTGATGGAACGATGGAAGAAATTCAAAGCAACGAACGAGTAATGGAAGTTTATTTAGGAAAGAAAGGTGATCAGGTAAATGCTAAAGCTCTCTAAACTAGAAGTAGCTTATGATGGAAGTACAGTTATTCGGGATGTTTCCCTCACTGTTGAACCTGGAAAAGTGGTTTGCCTAATGGGGAGAAATGGTGTTGGAAAATCAACGATTATGAAGACAATTATGGGTGTTCTTCAACCAGTTAATGGGACAGTGTTTTATAGTGATGAAGAAGTAACAAGGAAAAATGCTACGTACAGGGCTCGGAAAGGATTAGGATATGTACCACAGGGGAGGGAAATATTTCCTCAATTAACCATATACGAAAATCTACTTCTTGGTTTAGAAGCTCGTTTGAATAGTGAAGAGAAAATAAATGAAAAAATCTATGAATACTTTCCCGTTCTAAATGAAATGAAGGATCGTCGTGGTGGAGATTTGAGTGGAGGACAACAGCAGCAACTTGCAATAGCAAGGGCGCTTGTAGCTGAGCCGAGCTGCTTATTACTAGATGAACCGACTGAAGGGATTCAACCGAACATCGTAAGTGACATACAAGAAGTTATTAAAGATATAAAGAGAAACCAAGTCAATACGTCAATTTTGCTAGTTGAACAAAGTTTTGACTTTGCTAAAAGTGTTGCTGATTACTTTTATGTGATGGATAAAGGACGAATTGTATATGAAGGCGAGGAGTTAATGGAAGAGAAAGTAAGTCAATATTTAAGTGTTTAATATTGAGTAGTTTAAGAGCATGGGAATCCCTCCATGCTCTTTTTCTATGCACTTTATGGTAAACTATAAAAGTAATTTGAGAAGGAGCGTCGGGTAATGATTTCACTTCAGAGTGGTGAAAGTAGAAGATATTTGAATAAGCCAAAAACGAAGCTTAACTTAAAACTGAAAATGACGTTTCTTATTGTCATGTTAATTATTGGAATGTTCTCGATTGTCGGATTATTCCTTCAATATTTCCTCTCAGATACATTGGAAACGCAGCTTGGTGAACGCGCGCTAAGTGTGGCCGAAAGTGTTGCCCAAATACCTGAGTTAAAGGATGCATTTGGATTGGCTGATCCTTCAGCGGTCATTCAGCCACTTGTGTCACCAATTCGAGAAGCGACTGGTGCAGAATTTATTGTTGTGGGTAATCGAAATGAGATCCGGTATGCCCATCCGAATCCATACCAAATAGGAAACAAGATGGTTGGCGAGGATAATGACCGTGCACTGATTCATGGTGAATCATATGTCTCAAAGGCAGTTGGTTCTTTAGGACAATCCATTCGGGGAAAGGTGCCAGTTATCTCGCAGGAAGGCGAAATTATCGGAGTCGTTTCGGTTGGTTTTTTAAATGAGGATGTTCAAAGCATCGTTAAAAATTACAGCCAAGAACTATGGTATGTGCTATTAGCTATCGTCGGGGTAGGAATGATAGGTGCGGTACTCATTGCAAATTATATAAAAAAATTATTATTTGGCTTAGAGCCTGAAGAAATTTCGCATCTTCTTTTACAAAAAGAAACGATCTTGCAATCGACTCATGAAGGGATTATAGCAGTAAATAAAGACGGTTCGATTACAATGATGAACGCGGCGGCAAAGCGGTTGATTTCGAGTAATGGAAAAGAAACGGACCAATTAATTGGCAGGCCGATCTTGGAGGTGTTACCGAATTCAAAGCTTCATGAAGTACTTGAACGTGGAGAGAGCCAATACAATAAAGAGCTGTTGCTAGGAAACCATATTGTCCTTGTAAACCGTGTTCCTATTTATTATGACAATATGTTAATTGGAGCTGTGTCTACGTTTCGAAATAAAACAGAAATTGAAAAGCTAACAAAAGAATTAACAAGGGTAAAACAGTATGCTGATGCTTTACGCGCGCAAACTCATGAGTTTTCTAATAAAATGTATACAATATTAGGCCTTATTCAATTAGAGAAAAGTGAAGAGGCGGTTGATTTTATTCGGAGAGAAAGCAATATTCAACAAAAGTGGATACGGTTTTTGGTTGAAAAGGTACCAGATCCATTGGTGAATGCCATATTGTTGGGTAAGTTGAATCAAGCAAATGAACAAAGGGTTCGTCTATCTATTAATCCTGAAAGCAGCTTAACACACCGCTTGTCTGATACAAAGCGGGATGCTCTCGTAACAGTTCTTGGCAACCTAATAGAGAACGCCATTGATGCCGTGACAAATAATTCTGAGCCAAAACGAGATGTATCCATTTTCTTTACCGATATCGGAGAAGAGATTTTGTTTGAAATTGAGGATGCAGGGAAAGGTGTGCCTAGTGATTTTGCTTCTGAGATTTTTAAACAAGGGTTCTCAACAAAAGAAGGTTCACACCGAGGGATTGGTTTAGCGTTAACAAAACAGGCCCTTACAGAAATTGGTGGAGACATTTTCTTAGAAGAGGGTGAACTAGGAGGCGCTTGTTTTGTCGTAACAATACCTAAGGATAATACGGATAGGGGGGAGCTTGAGTAATGCGCCATGGTTTTCAAGTGTTAATTGTGGAAGACGACTTTCGGGTTGCTGAAATCACAAGGCAGTTTGTTGAGAAAGTGGAAGGGTTTAAAGTTATTGATATTGTAAAAACCGGGGAAGAGGCACGACAATTGTTAAAAGAGCTAACAGAATTACCAGATCTTATTCTGTTAGATGTGTATATCCCTGATGTTCATGGTTTGGAGCTTTTTTGGGAGATTCGTAAACAATATCAAAGCATTGATCTTATTATGATGACTGCCGCAAAGGAAGTTTCAACAATTGAAGAGACATTACGTGGTGGAATATTTGATTATATTGTAAAGCCTGTAGAGTTCTCGAGGTTTAAACAAACGCTTGATCAGTATTATGAACAGAGAAGTGTGTTATCTTCTAAAGAAAGTATGGAGCAAGAGGAGATTGACCGACTGACTAGGTTTTCCATACAAAGCCAGACATCTTCTAATGTGGAAGCATCCGATGATTTACCGAAGGGAATTGATCGTCTCACGTTAGATAAGATTAAAGGTATTATGGAACAAAACCGTGAGAATGGGTTGACTGCTGTGCAAGTGGGGAAAGAGATTGGAGCTAGCAGGTCGACAGCAAGACGTTATTTAGAATATTTGGTTTCAATTAAAGAATTACTAGCAGAACAAAAATATGGAGACGTTGGACGACCGGAACGACGGTATCTGTTGAAGTGAACAATATGCACAAAATTCGTTTAATGACCAATATTTTGTTTATTTTCATAAACTTCATCTCTCTTTTCAATCATGGTAAATTTCTATGTACATAGAAAACTTTGAAAAGAGAGATTTTTTTAGTGAAGTTAGGTTAAAATGTATCCGCTTTCAACACTTCTCTCTTTTCAAGTAAACGTTTATTTAAATTGAAAGGGGAGATATAAATGCTGAGTATCATTGGTCTTGTTACGATCCTAACTATTGTGTTTTTGTTATTAAGTGGGCGGATTACGCCGATTATTGGACTTGTGCTTGTTCCTATTGTCGGAGCGTTATTTGCAGGATTTGGGTTTGCTGAAATAGGCGTCCTTTTTGGTGAAGGAATTGACCGAGTAATCAATGTAGTCATTATGTTTATTTTTGCGATTCTCTTTTTTGGAGTTATGCAGGATGCGGGACTATTTGATCCAATTATTAATAAAATGATTGCGATTTCAAGAGGGGATGTTATTGCTGTTGCTGTTGGTACAGTTATCATTGGAGCAATTGCACACCTTGATGGATCTGGAGCTTCAACATTTCTCATTACGATTCCAGCGCTGTTGCCTTTATATAAGAGACTGAAAATGAGTCCGTATTTGTTGCTCTTATTAGTTGGTTTAAGTGCAAGTATTATTAATATGGTTCCATGGGGAGGTCCGATTGGGAGAACTGCTGCAGTAATTGGAGCAGATCCAACGGAGTTATGGAGACCTCTAATTCCAGTCCAAATTATTGCCATGATTTTATTAATAGGATTAGCAGTTATTTTAGGCTTAAGAGAAAAACGAAAAATTTCAAGGCTGACGGATTCAGAAAGTGCAGAATTAGAAGCTGCCGCAACGTTAGAGGTGACAGAGCAGGCTGCGCCATCTAAAAAAGATGTGTCACTAGCGCGTCCGAAACTATTGTGGGCCAACTTACTACTGACGCTAGGAGTTATTACGATGTTGGTATGGGGGATTATCCCTGCAGGTTTTGTTTTCATGATCAGTTTAAGTATAGCCTTAATCATGAATTATCCTAAAGTTGATGATCAAATGGAGCGAATTAAAGCGCACGCACCAAACGCCTTGTTAATGGCTGCCATTATTCTTGCGGCTGGATCATTTTTAGGAATTTTAGATGGAACAGGAATGTTACAATCGCTAGCGACAGACCTTGTTCTGTTTTTACCAGCATTTATCGTTCCTTATTTGCACCTTGTTATCGGATTTTTGGGTGTTCCTTTTGAACTTGTGTTGAGTACAGATGCTTACTATTTTGCTTTAGTACCAGTCGTAGAACAAATTGTTTCTGGTTACGGAGTGGAAGCGACTTCCGCTGCTTATGCGATGGTAATAGGGAATATTATCGGTACATTTATCAGTCCATTTTCACCTGCTCTTTGGTTAGCACTTGGGCTTGCAGGACTTGAAATGGGTAAGCATATCCGTTACTCGTTCTTTTGGGTGTGGGGATTTAGTATTGTATTGATTGTAGCTGCTATGTTAATAGGAGTCATTTAATTGAAACATGAAGGGGGGTTCTCAAAAGGTCAAACCTTTGAGAACCCCCCTTTTAAACTAGCATCAATCTCCAAAAAGGTAGGCAGGAATTCCTTTGACATTTGTTTTTACTTTAAAAAGATGACCTGAATCGGGATAAGAATGAAAATCTGACTCTACCATCCCTTGCCGAGCTGTTGTTATATATAATTCATCAAGGTTTTTTCCGCCAAATGTGCAAGATGTAACGTTTTTGGCTGGAACTGCAATTTCATCTAATAGGTTCCCTGAATGAGGATCCCAGCGTGTCACCTTGCTTCCTCCCCAATGTGCTACCCAGATCATGCCTTCTTGGTCGATCGTCATCCCATCTGGATAGCCGTTTCCTTCTGGAATGGTCACTGCTGTTTTGGCAAGTGAGATGTCTCCAGTTTCCTTGTTATAATCGTACATTTGGATTTTGCGTGTTGGGGTATCAATATAGTACATATACTTATGATCAGGACTCCAAGCCAATCCGTTTGAAATGGTGACTGGAGAGATTATTTTCTTTAGATCTCCAGATGGTTGAAAGCAATACAAGGAGCCTTCATCAGCTTCTTCATCGAGAGACATAGTCCCAGCCCAAAAACGTCCAGCTGGGTCGCATTTACCGTCATTGAAACGATTATTTGGTAATTGCTCTTCAGGATTCGTTAGAAAAGTTAATTGTCCAGATTGAATATTGTAACGATAAATTCCGTTTTTCATCGCTAACAATAAGTCACCTGACTTACTTCCGACAACAGCACCGATATATTGCTCAAAAGTTATTGTACGGTTTTCACTTTTCTGTGGTTCATAAATATGGAGTTTCTTTTCGAGAATATCAACCCAATATAAACATTCGTTTTCATGATCCCAATGCGGTCCTTCTCCTAATATGGCCTTTGCAGGAATAGCAATCTCTACTTCATAAGACATGAATCTACCTCCTGAAATTTCTGTAACTCAATAACTTTATCATACCATGTTTAGTAGAATTTTTTAGGGAAATAAGAGGTGTTAAGGTATGTAGGGTGTCTTATACTAGTCAAGGATCCAGTAATTAGATACACTAAATGTTATAAATTAAGTCAACTGTGTTATTAAGGGGAGTACACATAATGAACGGATCTAATAAAGTATTAAGCCGACGTGTGCTTATTGTCACTTCTGTTTTTGCAGAGAAGGAAGCAATCTTACGGGGCTTAAGTAATTGCAATGATTTTGATGTCATCGTAGCAGGAGTGGGACAAGCTGCAGCTGCAGCCGCAACAGCGACTGCTTTAGCAAAAACGCAATACAATTATGTGATTAACGCCGGCATTGCTGGTGGTTTTGAAGAGAAAGCAGAGGTTGGTTCTCTTGCGGTATCGACGGAAGTGGTGGCAGCCGATTTAGGAGCGGAATCTTATGATGGATTCTTGAGTTTAGAGGAGTTAAAGTTAGGCTCTTCTAAGATAGAAGTGGAAAAAGAAATGGTTACGCGTATTTGTGCTGAGGCAATGGAACAAGGGATACCGGTTCAGGAAGGGGCTATCCTTACATTGTCGACAGTGACAGGTACACAAGAAACAGCGAATTATTTATTAGAACGGTTTCCTCATGCTATAGCAGAGGGGATGGAAGGCTTTGGTGTAGCGGAAGCGGCGAAGCAAAGTCATATCCCCGTTATCGAGGTTAGATCGATTTCTAATAAAGTTGGTCCGAGAGATCGTGAATCTTGGCGCATAAAAGAAGCGCTTGATACGTTAGAGAAAGCAAGTTCAATTTTTTCGGAGGTGTTCGAGTGAAAATAGCATTTTCTCCTTGTCCTAATGATACATTTGTTTTCCACGCATGGGTTCATGGGTTAATACCAGGAGCACCGAAATTAGATGTGACCTATGCAGATATTGATATTACTAACAATTGGGCAGCAGAAGGGAAAGGTCCCGAAGTTCAAAAAATCTCTTATGCTGCACTTCCTTGGGTATTGTCTGAGTATGCTTTAATTCCTTGTGGAGGCGCACTTGGCAGAGGGTGCGGGCCGCTTGTCTTAACAAAAGGAGCACAAGCAGGTCCTGAAGCGATATCAGGTAAAAAAGTAGCTGTACCAAGTGAGCGTTCAACAGCTTATTTATTGTTTCGATTGTGGGCGGCGCAAAATGTTCCGGGTGGAGTTGGAGAAATTGTTGTGATGCCATTTCATGAAATTATGCCTGCTGTTGAAGCTGGAGACATTGATGCCGGGCTAGTTATCCATGAAGCTCGTTTTACGTATGAGCAATATGGCCTTAATCTTTTGACGGACTTAGGGAATTGGTGGGAAGAAGATACGGGGCTTCCAATTCCGTTAGGGGCAATTATTGCTCACCGTTCTCTAGACCTAGAGGCCATTACAAGTTGGATTCGAGCTTCGGTTGAGTATGCTTGGGCTCATCCAGAAGTGTCAAAGTCGTATATTATGGAGCATGCTCAGGAGTTATCTCAAGATGTTGCCAAATCGCATATTGATCTGTATGTTAATGAGTTTACGTTAGATTTGGGTGATGATGGATATGCGGCTATTGAAGCGTTACTCGGAAGGGCAGCTGAAGAAGGGTTAGTTCCATCGTTTGATTTGGGTGCTCTAAGATAAGTATTGTTCTGACCCCGCATTATAATGAAATGAGGGGTCAACTTTTTGTGAGTATTTAATTTCCTTTTGTTTTCGAGCGTTTTTCAGTTAAGACATTTTCGGATAGATATCGTACAAATAGTTCGTCGCGAACAAGCCATGCTAAATGATTTCGTTTAATTTGGCGCTCGGCTTCTTCAAACGATGAAAAAGAACCTTCGATGGATTGATTCTTTTCTAATATCCATTTTTGATCATTTAAAGGATAAATAAAGAAACGGTTTTCTTCACTATCTGCATACAAGGATCCTGATTTACTTGCTTTTAAATTATGTTGATTTTTAAAAGCGTCAATTCGTAATGGTTCAATTGGAAACGGTTCAGCTATGAATAGTTTGTATGCTTCTTCGTTAAGCGAGCAACCAGAAGCTTTTGCATGGCCGCCACCTCCGAATTGGCCGGCGACTTCTGATACGTCAACGTCATCGTGAATGGTACGAAAACTGATTTTTTTGCCTCCTAAATTTAGAATAGCAATATAATCAAGATGCGGACTATCTTTTCCTAATTCATTTCCTAATTCTGAATGATACGATTCAGCATGAACAATGCCGGCACAATAGTTGCCAATGAAAGTTTGAACGAGCTCTCTTCTTTTTCTTCTTATATAACGTTCAATTTTTGTTTCTTCCATATCAAGAATTTTTTCTTCAAACTCATCGAAGCTAAAAGTTTCGCTTCCCTGAAGGCGGTTCACCATTCGTTCTTCAAATTCATCGATAGAAATCATAAAAAACAGATCGTTTAGTCGTTTAGCCTTTAATACGTTATTTCTTTCCCATTCCCATGTGTCCCATAGTCGTACTAGCTCGACAAATTCATCTGAAGAAGAAGATTGTTTCAAGAAACCCTGCTCAATTAGAAACTCATAGAATAACGAGGTTGCTGCAGCTAATCTCCCGTCTTCGTATTCCACTGTGACAGAACCCCAGCTATATTCGTTAAAATGGAGAGCTGTTTTATGATGGTCAAGTAAAGTTACTTTTCCGCCCTTTTTAACGAAATCATCTAATTTTTTTTCGTTATCACTATGTACAGATAGATCGGTGATGAGTAACACATCATCTAACCTGTCTTTTTCCAAAAAACGCTCAATCTGAAAATCTAAGCCTTGAACGGAGTTATAGCGAACGTCAACATCTGTTCCGAAAGCCAAGCGAGCAAGAATGCCGCAGCCTACACCATCTAAGTCATTGTGAGTATACAATCGATACATCAAATACCCCCTCCTTGACTATAGTATGCATCAGTGAGGAGGGAATATTGGGTGAAATTTAGAAAATTAAATTGAATTGGGAGCTTGAATGTAAGGAGATGTTTTGGGGCGTTTGTAAATGTTACTTAGTGAAAGAAGCTTCGTCGTTAGATGTTCTTCGTTTGTAAATAAGTTGATTCACAATCGTGGCAACAATGATAGCGCCAAGTAACCCGTATAATAGACCGAGATAACTGTAGGTGATGAACCCAATGAGGAGCCCGATTGCAATAAATGACAAACAGATTGTCATAAGATCCCTCCTTTAGTTTCCATATCCTAACACAGAAACGGAAGCTTTATACGTTTTGTGTTAGATTATTTACAAGAAAAATAGATGACTCTATATATATGCAAAAAGGAAATCGTTTAGTAGTTCTCTTAAAATTGGTAATGCAATTGTAACGTTTTTTATAGGTTGAAATGGTATGATGGAAATAGACTGGTTATTTATTAGATTGGAGGCAGTTGCATGACAGCAGCGGTTGAACGAATTGAAAAAGTAATTGAAAACATTGAACTTGTCGTCGTTGGCAAGAGGAAAGAGGTTGAATTAAGCCTTGTTGCGCTTTTTGCTGGAGGGCATGTTCTGCTTGAAGATGTTCCGGGAGTTGGAAAGACAATGATGGTTAAAGCGATAGCCAAATCTCTTGGAGCAGAATTTAAACGAATTCAATTCACACCAGATCTCCTGCCATCAGATGTGACAGGGGTATCGATATATAATCAACATAAGCAGCAGTTTGAGTTTCGCCCGGGTCCTATTTTGGCGAATATTGTCCTTGCTGATGAAATAAATCGTACGTCACCAAAGACCCAATCTTCATTACTAGAAGCGTTAGAAGAAAGTAGCGTAACGATAGATGGAGAAACTCTTCAGCTTGAAAAGCCGTTCTTTGTTATGGCTACCCAAAATCCCATTGAGTATGCAGGGACATTCCCGTTACCTGAAGCTCAGCTTGATCGGTTCTTAATTAAGCTAAATTTAGGATATCCAACAGCCTTAGAAGAATTAGAAGTACTAGAACGCCTTCAACATAAGCATCCACTTGAGGACATTAAGCCGGTAATGACAACAGCGGAGGTAGTAGACATCCAATCTGAAATAACGAAAGTTCTCGTTAGTGAAGATGTCAAGATGTACATGATTGACCTAGTTCATGAAACGAGAAAAAATCGATCAGTGGAGCTAGGTGTAAGTCCACGTGGGACAATTGCATTAATGAAAGCATCTCAAGCATATGCCTTTATGAAAGGAAGAGAGTATGTTCTTCCGGATGATGTGAAGCATTTAGCGCCATATATACTTGCGCATCGAATCATGCTAACGGCCGAGGTCAAAATGTCTAACAGGACGCAAGAAGAAGTTCTTTCTTCTATCTTGGAACAAGTCCAAATTCCTGTGAATCAAAGAAGGTTGACGCGCTTGTGAGTAGAGGGAAAGTAAACTTTCGTCTATTTGTAAAATACGTGCTTCTTTTATTATTTATTGCGGTGGCGTTTTCTTATGCGATGTTTCAAGGTGGATTTGTGAGTTGGTTTTTATTTTATAGTGTTGTCACAGTTGTGATTTCCACCGTTTTGGTAGCTATGTATCCATTTCGGATAGTGAAAGCGGAACGGATATTTCATAAAGATGTATTGCGAGCCGGTGAGTCGTTAACGGTTACGGTCACGCTTCATAAGCGTGCGCTTCAGCCGTTTTTCTATGTTAGGGTTCAAGATCTGATTCCTAGGAATCTCGGAACATATGAGGAATCAGGTTCTCTCTTTTTCTTTTCTTTCCAAAGACGTCTCGTCTTCTCTTACAATGTCCGTGACGTAAAAAGGGGCGCTCATGCATTTGAACAATTATCGCTTGTGTTTGGTGATTTATTTGGTTTGTTTGAAAGGGAGAACAAGGTAAATTGTCAAACAAAGATTCTTGTATATCCTCGCTTTCATGAACTGCCAACAATTCCTGACTATGGAAAACCGAGACGTTTAGATGGCAGGAGGATTCAGCGTTCTTTTGAGGAAGATCGATCTCTTGCTGGTGTTCGGCAATATGTGCCTGGAGACCGGTTAACTTCAATTGACTGGAAACAGTCAGCTAGGTCGACTAAGTTAATGACGAAAGAATTTGAGTCTTATCAGGGCGAAGGGATAGTTGTTGCATTTGATTCAGCTATTATCGATCCAAATGATTCCGTTTTTGAGCATTCGGTCGAATTGGCTGCTTCCTTAATGGTTACCTTTACCCAAAAACAACCGGGAGTGAGGCTTGCAGTTAAATTTACGGATTGGATGTCGCTTGAAGTGAATCAACCATCTATTTCAAAAGGTTTAACAACACTGGCCCAAGTAATACCAAGTGAGGAGCCAACACCTGCCATTCATAAGGTATATCAAGATTGGTCAGGGATGCATGTCTACTACGTTTGTGTTGGATTAAAAGAGCAAGTATTAAAGGTTTGTAAAACGTTATTAGAACAAAGTGTTGTCGTTACCGTTTGTTTAGTTGCGGTTTCGGAGCACGATCGTATGTTTATAACGGAGCTAGAAAAGGCTGGAATTTCGGTCTTTGTTGAAAACGAATAAATTGAAAGGGGAGGGGGAGTCGTGCGTTTAGATCAAAAGCAAACCGAAACAGGAAGAGATTTCCTGTTATATGGATTAAGTTTCTTGCTGCTTATGGAATGGCTTTTACCACTCCCGCACATTACAGATACTGGGTATATTTTTGTTTTTGTGCTAGTTACAGCTGTTTTTTTCTTTATTACTTTTTTACAATTGCCTGTCATTGTCTCGATGGTGTTAAAGTCTTTAGTCGTCTTTTATGGACTTTACTTAGTTTTCATAGATGGACCGTTTCTATCATTTGAATGGTTCATTTATATTGTTTCTGACATCATGATAAATATTGAGCTTATGATGACGGGTGGTTGGTATGGACTGACCGACCTATTTCGGAGCTTCTTATTCTTTGTCTTGTTAGCAATTATGAGTTATCTTTTATTTTATTGGACAGTACATGCAAGAAGAGTGTTGTTTTTTCTAATTTTTACTGTTGTTTACGTTACTGTAATTGATACATTTACTATTTATGACGCCACATTTGCTATAATACGTACGTTTATTGTTGGTTTTCTATTACTAGGCTTGGTCACTATTTACCGGATGATTGAACAACAAACTGTCTATAAAGCACCTAAACTTTTGCCTGTTCGCCTTGCTATGTTACTTGTAATGCTCATTGGTGTAGGAGGATTATTAGGGGTGCTATCGCCCAAACCAGACCCGCAATGGGATGATCCTGTTCCATTTGTAAGAGCGGCTGTTGGAATGGGTGAAAATGGATCAGGGGAACTTGTTCAGCGAATTGGTTATGGAGATAATGATGAACGTTTAGGTGGTGGATTCATAGATGATGATACACCTGTATTTTATGCCTTCTCTACAAGAGAACATTATTGGAGAGGGGAAACGAAGGATTATTATACAGGGCGAGGTTGGGAAACGACCACCCCTGTAGAAAGAAAGAGTTTTTTATACAGTAATCGCGGTCGAGGAATAACTGAATATGAGACGTTGGAAGCAGAGATTATGTTAACTGAACACTCAAGCGGGTTTGATCATTTGTTTTACCCTGGGGAATTACAGCTGGGCAATCAGATTAGAGAATTTGAATTGTTCCAAGATGCCTATACAGGGAAAGCAAGTACGTATCGAGGTGCTCAGTCTATGAAACTTGAACATTATCAGTATGAGTACTTGTATCCTAGTTATCAAATTGAAGGACTGCGCCAAACGAGTAATCAAGACCCCGATGATATACGAGATTATTATACTCAGCTTCCTGATGACTTGCCTTCTCGGATAAGAGACCTTGCTCTAGAAATTACAGAAGGTGAAGAAAATCGTTATGACCGAGCAAAAGCGATTGAGTCGTACTTTGGGCGGAATGATTTTCAATATGAGACTCAAGACGTTTCTGTTCCGAGAGAGGGACAAGACTATGTTGATCAGTTTTTGTTTGAAACGATGAGAGGATACTGTGATAATTTTTCTACAGCCATGATTGTTATGTTACGAACAATCGATATTCCAGCGAGATGGGCAAAGGGATTTACCCAAGGTGAGCTCATTGGTACTGAAGATTCTCGAAATGTTTATCAAGTGACAAACGGAAACGCTCATTCATGGGTAGAAGTCTATTTCCCAGAAGTGGGTTGGGTACCGTTTGAACCAACGCGCGGATTTGATAACGTGTATGAGTTTAACGAGCCGGAAGTGGAGAGAGAGGAAACAGGAGAGGATTCAAGAGTAGAAGATGAGGAAGACGAAAACGAGCCGGAAGTGGAGGATGCATTTGCGGATCTTGAGGGGGATGATGAGCAATCATCTACCAGTGCTGGTTCTTCTCTAAATTGGACGATACCGGGTGGGCCTTGGATCTTAACTGGACTCATAGTTATAATGTTTTCATTTGTTCTTGCTAAAAATAAACGAATTGTCCAATACTATACGTTAACAAAGTTTGGTCGAAGAGACGATAAAGAGGCCTTTTTGCAAGCGTATGATCGCTTACTTTGGTTGTTGAAGTATGTTGGTTGGGAACGTGAAAACGGGGAGACGCTTAGAGAATACGCTACGCGAATGGATAAACTTTTTAACACAACAGAGATGATGAGTTTAACGATTGAATACGAACGGATTATGTATGGTGGTCAATCGATTGATGCTAGTTGGTCGAAACAAAAGCCGAATTGGCTTTCCTTTGTTCGGAAAATCGATTCTTGACCGTCTTAAAGCTCACTGATAAAATGAATCAGTGTTTAAAAAGTGTATAAAGAATCGACCTTCGTATATCCTTAGGAATATGGCCTAAGAGTCTCTACCGGATTACCGTGAAAAATCTGACTATGAAGGCAGAAAGAAGAACTAGAATTTCTGCCTTCCTTGTTCATGTTTATTCGGACAAGTAGGTGAATTCTAGTTCTCTTTTTGTAATGGGATGTACGAATGAAATCATAAAAAGGGTGGGAAAGCATGACTGAATTAAACCAAGAAATGATTGTTGTACTAGACTTTGGTGGACAATACAATCAATTAATTGCAAGGCGTATTCGTGATCTAGGTGTGTATAGTGAATTGCACTCTAATAAGTTAACAGCAGAAGAAATTAAAAAAATGAACCCAACAGGAATTATTTTCTCCGGTGGACCTAATAGTGCGTATGTAGAGGGAGCACCTAAGTGTGATCCGGCTATTTATGATCTAGGTATTCCTATTTTAGGGATCTGTTATGGAATGCAGTTAATGACTCAACACTTCGGTGGGAAAGTTGATGCAGCTGATCATCGTGAATACGGAAAAGCGACGATTAAAGTTGAAAACCAATCAAAAATCTTCAAAGGATTACCGATTGAACAATCTACTTGGATGAGTCATGGAGATTTAATTACTGCCCCTCCAGAAGGGTTTGTTGTTGATGCATATAACCCTTCTACTCCAGTAGCAGCAATGAGTAATGAGGCGCAAAGCCTATATGGCGTTCAATTTCACCCGGAAGTTCGTCATTCTGAATTCGGAAATGATATGCTGAAAAACTTTGCTTTTGAAGTGTGCGGATGTACAGGCGACTGGTCAATGGAGAACTTTGTTGAAGTAGAAATGGAGAAAATTCGCGAGCAAGTAGGAGATAAGCAAGTTCTTTGTGCTTTGAGTGGTGGTGTTGATTCTTCTGTTGTTGCTGTCTTAATCCATAAAGCGATTGGCGATCAGTTAACTTGTATGTTTATCGATCACGGACTTCTTCGAAAGGATGAAGCAGAAAGTGTTATGAAAACGTTCAGCGAAGGCTTTAACATGAAAGTCATTAAAATTGATGCACAAGAACGTTTCTTAGGTAAATTAGAAGGAGTCTCAGACCCTGAACAAAAGCGTAAAATCATTGGAAATGAATTTATTTATGTGTTTGATGAAGAAGCTACAAAGCTAAAGGATATGGATTTCCTAGCTCAAGGTACTCTTTATACTGACATTATTGAAAGTGGCACAGACACTGCGCAAACAATCAAGTCTCATCATAATGTAGGTGGGCTTCCTGAAGATATGCGTTTTGAATTAATTGAGCCTCTTAATACATTGTTTAAGGATGAAGTTCGTAAACTTGGAACAGAGCTTGGGATCCCTGATGAGATTGTATGGCGTCAACCATTCCCGGGACCAGGTTTGGGTATTCGCGTACTGGGAGAGATTACAGAAGAGAAATTAGAGATTGTTCGAGAATCGGATGCGATTTTACGTGAAGAAATTAAAAAAGCTGGTTTGGATCGCGAAATTTGGCAGTATTTCACGGCGCTTCCAAACATGCGTAGTGTAGGAGTTATGGGAGATGCTCGTACGTATGACTATACTGTTGGTATCCGAGCGGTTACGTCCATTGATGGGATGACATCAGACTGGGCACGTATTCCTTGGGATGTACTTGAAATCATCTCAACAAGAATCGTAAATGAGGTCAAGCACGTAAACCGTGTTGTTTATGACGTAACATCGAAACCACCAGCAACGATCGAGTGGGAATAATCAGAAAAAGCCGAATGATTTGATAAAAAAAACAAAAAAGGTTCGTGTTTTCATTGACAAAGGATAGAGTGGTTGATACAATTCTTTAGGTGCGCAAGAATTGTATAGTCTTTTCGTATAATTGCAGGGATATGGCCTGCGAGTCTCTACCAAGCTTCCGTAAAGAGCTTGACTACGAAAAATCAATCTACCCCTTGTTGTTTAAGGATATGAACGATTTTTTGTTAGTTAAGCTTCCAATCGTGATGTATTGGAAGCTTTTTTCTGTTTATATTACGAGTAAGACGAAAAAATGGAGGAACACAAATGGAACGTTATTTTGGTTTTAAAGAGCACGGAACATCGTATAGAAAAGAGTCAGTTGCTGGTTTAACAACATTTTTATCGATGGCATACATTTTATTTGTTAATCCAATGATCTTAGCTGATGCGGGAATGGATATTGGTGCTGTTTTCACAGCGACGGCATTAGCTGCTGCAATTGGAACGTTAATTATGGGGATAGTAGCAAATTATCCGATTGCTCTTGCTCCTGGAATGGGGTTAAATGCTTTTTTTGCTTATTCGGTTGTCCTTGGGTTAGGGATAGACTGGCAAGTTGCTTTGTTTGGTGTTTTTCTTTCTGGTATTATTTTTATTTTAATTACGGTATTTAAAATTCGTGAAGTGATTATTAATGCCATTCCTGCTGAGTTGAAGTATGCAGCAGCAGCTGGTATAGGTTTGTTTATTGCTTTTATTGGTTTGAAAGGAGCCGGGATTGTTGTTCCTTATGAAGCGACTGCAGTGACGCTAGGGAATTTACTTGCTCCACCAACTTTGTTAGCTGTTTTTGGTGTTGTAATTACGGTAGTTTTTATGGTTCGTGGTATTAATGGTGGAATCTTTTATGGAATGGTTATAACTTCTATAGCTGGTGTCATTACTGGTGTAATTGCTCCGCCCGAAGCGATTGTTGGATCTATTCCAAGTTTGGCGCCAACATTTGGTCAGGCATTTGCGATTGACTGGTCTACTGTTTTCACATGGCAGTTACTCGTAGTAGTGTTGACTTTCTTATTTGTTGATTTCTTTGATACAGCAGGAACTCTTTATGCTGTTGCGAACCAAGCAGGGTTTGTTAAAGATAATAAGCTGCCTCGTGCTGGTAAGGCGTTGCTTGCTGATTCAAGCACAACTTCTATTGGGGCGATCCTTGGAACGTCGACGACAACGGCTTACATTGAGTCAGCTTCAGGTGTAGCTGCTGGAGGGCGTACTGGGTTTACATCTGTAGTAACTGCAGGATTGTTCCTTATTGCGTTGTTCTTCTCTCCGCTATTGGCTGTTGTGACAGCTGAAGTAACATCTGCGGCGCTAATCATTGTTGGGATCTTAATGGCTTCTTCATTAGGATTAATTGATTGGAAGAGGTTTGAAATAGCTGTACCTGCTTTCGTAACGGTAATTGCTATGCCTCTAACGTATAGCATCGCAACAGGAATTGCGATGGGCTTCATCTTGTATCCAATTACGATGGTTGCTAAAGGGAAAGCAAAAGAGATTCATCCGATAATGTATGTTCTCTTCTTTGTATTTCTTGCTTACTTTATTTTCTTGTCAAAATAAAACTTGTTAAATTAGAACAGCGCTCCTTTATTGGGGTGCTGTTTTGTTATGACTTTAAGATTAAAGTTTATAAAGGAGGGGGGCTTGAAGTTAAAATAATTTCAAAAAAGTATTGACTGATCTTTAATAAGGTGGTAAATTTAATCTCGTTGTCAAAACAGATTATCTTTTGTTGAAATAACAAGAAAAAATGTTGTTGACTTCTTCAGAAGTTGTTGTTATGATATTAAAGTCGCTAACAACGACAGATGAGTTCTTTGAAAACTGAACAAAAGCCAAGCGAAATAGAGATACATGATATCTCGTTAATTTTTCTCATCGTTTTAATAAAAACGATGAAGTATCGTTAGCGATACATTTTGAGCTAATCAGCTTACCATTTTTATGGAGAGTTTGATCCTGGCTCAGGACGAACGCTGGCGGCGTGCCTAATACATGCAAGTCGAGCGGACTGATTAAGAGCTTGCTCTTATGACGT
>NZ_JBWQTU010000026.1:0-32332 GCF_056619925.1 Halalkalibacter sp. HAAS-P013
TCTGGTGGCGATAGCGAAGAGGTCACACCCGTTCCCATGCCGAACACGGTCGTTAAGCTCTTTTGCGCCGATGGTAGTTGGGGGCTTCCCCCTGTGAGAGTAGGACGTTGCCAGGCAAACCGTTCCACAGTAGCTCAGTGGTAGAGCAATCGGCTGTTAACCGATCGGTCGTAGGTTCGAGTCCTACCTGTGGAGCCATTTTTATGCTTCCATAGCTCAGCCGGTAGAGCACTACCATGGTAAGGTAGGGGTCAGCGGTTCAAGTCCGCTTGGAAGCTCCAGAAGAATACATATATAATGCGCCTTTCAGCAGTTGCTGGGAGGTGCTTTTTGTACTTGGGTGATAGTACATTTATCTCAAATGTTTCCTCATATAACACTTAAAGTTTGGCTCTATACTGAATGTTGTGGTGCTGCCTATCATAAAGGGCACTAAAAGGGTGAAAGTCGACTTGATGTGCCCTCAGAAATGTGTTTTGTTTTTTCTAATATTTTGTTTGAAAGCTATGAATACGTAAAATTATCTCTTGATCAATTGCTTTGCAGTTAAACCTGTTATAGCCCCAACTAATTTACTGTCAATTCCGTAGTCAAGCATACACTCTGCTACTTGCATTTTCGTTTCTTCTTTTGCTTTATGTTGGACGTAGTCTAATAGTGTTAGGAGTTCTTCACGTGAGTACAAAGGTTTGTGATCATTCAATTTCATCACCTCGAGCTCATTTTCTCCATTATATCGAATGTATGTTCTTATTTTCAAGTGAAATAAAAAAATATTGTTTTTTTTAAAAAGGGTCTTGTCATCTTCTTTATATTTCGATATAATACTTTTTGTCAGTAAGAAATACTTCTGTTGGCCCGTTGGTCAAGCGGTTAAGACACCGCCCTTTCACGGCGGTAACACGGGTTCGAATCCCGTACGGGTCACCATTCTAGAAGTCAGAGGTTGGAAGTAAGAAGTTGGATTTGAAATTTTTCTGCCTACCAACATCTAACCTCATATATCCAAAACGGAGGATTAGCTCAGCTGGGAGAGCACCTGCCTTACAAGCAGGGGGTCGGCGGTTCGATCCCGTCATCCTCCACCATATGCCGGCCTAGCTCAATTGGTAGAGCAACTGACTTGTAATCAGTAGGTTGGGGGTTCAAGTCCTCTGGCCGGCATCGTTTCATTTAAATAGTGGAGGGGTAGCGAAGTGGCTAAACGCGGCGGACTGTAAATCCGCTCCCTCCGGGTTCGGCGGTTCGAATCCGTCCCCCTCCACCACTACTGGGCTATCGCCAAGCGGTAAGGCAACGGATTTTGATTCCGTCATGCGTAGGTTCGAATCCTGCTAGCCCAGCCATTTTCTTTTATGATGATTGCTCTAGTAAAGAGTTAAATGATCTCCATTTGAATGTAACGAGCCATTAGCTCAGTTGGTAGAGCATCTGACTTTTAATCAGAGGGTCGAAGGTTCGAGTCCTTCATGGCTCACCATTTATTATATTTCGCGGAAGTAGTTCAGTGGTAGAACACCACCTTGCCAAGGTGGGGGTCGCGGGTTCGAATCCCGTCTTCCGCTCCAGGGGAAATGGGGCCTTAGCTCAGCTGGGAGAGCGCCTGCCTTGCACGCAGGAGGTCAGCGGTTCGATCCCGCTAGGCTCCACCATACATACTTCAAACAAAGTCATAGATTATATCTATGGCTTTTTATTTTTTGTACTATTGTTTTTTAGGTGTTTTACTTGCTAGTGATTGGTATTTGTTTAAGAGTTCGTCTAGTTTATGGCTGAAATAGATTATTTCCTCTGAAATGAGTGGGGTGTCTTTCGCTTTTTCATTTAATAGCGTTCTATATTGTTCAATTTCTTGTGAAAGTAATTGTTTGTTGTTAGTCAAATCAATCATCACATCCTTTTCGGGAATTGGTTCCTCAATCGACTTGATAGAAAGTGTATCTTCTTTTCAATACCCATTTTTTTGAAGAGTAAACATAGGATCGTGTTATGATGGCTGTAGAACTGATTTTTTAGCACTTTTAAGTTGAATTTCTTTAGATTTGAAACTTTAGAGGTATGTAAAACGTATGTTATGTCAGAATGAATGTAGGTAGGGGTAGTTTGATGGAGACAATTGTGAAAAGGTTAATCCGGGAAGTGAGGAAAGGTGATCAACAGGCGTTTGCGGAAATTGTAGATCTCTATAAGGATAAAGTGTACCAAGTTGCCTATCGTATGGTAGGGAATGTCCATGAAGCACAGGATGTGGCACAGGAAGCTTTTTTACGTGCCTATACGAACATCGATCGATTTGATGTAAATAGAAAATTTTCTACATGGTTATTTCGCATTGCAACGAATGTAGCAATTGACCGTTTACGTAAGAAGAAGCCGGATTTTTACCTTCAGGATGAAGTGAAGGGGTCTGAAGGATTAACTTTTGAATCTCAATTGGCAGCAGACGAAGAAAGGCCTGATGATCAGGTCGTTACGATAGAGATGCAAGAGTGGGTTCAACATGAAATTAATCAACTCCCCCCTAAGTATCGTACAGCGATCATTCTTAAATATATGGAAGATCTATCAATTAGTGAAATTAGTGACATTCTTGATATCCCGCAATCAACTGTTAAAACGAGAGTCCATAGAGGCAGAGAAGCTCTAAGGAAGAGAATGCGCCATGTATAGGGAGGGATGTTAGCATGAAGTGTGAACAAAAATATGAAGAATTAATTCAAAAAGTCGTCGATTCAGAAGCAACTGACGAAGAAAGAAAGCAACTTGACCAGCATTTAACTTCCTGTGCTTCTTGTAGACAACACCTTAAAGAGTTAAAAAAAGTCATCGCTTTTGTACAAAGCGCATCTCACATTGAAGCGCCTCCTAGTTTTACAGAAGATGTTATGGCAAGGTTGCCAGAACGGAAACAAGCGTCGAAGTGGAAACAATGGACACGAAAACACCCGTTGCTTGTAGCGGTGGCCGTATTCTTTTTACTCATGTTAGCAAGTGTCTCATCTCTTTGGAATACCGGCAATGAGCAGGTAGCTGTGACAGGATCAGGTAAAGTTCAAATTGATCAAGAAAGTGGAAAAGTCATCGTACCTGAGGGTGAAGTAATCGAAGGTGATTTAATAGTAAGGAATGGCCTGCTCCAAGTTGATGGGGAAGTTCAAGGTAATGTATTACTTGTTAATAGTGAATCATACTATGCATCGGTTGGGCATGTGTCTGGAGAAATTCAAGAGCTCAATCAAGCATTGGATTGGGTGTGGTATCATGTGAAAAACTTTTTTAAAGAAGTGGTTTCCTTTACAAATAATGAGGGCTCCGATAAATAAGGGCTCTCTTATATTGTAGAATTAAACTTTGAACGTAGACTGTGATATAATGGGACAAGGGAAAGAGGGCCTTGCTTAGGTTCCTCTTTCGATGTATGTTAATGGTTTGGAGGAAGAGCCATGTTTTCTTTAGAAGAGTTTCGTTTGCTCAATTATGTTGGGCAAATTATCGATATATTGCTCGTTACCTATGTCGTCTATAAAGCGATCATGATTATTCGTGGTACGAGGGCTGTTCAGTTAGTTAAAGGAATTACAGTTATTCTAGCGGTTTGGTTTTTAAGCCGGTTTTTAGGTCTGCGGACGCTAGAATTTCTTATGAATCAAACATTTACATATGGTTTGCTAGCCATTATTATTATTTTTCAACCTGAACTTAGAAGGGCGCTAGAGCAGTTAGGAAGAGGGCGTTTTTTCTCGAGCAGAACTATGCCTCAAGATGATTCTGCGAAAAAATCAATTGATGCCATTGTGAAAGCTTCTTCCTACATGGGAAAACGTAGGATTGGTGCGTTAATGTCTTTAGAACGTGAAACAGGGATGACAGATTATGTAGAAACAGGTATTCAGATGAACGCACATTTAACATCCGAGTTGTTAATTAATACGTTTATTCCGAATACACCATTGCATGATGGAGCAGTCATCTTAAAAGGAAATACAATATTAGCGGCAGCTTGTTACTTGCCCTTATCTGAAAATCCATTTATCTCTAAGGAATTGGGAACTAGACATCGGGCTGCTTTAGGGGTAAGTGAGGTAACAGATTCCATTACTATAGTTGTATCAGAGGAGACGGGAAGTATCTCTTTAACGAAAAACGGCGAACTACATAGAGAACTAGATGAGGAAAAGCTTCGTTCTTTGTTAGAAAGAGAGCTGTTATTTGAAAGTAAGCAAGCAACCACTTCACGTTGGCAGTGGGGAGGGAAGAAAAATGGATAAGTTATTCAATAGCCATTGGTTTGTTAAGATCATCTCTTTCTTTATTGCCTTGATGTTGTTTACAATGGTGAACATTGATAATATGGCTTCTCAGCCTGGAGTATTACCATCCATCTCTCCAGCTTCATATACACTAGAGGATGTAGAGTTATCGGTTTACTATGATGAGGAGAATTATGCGATAACGGATAAAACAGAACATGTTCAAGTGAATTTAAAAGGGCCTCAGAGCTCTCTTACTTTGTTTCAGTTGACAAGGCCTTCCTATGAAGTGTTTGTCGATGTTAGAGAACGAGGAGAAGGCGTTCATACGTTAAGTGTACAGCATCGTAACTTTCCAAGTGATTTAAGTGTTTCGATTGTACCTCAATACGTGAGAGTGGAACTTGAAGAAAAGCAAACCGTTTCTTTCCCAGTCCAAGTGGATATTATTAATTCTAGTGAAGTAGAGGAAGGTTATACGGTTGGAACACCTATTGTCTCTCCATTAAATGTTGATGTGACAGCAGCGAGAAGTTTAGTAGCGGAAGTTCATGAAGTAAAAGCGTATGTGGACGTTGCCGGAGCTGATAGAGCAATTGAAGAGGCAACACCTGTAAGGCTTTTTGATGAAGATGGGAATGAGTTGACGTTGTCGGTTGATCCGCAGGTTGTTGATGTGCAAGTTCCAATTACGAGTCCGAATCGTACGGTTCCGGGAAAGGTAACTCGAACAGGAGAGTTACCAGAGGGAGTTAGTATAAATGAAATCAGGATTGAGCCTGAAGAATTGACGGTCTATGGTCCAAGGGATGTGATTGATCGCATGAACGTCGTTGAAGTAGGGACGTTAGACCTTAGTCAATTAACAGAAAGTCAAACGATAGAAATGGAAGTACCTATTCCACCAGGGGTGGAGCGTGTTACACCAGAAACAGTGAGTGTATCCGTATCAATTAGCACAGAGGAAGAGCAGGAATTTACGGACATACCGGTTGAAATTATTGGTGGTCGTGATGGGGAAGATATTACGTTTAATGGAGATGAAACGAGAGAGTTAGTGATTACAGCAAGAGGTGCGGAACAACTGCTAGCAAGATTAACAGAAACTGATATACAGGCATTTGTCGATGTTAGTGATTTGTCGACCGGGGAACACGAGGTAGAGGTGCAAATTAACGGACCTCCAAATATTCGGTTTGATTCTGCTGAAACGACAATTCCAATTGAGGTTATATCGCGTATTGAGTGATGACTTGTTTTGAAGGAGAGAATAAATAATGGGAAATTATTTTGGTACTGATGGTGTTCGTGGGGTTGCTAATACGGAACTTACCCCAGAACTAGCATTTAAATTAGGAAGAATGGGTGGCTACGTGTTAACAAAGGACACGGAAAAACCTCGTGTTGTGATTGGTAGAGATACACGTATCTCAGGAGAAATGCTGGAAAGTGCACTTGTTGCAGGACTACTATCAATTGGAGCAGAAGTGATGCGAATTGGAGTCATTTCCACCCCTGGTGTCGCGTTTTTAACAAAAGCATTAAGTGCAAACGCAGGTGTAATGATTTCAGCTTCTCATAACCCAGTTCCCGATAATGGAATTAAGTTTTTTGGTCCTGATGGATTTAAATTATTAGATAATCAAGAAGCTGAAATTGAGCGTCTTTTGGATAGTGAAGATGAACTTCCTAGACCAACAGGAGGGGCTCTTGGGATAATAACTGACTATTTTGAAGGTGGACAGAAGTATCTTCAGTACTTAAAACAAACAGTTCAAGAAGATTTTTCAGGCATTCATATCGCTTTGGACTGTGCACATGGAGCAGCATCATCATTAGCTCCGCATCTATTTGCTGATTTAGAGGCAGACATTTCAACAATGGGAACATCCCCAAATGGTGTTAATATTAATGAACATTGTGGGTCAACTCACCCAGATGCGCTTTCAGCCTTTGTGCTTGAAAAGGGTGCACAAATTGGCCTTGCCTTTGACGGAGATGCAGATCGATTAATTGCTGTCGATGAGAATGGTGAAGTCGTTGATGGTGACAAAATCATGTATATTTGTGCGAAGTACATGAAGGAACAAGGTTGGTTAAAGCACAATACTGTTGTATCAACAGTAATGAGTAACCTCGGTTTCTATAAAGGATTAGAAGAGTTAGGAATTGAAGCTAAACAAACATCTGTCGGAGATCGCTATGTGATGGAGGAGATGAGAAAAGGTGGGTATAATATTGGCGGTGAACAATCCGGTCATATTATTTTCTTAGATCACATTACAACTGGTGATGGATTGTTATCAGCGCTACAGCTCGTTAACATTATGAAGGCGACAAATATGCCATTGTCAAAGCTCGCTTCACAAATGGAAACTTTCCCACAAAAATTAGTGAATGTTCGTGTTACAGACAAGTATGCAGTCACTGATAACGCAAAGGTTAGTGCAGTGATTGAAGAGGTCGAGGCTCAGATGGCAGAGGAAGGTCGAGTTCTTGTTCGGCCTTCTGGAACAGAGCCGCTTGTCCGTGTAATGATTGAAGCGAAGACTAAAGAGCTTTGTGATCGATATGTTGATCAAATTGTAGAGGTTGTTAAAGCGGAAATGGGTCTAGACGAATAAAAGGGTGTATATGCATAAGTGGCACAAAACAGGCTGCTTATGCATACTTTTTTATATAGAGTTATAACTCACTCTTTGAAAAAGTTTGTTAAATATTTACTTCTCATTGACGATTTAAGATGGGTAAGGTATGATAAAGCAAGTCAATAATGGAAAGGAGGATCGAAAAAGAATATATATAAAAGCGCCTGGACTATAGTGGATATAGTTGACGAGGAGAGGGAGTATCGAATGTTCGGCGGATGCCCTCCGGTTGTAAGCATGACAACCGTTAGACTTCTGAGTAAAACAAAGAGGCAACTCTTTGCACAAAGCCGGAAGTAAGCATGCCTTCTAAAAAATGATAAGAGTGGGGGTAAGTTTGCCCTCAAGCTTCTTGCCCCCAACTTCGGGAGGTAATTATTTATGTGCGGAATCGTTGGATATATTGGATCAGAAGATGCGAAAGAAATTTTACTACGTGGATTAGAAAAGTTAGAATATCGTGGATATGACTCAGCAGGTATCGCGGTTGCTAACGATGATGGAGTTCACGTATTTAAAGAAAAAGGTCGAATTGCAGCACTGCGAAATGTTGTTGATGAAAAAGTTGATGGAACGGTAGGAATTGGTCATACACGTTGGGCTACGCATGGAGTACCAAGTCGTACGAATGCTCACCCGCATCAAAGTGAAACAGCACGTTTTACACTTGTTCATAACGGGGTTATTGAAAACTATGAACAGTTAAAGAATGACTATCTAGAAAGCATAGACTTACAAAGTGATACGGATACAGAGATTATTGTTCAACTTGTTGATCGTTTTGTGAAAGAAGGTCAAACGGTTGAAGCAGCATTTAGTCATACATTATCTTTATTAAAAGGTTCTTATGCGATTGCGCTTCTAGACAAACAGAACTCTGACTTAGTCTATGTTGGAAAGAATAAGAGTCCGCTTCTTATAGGTGTTGGCAATGGTGTGAACGTCATTGCTTCTGATGCAATGGCGATGCTACAAGTAACAAATCAATTTTTAGAAATAATGGATAAAGAAATTGTACTCGTATCACGTGATGACATTACGATCAAAACACTTGATGGTACAGTTATGTCACGTTCTCCTTATAAAGCAGAACTAGATGCAAGCGACATCGAAAAAGGCACGTACCCTCATTTCATGCTAAAAGAAATTGATGAACAACCTTTTGTTATCCGTAATATCATCCAAAAGTATCAAAATGAGGATGGAACCGTTCGTTTGGATGAAGACATTCGCAATGCAATGAAATCTTCTGATCGTATTTATATTATTGCTGCAGGAACTAGCTACCATGCTGGTCTTGTTGGAAAACAGCTGATCGAAAAAATAGCTCAGCGTCCAGTAGAAGTTCATATTGCAAGTGAATTTTTGTATAATATTCCGCTCCTATCAGAAAACCCACTCTTTATTTTTATATCACAAAGTGGTGAAACAGCCGACCTTCGTGGTGTATTAGTTGATGTGAAAGAAAAAGGGTACAAAGCATTAACCATTACAAATGTACCCGGTTCAACACTTTCTCGTGAAGCGGACTTTACGTTACACACGTATGCGGGTCCTGAAATTGCAGTTGCTTCAACGAAAGCATATACAGCACAAATGGCTGTTCTTACGTTACTTGCTGTGGATACGGCAAATGCAAAAGGCATTGAACTTGATTTTGATCCTATTCAAGAGCTTGGAATTGTTGCAAGTGCAATGGAAACTCTTTGTGATCAGAAAGAAAGTCTAGAGCAAATTGCTCGTGACTACCTTTCTGTAACAAGAAATTGTTTCTTCATTGGTCGTGCAGCTGACTACTTTGTTTGCTTAGAAGGTGCTCTCAAGTTAAAAGAAATCTCTTATATTCAAGCAGAAGGATTTGCTGGTGGAGAGCTAAAGCACGGGACGATTGCTCTAATTGAAGACGGTACTCCAGTTATTGCAATTGCAACACAAGAACACGTTAACCTAAGTATTCGTGGAAACGTTAAGGAAGTTGCAGCTCGTGGAGCCAATCCTTGTATTATTAGTATGGAAGGCCTAGAGCATGATGGAGATGCGTTTGTTATTCCAAAGGTACATGAACATTTAACATCGCTAGCAACAGTTATTCCATTACAGTTAGTCTCTTACTATGCTGCATTACACCGTGATTGTGATGTTGATAAGCCTCGTAACCTGGCTAAAAGTGTAACGGTTGAGTAAGAGAAGGTAAGAAGGTTAGAAGGTATTTGTTTCCTTCTTTACTAAAGCCCCTTAAGGTTCTTAAGCCTTAAAGGGGTTTTTGCTTTTAATAACGAAATAAATATCTGCTATTGATGTTGATGACATGTCTTCTAATTTCGTTTACCCAATGAGGTCTTCGTTTTCTTTTCGTAATTAATAGTAACGGACCGAGTAACTGGTTTTTTCTAAAAGGTGCTTTAAATTTCAGCAAGAAAAAAAGTAAAGTTGGTACAGTTATTTTCCAAACAAAAAGGGGCTTGGTCGTATATAAATAGCCGAACGAAAAGAGAAAAATATAGATGCTCCATGACCAAAAGATATTCCAACCATTTTTAAAATAAATCATTTTCGACTTTTCACCTATATACTCAACTAATGCACATTTGACCGACCATTTGATGATATGTTGAATTTGTAAACTTATGTTGTTTTGAGGAAAGTTTGCCATACATAGTAAGAATAGTAACGGCGTAATGAAAAAGATATGAATAACTCGCAACTGTTTTAAATTCAAGTTATTTGATTGTAATTCCCATAAGATATGCTTTTTGAAGAAGTAGTAATAAGAAGAGTTTATGAATGCAATATAGACTAGTGCTTTCAAAAACCGTGGAAGAATTCTCCAAGTTTGCTGTCTGTAGTTTAACCATATAAGGAATGAAGATAGGATGATATGCCTCATTTTTAAATTCCTTTCAATTTTAATTTCTCAACAAAGATTAGGATACTCAATCAGTTAATAAAAAATGTAAGGAAATGTAATTAGGGAGTTAACGGTAACAAAGAGCATATTTAATAATCTTAGTCAGTGGACGAATGCTACCTAAACAATAATGAGAAAAGCAGAATATTTTTTATAAAACTTAGTATATCCAATAGACAAACTAAGTGAGTGGTGATATAATTCAATTATTGAAAGCGATTTCTAATAATTATTAAATTGGGGGATGAAAACATGAGCTATTTTAACAATGTGAATCAAATTAAATTTGAAGGTACTGGTTCTAAAAATCCATTTGCGTATAAATATTATAATCCTCAAGAGCAAATCAATGGTAAGACTATGGAAGAGTTTCTTCGCTTTGCTGTATCATATTGGCACACATTCACTGGAGAAGGGAACGATCCATTTGGAGGAGGTACAGCAGTACGCCCTTACAATCACCTGACGGGAATGGATCTAGCTAAGGCTCGCGTTGAGGCATCATTCGAGTTTTTTGAAAAACTAGGTGTTCCTTATTTCTGCTTCCATGATTTCGATATCGCTCCTGAATCTGATTCTTTAAGTGAAACATTCAAGAATTTAGATGAAATTGTTGATATGATTGAAGAGTATTTAAAAACAAGCAAAGTAAAATTATTATGGAATACAGCGAATATGTTTACACATTCACGCTGGTTACATGGTGCAGCAACGTCACCAAATGCGGATGTGTTCGCGTATGCGGCTGCTAAAGTAAAGAAAGGTCTAGAAGTTGGGAAACGTTTAGGTTCTGAAAACTATGTATTCTGGGGCGGTCGTGAAGGATATGATACGCTTTTAAATACGGATATGGGTTTAGAGCTTGATAACCTTGCGCGTTTCTTCCATATGGCGAAGGATTATGCGCAGGAAATTGGATTTGACGCTCAGTTCTTAATTGAGCCGAAGCCACAAGAGCCAACGAAGCATCAGTATGATTTTGATGTAGCAACAGGTCTAGCATTCCTACAAAAATATGACTTGCAAAATACATTCAAGTTTAACATCGAAGCGAACCATGCTACTCTTGCTGGTCACACATTCGAACATGAGCTACGCACAGCACGTATTAACGGCATGTTAGGTTCTGTCGATGCGAACCAAGGTGATACACTTCTTGGTTGGGATACAGATGAATTCCCAACAGATCTTTATTCAACAACATTAGCGATGTATGAAATCTTGAAAAATGACGGTCTTGGAACAGGTGGCTTGAACTTTGATGCGAAAGTAAGACGTGGATCGTTTGACACAGATGATCTATTCCACGCACACATTGCTGGTATGGACGCATTTGCAATCGGAACAAAAGTAGCTCAACGCTTAATTGAAGATAAAGTGTTAGATGATTTCGTGGCAGATCGTTATAGTAGCTATACTACTGGTATTGGTCTTGACATTGTTGAAGGAAAAACAGACTTCCACAAGTTAGAGAAGTATGCTCTAGAACTTACTGAAATCAAAAATGCTTCTGGAAGACAAGAACAATTAAAAGGTATTCTAAATAAATATCTTCTTGAAACGTTCGCAAAATAGTTCTATAAAAAGAAAAATGTACTGATTGCTTAGCGGTTTTCAGTACATTTTTTTTGAAATAAAAATAAATCATTTTTTTATAGGAGTGAGTCCATGTTAACAAAAGTAGAAACAACTAAACAATTAGCTGTAAATACAATTCGTACACTTTCCATTGATAGCATCGAGAAAGCAAATTCCGGTCATCCAGGCCTTCCTATGGGTGCAGCACCAATGGCATTTTCTTTATATGGTGAGCAAATGAAGCATAACCCAGCCAATCCAAACTGGTTTAACCGTGACCGTTTTGTTTTATCTGCAGGCCATGGATCCATGTTGCTATACAGTATTCTTCACTTAACAGGGTACGATGTTACAATGGATGATTTGAAAAATTTCCGTCAGTGGGGAAGCAATACACCAGGTCACCCTGAGTTTGGTCATACCGCTGGGGTTGATGCAACAACAGGGCCACTTGGTCAAGGATTCGCAATGGCTGTTGGAATGGCGATGACTGAAAGACATTTAGCGGCAAAATACAATCGTGACAATTACAATGTTGTAGACCATTATACATACAGCATTTGTGGAGACGGGGACTTGATGGAAGGTGTTTCCGCAGAGGCAGCTTCACTAGCTGGGCATTTAAGTCTTGGTAGACTAATTGTGTTATATGATTCTAATGATATTTCACTAGATGGAGATCTACATCTTTCATTCTCAGAAAGTGTTGAAGAACGCTTTAAAGCATATGGATGGCACTACCTTCGTATTGAAGATGGAAATGATCTTGATGAAATAGAAAAAGCGATTAAATTAGCTCAACAAGATGAAAGACCAACATTAATTGAAGTGAAAACAACAATTGGTTATGGGTCTCCAAATAAAAGTGGAAAATCAGCATCTCATGGTGCCCCATTAGGCGCGGATGAAATTAAATTAACAAAAGAAAATTATAAATGGACATATGATGATTTTCACGTTCCGAGTGAAGTGAAGAGTTTGTTTGAACAAGTAAGAGAAAAAGGTGCGAAACAAGAAGAAGAATGGAATCAGATTGTTGCGGACTATCAACAAAAGTTTCCTGAATTAGGAGAGCAATTTAAACAAGCTATGAATGGAGAATTGCCTGTTAATTTTGATTCAGATCTGCCTTCTTTTGAAGCAGGAGTGGATAAAGTTGCAACGCGTTCATCTGGTGGTGAAGCGTTAAATGCCTTTGCGAAGAACGTACCTTCTATTTTTGGTGGTTCTGCCGACTTAGCTTCTTCAAACAAAACGATGTTAAAAGGAGAAGAGAATTTCAGTCGATCGAATTATGGTGGAAGAAACGTTTGGTTTGGAGTCCGCGAATTTGGAATGGCAGCTATGGTAAATGGAATGGCTTTACATGGAGGAGTGAAACCTTTTGGTGCGACATTCTTCGTCTTTTCAGACTATTTACGCCCAGCCGTTCGATTGTCAGCACTAATGAAGCTGCCTGTAACGTACGTCTTTACTCATGATAGTGTGGCTGTTGGGGAAGATGGTCCAACACATGAGCCGGTAGAGCAACTAGCTTCATTCCGTGCAATGCCGGATGTAAGCGTGATTCGCCCTGCTGATGGAAATGAGACAGTAGCAGCTTGGAAAGTAGCACTTGAGTCAAAAGACAAGCCAACAATGCTTGTTTTAAGCCGTCAAGATCTTATGACGAATTCCAAGTCTTTAGATGTTGCGTATGAAGGCGTAGCAAAAGGAGCTTATGTTGTATCAGAAGCAGGAGGAGAACAAGCTGGTGTATTACTTGCAACTGGTTCTGAAGTACAATTAGCAGTTGAAGCACAGAAACAATTAGAGGCTGAAGGCATTTTTGTTTCCGTTGTAAGCATGCCTAGTTGGGACCGTTTTGAACAACAATCAGAAGAATATAAGAACAGTGTATTACCACCTCACATTAAAGCTCGTGTCGGAATAGAAATGGGTTCATCGCTTGGATGGCATAAATATGTTGGTGACAATGGTAAAGTGATCGCAATAGACCAATTTGGTGCTTCAGCGCCAGCTAGTAAAATCTTAAAAGAGTATGGTTTTACAGTTGAGAATGTTGTCTCAAATATGAAAGAAGCTCTTACTAAATAAAATAATGTAGCTTATTCGTAGAAGGTGATGATAGTGGAAATTCGTGAAGGGATTTTTGGAGAAGTAAATGGTCAGGAAGTGAAGATCTTTACTTTGATAAATAGCAGCGGAATGGAACTTAGTTGTATTAATTATGGTTGCACCATAACAAAGGTTCTTGTTCCAGATCAAAATGGCAAGGTAGAAAATGTCGTATTAGGTTTTGATTCAATCGAGGAATACATTAATCATTCTCCTTTCTTTGGTTGCGTCGTTGGTCGTGTTGCTGGTAGAATAGCTAACTCGCAATTTGAGTTAGACGGTATAACGTATGATCTTCCAAATAATGAAGGTGTCAATCACCTTCATGGTGGAGATCATGGATTTGATAAAGTGATTTGGGATGCAAAAGTTGAAAAAGGAGCAGATGAACTTAAGGTTATCTTTACACATAAAAGTTCTGATGGAACAGCAGGCTATCCAGGTAACGTAACGGTTAGCATTACCTATACTATAAACAATAAAAATGAGCTCGATATTTTTTATCACGCAAAAACGGACAAAAAAACGCTCATAAATTTAACCAATCACTCATATTTTAATTTAAGTGGTGATTTAAAAAGGGATATTCTTGAACACGAATTAACGCTAAAGAGTGATCATTTTCTAAAGTTAAGTGATTCCCTGCTTCCTACAGGAGAGTTGGAGGCAGTTGATGGGACGGCTTTTGATTTTCGAGATGGAAGGGAATTAAAAGATGGGGTTCAATCTGATCATCAACAGAATAAACTAGTTGGTGGAGGATATGACCATCCACTTGTATTGAGTACGAATCGCGAAGAAGAAATCTGCTTAATTGATCACCAAGCTGGCAGAAAGCTGATCATAGAAACGGATGAACCTTCTGTTGTTTTATATACTTCTAATATGATGGCTGATGATTTTGAGGTTAGAGGCGTTACAGCAAGAAAATATCTTGGAGTATGTCTTGAGACTCAGCATCAACCCGATGCCATTCATCACCCGACTTTTCCATCTATTGTATTGGATAAGGATGAGGAATATAGAACGTCAACAAAGTATCGCTTCTCTGTGATGCAATAAGAAATAAATACTAAATATAACTTGAAAGAACCACTTTCTTTAAAAGAAGTGGTTCTTTTTTTCGTAGAGATTGTTGCTGTGAAGAAAGGTTTTTCTCATAGTGAACTGGAGCGCAATGGAACGAACACATTACCCATAAAAACAACAAAGGATGCGAAAACAGTCTTATGAAAAAAAGTAAGTAGTTCTTAGAACATAAAGAAACCACATGTGACCCAAACAGTACACATGTGGTTTGCGCATTATTTTATTTTTCTTTATAGATGAAATAATCAAAGTCAGCAGGACGGTTTTGACCAGATGTATCTTGGCATTGCATTCCAACGAAAGCACCAGTAAAGAATCCTCCGCCTTGAATGTGATCATCTGATAGCTTGTATGAAGCAAAGTCGATCTCAATCTCAGTCCAATTGCCTCCATCAAATGAATAAGAATAACGATACGTATTTGTTGTAACATCAACGCGTAAGTAAACGTATTCTACGTCTGCCGGAATGGAAATTTCGCGGCCTTTTAGTGGCTGATCAAACGTAAAATTGTCACTTGTCATAATATCAAGAATTTTGCCTTGTTCTTCATTCCAAGTTATTTGTAGAGCTGTCCAGTTTTGAGTGTTGTAATAGTTTACAAGTCCTGCAGCTTGTTGGAACGTATCAGGATCAAATGCTACCTTTGTTTCCGCTGTAAAGTTAAAATGCTGCCAGCGTCTAGCTACATAAGCTTGAGTGAATTTTGAAGACAGTGACTCTTTTCCGTATAAACGTAAATGACCAGGCTTATCTTTTAGAGAAAGCGTATTTTCTCCTAGAGGGATACGCAGTGTTTGAAAGTTAAGGTTTAGTTCCTCACTATCAAAGTCATCCTTCTCTGGATAATCTGCATCCCATTTTACTTCTTCAATAGAAGGACCATCAATTTCAAGAGAAGGTTGATTTCCTCCAACTACGTAAGGCCAATCATTTTTCCACTCGAGACGTTGGATCGCTGTTTCTCTACCAAGAGGACAGAAGCCACGAGGATCTAGAATTGGTTGCCCCTCTCTTGGAAGAGGTCTTCCTGTTAAATGAACAAGGAACCACTCATCAGTGTGTGTCTGAACAATGGATGCATGTCCTGCTTTTTGTAATGGATTTCTTGGATGTGCAAAAGATGAAATTATAGGATTTTCTGGGTGAACTTCATATGGACCCCATAAGTTTTTTGAACGAGCAATCGTAGCTTGGTGATCATATTTTGTACCACCTTCAGCTGTTAATAAATAATAATAATCACCAATTTTATATAAATGTGGTGCTTCTGTTAATTTAACATCCGTTCCTTTAAAAATAATCTCCTTTTTACCTACTAGCTTTTGTTCTTCTACGCTATATTCTTGAAGAACAATACCGTAGAAATTATGGTGAGATGCGCGATGGTCCCAAACCATGTTGACGAAATATTTTTTCCCATCTTCATGATGAAATAAAGAAGGATCAAAACCTGAGCTGTTCATATAAATAGGCTCAGACCATTCGCCATCAATTGTGTCACAAGTAACGAGGTAATTATGACTGTCTTTCCACTGGCCTTCTGTTACCTTTACATCGGTGTAAATTAACCAGAACTTACCATCGTTATATGAAAGAGCAGGTGCCCAAATACCACCAGAATCAGGATTGCCGATCATGTTCAATTGGCTTAAACGGTTAAGTGGTCTAGAAACAAGACGCCAGTTTTTTAAGTCTTTTGAATGGTAGATACCAACACCGGGAAACCATTCAAATGTAGATACAGCAATGTAGTAATCTTCTCCTGCACGACAAATGCTTGGATCAGGATTAAAACCTGTTAATATAGGGTTTTGAATTTTGTTCATTTTACATCCACCTCTACAGTAATATTTTTAAGAAATTCAAATAATGTTTTCCGATAAACGAACATTTTCCTACAGTATCAATGAAACTTTGAGACGTAACTATTAAGCTTCTTCTAAATTCATCGTAAGGAAGTTCTCAACAGAAAAAGCAGCAACACCTAGAGCGGCAGATCTACTCTCCAATCTTGAAAAGTGAATTTGTAAGTCCTTCAGATGAGTAGTTAACGCATTCTTTTTCATATTTTCTCTTAACGGTTCATCTAGCCAGCTTTGTAAACTTACTAAGCGGTTCCCAATAATAACTTGTTCTGGGTTAAACGTATTAATGATGTTGTTAATCCCAATTGCTAAATGCTCAGCCAGTTTCCCTATCAGCTCAATTATCTTCGGGTCACCGTTTCTTGCCAGCTTCGTAATGAACTCAAGAGATAGCTCCTGTTCACTCTTCATTGGGATCTTATATTGCCTCACCATTTCAATAAGAGCTTTCTCAGAGGCATATAACTCCCAGCATCCTTTGTTGCCACAATTACATATAGGACCATTCATATTAATAGTCATATGTCCGAGCTCTCCGGAGAAGCCGTTGTTTCCCTTATAAAGCTTCCCGTTAAGAATAAGACCTACCCCAATACCGATTCCTCCACTAATATAGACGATATTATCAAACTCTTTACCAACACCAAATTTCTTCTCTCCATAAGCACCTGCATTTGCTTCATTCTTTATCTTAACTGGAATTTTGTACTTCTCTTCGATGACCTTTTTTAAATTTTTGTTTTTCCATTTTAAGTTTGGTGCAAGAATGATTTCTTCTTCCGTATTGACAGCAGCTGGTACGCCGATCCCGATTCCAACAACGCCATAAGGGCTTTCTGGCATTGTGACGATTAATTCATCAATTAAGGTAAAAATTCTTTCTGTCGTTTCTTCAAAAGAAAAATTTAGTGTTTCGACGAGTTTTTCATTGCTAATATTTCCTTGTAAATCTGTAAGAATTGCAAGAACATAGTTAACGCCGATATCAACACCAATTGTATAACCTGCTGTTTGGTTGAATAGTAGCATAACAGGTCGTCTGCCGCCACTTGATAAACCAGGACCAGATTCAAGAATTAATTGTTCATCAATTAACTCATTTACAAGGGAAGAAACGGTACCTTTGTTTAACCCCGTATTATTAGCGAGTTCGGCTCTGGATACAGGAAAAGTTTCCTTAATACAATGAAGAAGCAAGGACTTATTCCGTTTCTTAACCACATGCTGATTAAATGTTTGATTCATTTTCATTTTGTTCACGCTTTCTTTTCTTTTTTTTTAAAAGTACCATATATTAAGAGATTAACCAATAGGGTTGTTGGAAAAGAGAAGCGATGGAAAGCGGTTGGTGCAAACGTTTCCTTTGGCTTGGTGTATCGTCTATAAATTTATTATACACTTAGTTCATTCACTAGACAAACAATGTTTTGCATGTTATTATAAATTCAAAGTTAGTAAAGAGCTAACTCGTTAAACAAATAAGGGGGTTTTAACATGTTCAAGAAGAAAGCGATTACATCTTTGGCTGCTTTATTAGCAGGGGCAATGATTGCTACAGGTTGCGGTGGCGGTGACACTGATGGCGATCAAGCTGGAGAGAATGAGCAAGGAGCTGCACCTGCAGGAGATACTGCAACAGTTGATTTTATGCACTTATGGCCACAAGGTAGTTCTGCAGAGCACCATCGAATTGTAAACGAAATCATTGCAGATTTTGAAGCTGAAAATGAAAATATTACAATTGATCTTCAAGTTTTAAGTAACGAACAATACAAAGATCAAATCACAGTACTATCAGCAGCAAATAAACTTCCTGATGTTGGGATGACATGGGCAGCTGGATACTTAGATCCATTTGTTTCAGGAAACAAGTTTGCTCCATTAGATGATGTATTAGAAGATGGATTAAGAGACCAATTCGTAGCGGGAACTGTTGAAGCTTATGAAAAAGATGGTCATTCTTACGGGTTACCTTTAGAGTTAAATACAGTATATGTTTACTATAACAAAGAAATCTTTGAAGAGCATGGTTTAGAAGCGCCAGAAACATACGAAGAGTTACAACAAGTAGTATCTACTTTAACTGAAAACAATGTACAGCCAATCGCATTAGGAAACAGAGATAGCTGGACTGGTTCAATGTGGTATATGTACTTTGCTGATAGAATTGGTGGTTCTGACTTACTAACAAACGCTATTACAAGAGAAGCATCTTTTGAAGATCAAGCATTTGTTGATGCTGCTGCAAAAGTTCAAGAAATGGTTGACAGCAATGCATTTGTAAACGGATTCAACGGTATGGCTGATGAAGAAGCGAAGAGCATGTTCATGAACGAGCAATCAGCAATGTATATGATTGCAACTTGGGATTTACCAAACTTCACTACAAATGAAGATGTTCCACAAGAGTTCAGAGATAATGTTGGATTCTTCAAGTTCCCTACTGTAGATGGCCAAGGTGACCACAATAGCTTTGTAGGTGGTCCTGGGGTTGGACTATTCGTAGCTGAAAACTCTGATGTGAAAGAAGAAGCAAAACAATTTGCAGCCTATTTCGTAGAGCAATGGGGTTCAAAAGCAGTATCTGAGGCTGGTGTTCTTCCTGCAACAATCGTTGACGGTGAAAGCTTAGATCTTCCTGATATGTACGTAGATGTACTTGAAGATCTTAACCAAGCAACAGGCTTAACGCTATATGCAGACGTACAAATGACTGCTTCAGCAGCTCAAACTCACTTAGATTTAATCCAAGCTCTATTTGGTGGACAAATCACTCCTGAGGAATTTGCTGCACAACAAGAAGCGGCACTTGCTGAATAATAAGTTAGAATAATCATTAAAAGAATATAAAACAATATGTTTTGCATCCAGTGATAAGCGAAAAGGACAAATCCTTAACTGGTTTGTCCTTTTCTATCTTTTTTTAGGGGGTTAATACGCTATGCATAAAGTTATGTCGAACAAGTGGTTTATCACTTTGTATCTTCTCCCTGCATTGTTATTAGTTGGTATTCTAATCTTCATTCCTTTACTTTTAACAGGGTACTATGGGCTGATGAAGTGGGATGGAATTGGAGCAATGCAGTTCATCGGTTTAGAAAACTACCTTAACGTACTAACGGACGGTAAGTTTTGGCAAAGTGCAGGGAACTCTGCTTTGTTAGCAGTATTTTCAACGCTTAGTTTAGTTGTTTATTTAGCAGTATCAATGATTTTAGCTTCCAAAATAAAAGGTGCAGACCTTTTAAGAAAAATTTACTTAATTCCTATGTTATTATCTTCTGTTGCGATCGCTCAGCTATGGATTAAAGTGTATAATCCATCAAATGGAATGTTAAATGAAATTCTTGGTTGGTTTGGGGTTCAGAACCCACCACTATGGCTTGCTGATCCAAACATTGTTCTGTATTCAATCTTTATCCCGATTTTATGGCAATACGCAGGTTTCTACATTTTAATTTACTATGCTGCTTTAAAAGGGATTCCGGAATCAATGGTAGAAGCTGCAAAAATCGATGGAGCAACACCATTTCAAATTGCAACCCGCATCAAGTTGCCTTTAATAATGGGTGTAGTTAAAGTAACAATTGTCCTTGCGGTTGTCGGTTCACTTAAATATTTTGATTTAATTTATGTTATGACTGGTGGAGGACCAAACGGAGCAAGTGAAGTTATGGCTTCTTATATGTATAAGCTTGCTTTTGGTAACTATAACTTTGGCTACGGAAGTGCCGTTGGTTTCATGTTGCTAATTATTACATTAGTTGTCACTGTTATTATCCGTAAGCTTACAGCGGATAAAGAGGAGATCCAATATTAAAGGGAGGTTTATGTAATGGGACGCGTAGGATACTTTTTTCTATATTTTTGTTTAGGCATTGTTGCCCTTTTTCAAATATTCCCTATAGTCTGGTTGTTCCTTTTCTCTTTAAAGAGCAATCGAGAAATTTTTGCAGGTTCACCTTTTGCTTTACCACAAGAAATTAGATGGGAAAACTATTTAGTTGTTTGGGAAGGCGGGATTGGTACCTATTTCTGGAACAGTGTTTGGATTACTGGACTTTCTATTGCAATAACACTATTGTTTGCAAGTATGGCGGTCTTTGTTATTACACGAATGAAATGGAAGCTTAGTAAGTTAGTCTTAGGTTTGTTCATGATAGGGTTAATGATCCCGATTCACTCAGCTTTAATTCCACTTTTTAGCATGTTTTTAAGTGTGAATTTGATAAATAATCCAATTTCAATTGTTATCACATATACGGCCTATAACTTGCCTATTACAATGATGATTTTACTTGGATTTTACTATACACTTCCGAAAGAAATCGAAGAAGCTGCGATTATTGATGGAGCATCACTTCATAGATTGTTTTTCAGAATTATTTTACCGATCTCTGCACCGATTCTTGCAACAACAGCGATCATTAATATGATTTACAACTGGAATGAGTTTGTGTTTATTAACACGTTCATCAGTTCTGACCAATATAAAACGTTAACAGTTGGTATTCAAAACTTTGTCGGTCAATATATGACAGACTGGGGCGCAATTGGAGCAACTCTTGTTATTAGTGTAATGCCAATCTTAATCGCATTCTTGTTCTTTAGTAACAAAATTGTTGAAGGTATTTCTTCTAGTGCGGTAAAAGGATAATAAGAATCACCCGCCTTTTAAAGACAGGTGATTCGCTACCTTTTCTGTTTATGTTCAATCTTAGAAAATGCATGTAAGGAAAACCATAAAGTAATGAAGCTAAAAAAGCTTGCACCAAAAATTAACGCTAAAGCTGGGATGACTGTTACGATAATATAGAAAGCCCCCAAACAAATCATGATGAAAAAGCTGTACATTGGGCTAACTAACATCATTAAGAAAGCATTTTTTATAATTTGCATTACTGGTAAATCGTAATGAACATAAGTTGGAAATAAATAAATGATCACTAAAATGAAAAGCAGTAAGCCTGCAAGCAATGGGACATATGTCCATGTAATAAGTTCACCCATATTTGCATGTAGAAAAATTATATTGAATCCAAATACAAAAGAAAACAGATAAATAATCAATCCTAAACGGTTGCTTTTCCAAAATTCTTTTTTATAATATTTCCAAAAAGAAGGAAAAACAGGCATATCGGAGTGGCCCTTTAGCCATTGTCTTATAAGTGAAAACATCGCGATTGTTGCTGGGAATAACCCAAGAATAACACCACCGGCTATTGTGAAGATAATCCACAATGCATTAATATAAGCAAAGCGAGTGATCCATTCTAACATACTGTATAAAGCTCGACCCATGAAAGTACCTCCTTAGTAAGAAACTCATTCTATTATAATGGGATTGTTATGTAATTACTATAAAACAAAATAACTTTGTTTGTCTAATGAATGAACTAACAAATTTACGCAGACAAGATAATATGAAGGCAAGGAGTGAGGATTCATGAAATATGTAGTAGGAGTAGACTTGGGGACAAGTGCTGTTAAGATCCTGCTTGTTGATCAAAATGGTGAAGTTGTGAAAGAAGTTTCAAAAGATTACCCTTTAATACAAGAAAAAGCTGGATATAGTGAACAAGATCCGGATGCTTGGGTTAATCAAACACTTGCAGGATTACAAGAACTTCTTGAAGAATTTTCGGATAACAAAGAAGATATTGAAGGGATTAGCTTTTCGGGTCAAATGCATGGATTGGTGTTGCTAGATGAAAATAATAAACCATTGCGCAATGCGATTTTGTGGAATGATACGAGAACGACAGCAGAATGTGAGGAAATTTATCAAACAGTTGGCGAGGCTCAGCTTTTGGAAATAACAAAAAACCCTGCATTAGAAGGTTTCACCTTACCTAAAATCCTCTGGGTCAAAAAACATGAGCCTGATATTTTTGCAAAAGCAAAGGTTTTCGTACTTCCAAAAGATTATGTTCGCTTAAAGTTAACAGGGAAAGTACACATGGATTTTTCCGATGCAGCTGGAACGTTGCTGTTGAATGTAGCTCAAAAAGAGTGGAGCAATGAAATTTGTGATTTGTTTGAGTTGGATCGAGGCTTCTGTCCACCACTTGTTCAATCGCATGATGAAGTAGGAGTCATCCTTCCGGAGGTTGCAGATTTCACAGGACTTTCTGATAATACACGTGTATTTGCAGGCGGAGCAGATAATGCATGCGGAGCAATTGGCTCAGGAATTCTAGAGGAAGGAAAGACTTTGGCAAGTATAGGAACTTCAGGTGTTGTTCTTTCGTATGAAGCAGATGGAAACAAAGATTTTCAAGGAACGGTTCATTACTTTAATCATGGTGCTCCTGATGCTTTTTATACAATGGGAGTAACTCTTGCAGCAGGATATAGTCTAAGCTGGTTTAAAAATACGTTTGCCGAAAACGAAAGCTTTACAGATTTGTTAGCTGACGTAGATACGGTTTCTCCAGGTTCAAATGGACTTTTATTTACACCTTATCTTGTTGGAGAAAGAACACCGCACGTTGATGCTACAATACGAGCTAGTTTTGTTGGAATGGATAGCTCTCATGAACGTAAAGATTTCATTCGTGCTGTCCTAGAGGGAATTACGTTCTCTTTAAATGATTCGGTGAAGATTTTCCGTGAACAGGGCAAAAAGATTGATACAGTTGTTTCAATCGGTGGAGGTGCCAAAAATGAAATTTGGTTGCAAATGCAAGCCGATATTTTTGATGCGAAGATTGTAAAGCTCTCAAGTGAACAAGGACCAGGTTTGGGAGCGGCAATGCTTGCTGCTTTTGGATGTGGCTGGTTTGAATCTTTGAAGGAATGTGCCGATACATTTTTAAAAGTCGACAAAGAGTTTACTCCTATAGAAGAGAATGTAGCTCAGTATAAAGAACTTTTCTGTCTTTATCAAAATGTCTATAACCAGACGAAAGAGTTAAACAAAAACTTGGTGAAGTTCAGGAAATAATTGTGACCGAACTTAATAGTTTTTTAAGCTTATTGTGTTAATCACAATAGGCTTTTTGCTGATCAAATGATTGAGTATGTTAAAATGGAGAATATGAATGGAGGAAATAAGACAATGGCAGATTTGCCTAATTGCCCAAAGTGTAATTCAGAATATACGTATGAAGACGAAACATATTGATCTGTCCAGAATGTGCTCATGAGTGGACTATAGAAGATGAAGAGGATCATAAAGTAGTTACAGATGCCAATGGAAATGTGCTAAACGATGGCGATTCTGTAACGGTCATTAAAGACCTGAAAGTAAAAGGGAGTTCGCTTGTTGTAAAAATGGGAACAAAAGTGAAATGTATTCGGTTAGTTAATGGAGATCATGACATTGATTGTAAAATTGATGGCTTAGGAGCTATGAAATTAAAATCTGATTTTGTTAAGAAGATTTAATCCTATTGTTAAAATAGGATTTTTTAAGTGTAAATTTAATGACCTAAACATTTCCTTGTCAGCACATCTGACATAGTTAAAGTTTTATTACTCATTATTCGATAAAATTTTACTGATGTAGATATTTTAAAGGTGTAAATGATATGTATCTTATGAAAAGCATAACGTGTGATTTACGAGGATGTTCTTTTTGAACAGTCAATTACCATTAAATTTGGAGGGTTTCTAAGATGAAAAAGAAAAAATTAATCTTAATTGGAAACGGCATGGCAGGCATCAATTGCATTGAGGAAATCTTAAAGAACAATCCTAACATGTTTGATATAACGGTCTTTGGAAGTGAGCCGCACTTTAACTACAACCGAATCATGTTATCAACAGTACTACAAGGCGGCACAAAGGTAGAGGACATAACACTTCATAACCGTGCTTGGTACGAGTCGAATGGTATAGATCTCTACACAGGTGAAACTGTTGTGAAAGTGGATCCTGATAAAAAGGTGATTCAAACAGATAAGGATAGAGAAGTCTCCTACGATAAACTCATTTTTGCTACAGGATCTGTACCATTTGTCTTACCAATTCCAGGAGCAGACAAAGAAGGAGTAGTAAGCTTTCGGACTATAGAAGATTGTCAGAAGATGATTAATATATCAAAGGGTCATAAGAAAGCTATTGTTATTGGTGGTGGTTTACTAGGTTTAGAGGCTGCAAGAGGGCTCCTTAATCTAGGAATGGAAGTAGATGTTGTTCATATTGCCGATTATTTAATGGAGAGACAGTTAGATCAGACAGCTGCTAAAATGCTTCAACAAGAACTTGAAAAACAAGGGATGAATTTTCTATTAGAAAAGGCAACGGAAGAAATCATTGGTGACTCCAGAGTAGAAGGCTTACGCTTCAAAGATGGTTCGATCGTGCATGCCGATGCGGTTGTGATGGCTGTCGGTGTCAGACCAAACGTTCAAATGGCAAAAGATAGCGGGCTTGAGACAAACCGAGCGATTGTTGTTAATGACTATTTACAAACAAGCATTCCTGATATATATGCAGTTGGTGAGTGTGTCGAACATAGAGGGATGGTTTATGGTTTAGTGAAGCCTCTCTATGAGCAGGGGAGAATTCTAGCCAAGCATATTTGCGGACTCGAAGAAAATGGGTATCAAGGATCAACTTTATCAACTCAATTAAAGATTTCAGGTGTGGATGTCTTTTCTGTAGGACAATTTCATGCTGATGAAACAAGTAAAACGATTACTCAATATGACGAGTTAGCTGGAATTTATAAGAAAATTGTCTTAAAGGAAGATAAAGTGATTGGCTCAGTTATGTTTGGAGACACAAAAGCGGGTAATAAGCTACTAGATATGATTAGTAAGCAAAAGGTCATTACAGATGAGGAAAAAATGTTCGTCTTACAATCTTCAAACCAAGAATCACAAGTGGCCGCGATGGAACAGACGGATCTCATTTGTAACTGTAATGGTGTAACAAAAGGAACGATTATTGAAGCTTGCCAATCACAAGGATTGACAACGGTAGAAGAAGTGAAGAAGTGTACAAAGGCATCAAGTGCATGTGGAGGCTGTAAGCCGTTAGTAACCGATTTATTAGCTTATATGCAAAGTGAAGATTTTGATGAAGTGATAGAGAAAGAAACGTTGTGTGGTTGTACGACATTAACAGATGAAGAAATAGTAACAGAAATGCAACTGAGAAGTCTTAATTCTATTAATGAGGTCATGCGTGAACTTAAGTGGAGAACGGAGGATGGATGTCCGACTTGTCGTCCCGCTTTGCAATATTATTTAGGTATGATTTATCCAGAATATGAGACGAAACAAGAATCACTTTTTATTAATGAGCGAATGAATGCGACCCGACAAGCGGATGGCACATACTCCCTTACTCCACAAATGTACGGCGGGCTGACGAATGCAGAAGAACTGCGTAAAATTGCTGCCGTAGTGGAAAAGTATCAAATTCCTAATGTGGCAATTACTAGTGAACAACGATTGCATCTAACAGGAGTTAAAAAGGAGGATTTAGAATCTATCTGGAGAGATTTAGACCTTCCATTGAGCAGTACGTATGGGAATACCGTTCAAAACATCAAAACATGTATTGGAGAGACGGTTTGTAAGTGTGACAAACATGATGCCCTTGAGCTAGCAGTTCAAATAGAGAAGAAAACAGACTACTTAACAACACCATACCGAGTCAAAATGGGCATCTCTTCGTGTATGCATAATGGGGCAGGTTCAACGACAAAAGATATTGGTGTCATCCAGTTTGATCGAGGATGGGAAGTATATGTTGGTGGTAGCAGTGGACGAAATGCACGAACAGGTCAATTGCTTTGTGTAGCGGAAACAGAGCAAGAAGTATATGAAATTATCATTGGCTTTATCCAGTATTACCGGGAAACAGCCAAATATGCTGAACGTTCATGGGAATGGATCGACCGCATTAACTTACTGCATATAAGAGAAGTGTTGTTTGATAACGATTTAAGACAGCAGCTAATCGAGGCCTTGGAAAGCGATTCTTATCAAAGTAAAAAAGTCTTACTAAGTAATAAATAATAACGTCATGTCCAGAAGCGACAAAAAAATTAGCAAAGGATGAGACATCGTGACAGAAATGTTATTAAGGTATTTCAGAAAAAAACAGCAGCAAGTTGAGACAGAGAAAGTTTATGATACACAATGCCCTTTTTGCAGCATGCAGTGTAAGATGCAGCTCATAGAGCAATCAACCGTTACGAGAAAAACGTATAAAACGGTTGGAAAAGATAACCCAACTTCTGAAGGACGTCTTTGTATTAAAGGGTTAAATGCGCATCAGCATGCGGTACACAATGATCGAATCAAGCACCCATTGTTAAAGGTGGATGGCGAGTTTGTACCAATCTCATGGGATGAAGCGATAAAAGTCATTAAAGAAAAGTTTACAGCGATACAAACAGAGCATGGAAACAATGCGTTATCCGTCTATGGAAGTGCAACGATCACCAATGAGGAAGCATACTTGTTAGGGAAGTTTGCTAGAGTTGCTTTAGGTACTAGATACATTGATTATAATGGACGCCTCTGTATGTCGGCAGCTGCTTCAGCTGCAGCACAGACGTTTGGGATGGATCGCGGCTTTACGAATACAATCCAAGAGATTCCTCACTCCAGATGTCTCATCTTGGCTGGAACAAATATTGCAGAATGCCAGCCGACGGTTATGCCTTATTTTGAAAAGGCAAAGGAAAATGGTTCTTTCATTATTGCGATTGACCCTCGTGAAACAGCAACAACAAAGATGGCTGATTTGCACTTAAAAGTGAAGCCGGGAATGGATGCTGCTCTAGCGAATGGATTGTTAAAAGTTATTTTAGAGGAAAATTTAATTGATGAGCAATTTATCGCTCAGCGAGTGAATGGTTTTGATGAAGTGAGGGAGTATATAGCTTCACTAGATTTAGAGGAGATTTCTGAACAAACCGGAGTACCCCTTGAACAAATTAAAAAAGCAGCAACAGTCTTCGGGAAAGAAGAGTCAGGTATGATTTTCACTGCAAGAGGGATTGAACAACAAACGGATGGATCAGCATCTGTGCGTAATTTTTTAAATATTCTTTTAGCGACGGGGAAAATCGGGAAAGAGTACTCAGGATACGGAGCAGTGACTGGGCAAGGAAATGGTCAAGGAGCAAGAGAGCATGGGCAAAAGGCTGATCAATTACCTGGTTACCGTTCGATTGAAAACGCGGAACATCGTAACTATATTTCTGATGTATGGGGAATTCGTGAACAAGATTTACCGAGAAAAGGGGTTTCTGCTTTTGAAATGATTCAAAAGATCGATGAGGGAGAAATTAAGGGAATGTTCTTAATGTGTTCAAACCCTGTAGTCTCTAACCCGAGTGCTGAATTTGTAAAAAACGCTCTCGAAAAGTTAGACTTCTTCGTTGCTGTAGATATGTTTATTTCTGAATCAGCAAGATTAGCCGATTTAATTTTACCAGCAACATCTTATTTAGAGACACCTGGTACAATGACGAATGTAGAAGGAAGAGTCACATTAAGAGAAGCGAGTTTCCCAATTCGAGGAGAAGCGAAGCATGATTGGCAAATTATTTGTGAAGTAGCAGAAGCTCTTGGAAAAGGAGAATATTTTGCATTTTCTTCTCCGGAAGAAATCTTCAATGAGTTAAGGGTAGCAACTCGTGGCGGAATTGCTGATTACTCTGGAATCACGTATGATCGCTTGCGCGCGGAAAAAGGGATCTTGTGGCCTTGTCCAGATCAAGACCATCCCGGGACAAAACGTTTATTTGAACAAGAATTTGCACATGGTGATGGGAAAGCAAAGATGGTTGTCGTACAAAGTAATCCTGAAATCCCTAAAGAAAAGCCTAGTGAAGACTTTCCTCTTTATTTAACAACGGGAAGGGTTATGTCGCACTATTTAACAGGAGTTCAAACGAGAAAAAGTTCAACACTTGCAGCTCGTGAATTTGAGTCATATATGGAAATCCATCCATCAACAGCAGAGAAATTTCATATAAAAGATAACACGTTAGTGAAGATCGAATCGAAACGCGGAAGCATTGTTGTTAGAAGTAAATGGTCACAGACGATTCGTAAAGATACAGTGTTTGTCCCATTCCATTGGGCGGACTCACAAAATGTCAATCGTTTGATCTCAAAGAAATTGGATCCTACTTGTAGGATGCCAGGATTCAAAGTAAGTGCAGTGAAAATTAGTCCAATAGCTAATTAAAAATGAAATAGAGGTCTGCTTGAGTAACACAACTCAAGCAGACCTCTATTGTTTATGGACCGTATATAGTTGAAAATAAAAAGCCCGATTGCTGAGCGGATTCGCTCTATCAATCGGGACGCGTACGTAAAGGGAAGTTTTTTCTTTCGATGTTTGATTATAGTGCTTTTTTATGAAGCTGCTTTTTTTCTGCTTCTAATACTTTTAACTCATCTGAAGACATATAATATTCTTCGCCAAAAGAATTTTCAGGCTCTTCTAAAGTGAAGAAGCAAATAAGAAAACTAACTAAAGCACCACCAGCAAGGATAAAGAAAAATTGTTGTGGTGTCACGAATGTATAAAGAGTCAAATAAACAGTTGCACCAACATTCCCATAAGCACCAGACATTCCAGCGATTTGTCCTGTTACACGCTTCTTAATCATTGGAATAACGGCAAATGTCGCACCTTCAGCACCTTGGATAAACATAGATGTGAGAACGGTAATAGCTACAGCAACAACTAAAGGCCAGCTAGAGTCCATAAAGCCCATTCCAAAAAGTCCAATTGTAATACCAGCCATATAGACTAGCATAACGTTACGACGGCTCCCCATTCGGTCGGAAAGGATGCCTCCTAATGGACGAGCGAGGAGATTCACAAAGGCAAAGGATGCAGCGATAAGTCCAGCTTGTGATGCTGACAATGAAAATGTCAATTGAAAGAACATTGGTAGCATAGAAATGATCGCGAGCTCTGCGCCAAAGTTGGCAAAATACGTACTATTTAATGCACCAACGTTTTTAAATTTGTATTTGTCATCCTCGGGAACACCTTTTTTTAGAATAGGGACATTTACTTTTAGGATCATATAAATTTGATAAATTAATACAATGGCAAGAACTGCCCAAATGATATGCAATGCTGTTTGCGAAACAAATCCTAACCCCGCTAATCTCCATGCGCTGATTGCTAGCGCTCCACCAAGTGGAATCGTCCAAACGATTAATTGAACTAAATCACCCCAACTACTTACTTCCAATGCTCCAGAACGCTTTGGTTTCATTAGGACTTTTCCTTCTGGTGTGTCTCTGACACAAATGTAATAAATAATCCCATAAACAAAACAGATGATACCAGTAAATGCTAAAGCGTATCTCCAACCATTATCACCACCAAGTAAGGTGAGAGCAAACCAAGGCAGGAGCATAGCAGCGGCAGCAGAACCAAAATTCCCCCAGCCCCCATAAATTCCTTCAGCAAAACCGATGCTCTTAGGTGGGAACCACTCAGCTACCATTCGAATACCAACAACGAAACTAGCACCAATACTACCAAGAACAAGACGGGCAATCATTAATTGAGCCCAGCTATCACCAAAGGCAAAGACCAATGCCGGTACTGACATGATAATGAGTAGGCCAGAGTAGACAACTCTAGGTCCGTATTTATCTAATAGTGAGCCTATCAACACCCGCGCAGGAATGGTTAAAACTACGTTACAAATTCCGAGTGCAGCAATGTGTTGCGGAGTTAGCCAATCCATCGCTTCAAGCATTGTAGTGGCAAGTGGAGCCATATTATACCAAGTGAAAAAAGAAATGAAGAAAGCAAACCAAGTAAAATGTAGAACCTTAATCCTTTCATTCTTAAACTTAAAAATCTCTGATACAGTCATCGAAAAAAAACCTCCCTAGAATTCCTTATTTCAAATACATTTTTTATTTTTACATTACTTAACTACTGTTGTCTGAATGTTCGATAGGAAATGTTACATGGTTTTATAGTGGGATTTTTTTACTGATAACGCTTAACTAACTGAAAGGTAAGGGGTTCGGAACTTTGGTTCTACAAAGGTTTAAAAGGGCACTTTCTTAGAAATTTAAAAAATCAAAGTTATTTTCTAGGTTCCATCACGTTTGCAACATAAGTGTATAGTTGGAGTTTCTTCTATATAAAATGAACTATTTTCAGTCACAGGACTGCTTCTGCAAAAAACTATGTAAGATAAGCTGACACAATATAACATGCATCTAAGATGTTGGTTTAGGATAATATATATAATTAAAATAATTCTTTACAGTAGCAAAGGGGGCGTGATTAATGAATAGTGGAATGGTCTACTTTGTAGGGGCTGGTCCGGGAGACGTAGATTTAATAACTGTAAAAGGGAAACAGGCCTTACAACAGGCTGATGTAGTCATTTTTGATCGATTAATCAATCCTTTTTTGTTAACTGATGTAAAAGATGATGCTAAGTTAATTTACTGCGGTAAGCAACCTTGCAAACATACGCTGAGGCAAGAAGATATTCAAAAAGAGATTCTCATTCACGCGAGAAAAGGAAAGACAGTTGTCCGTCTAAAGGGTGGTGATCCAGCTGTATTTGGAAGAGTTGGTGAAGAAGCTGAACTACTAGCAGAGAACCACATTCGCTATGAAATCATTCCAGGAATTACAGCTGGAATTGCGGCAACTATGTATGCAGGAGTACCTATTACTCATCGAAAGCATTCGAACTCTTTTGCTGTAGTCACAGGACATGGCAGTCAGAAGGATGGAACACCTAATGTTGATTGGAAGTCCTTATCCAAAGGAGTAGAAACGATTGTCTTCTATATGGGAGTCAAACACCTCAAAACGATTTCAGAGCAATTGATACAACATGGAAAAGGAAAAGATACGCAAGCATTAGTTGTTCATTGGGGAACATACAGCAAACAAAGAACTGTAGAAGGATCACTTGCTACGATTACAAACAAGGTTGAACAGGCTAACATTACGAATCCAGCCATTATTGTTGTCGGGGATGTTGTGAAGCTTCGTTCGAAGTTAGCTTGGTTTGACAACAGACCTCTTTCTGGAAAAAGCATCCTAATCCCTGCTATTAATGAAAGAAATAGAGAGATGGTAACAACTCTTAAGAAAGACGGAGCAGATGTTTTTGAACATGAGCTGCTATGTGAGAGAGATCATTTTGACAGTGGAGCTGTCAACGACCTAATAAAAGTGGAAAGCGATCATGAGTTGGTCTTTCTTTCTACGAAAAGTGTCTTTGCCTTTTTAAGAGGGCTTGTAGAGAATGGCATGGACGTCAGAGATATCCAATTGCCTTTCTATTCAATAAATGAATCAGTTAAAAAGACGTTACAAACGATCGGTATTAAATCCAAGCTCATAGACATGTCGGTCATATCTCCGGTGTTAGTAGGAGATGAAGCTGAAATTGCAAGTGAGAGAGCAACTCTTTCCCCACTAGCTAAGGGGATTGTAGTAAGGAAGAAGAACGTTTCAAACAAAGATATTGCAGCTTTCACAAGGCTGCTAGAGGAGCGTCATGTTAATACACTTCTACTAACATCTCCTGCTGAAGCTTTGACATTATTGAAGTTTCTAGACTTAAGTGGAATACCTTTAGAACATGTACAAGAGAATGTAACAATTATTTGTAAAGGAAAAGATACAAGTCTATTTTTGAAAAAATCTAATATCCGAATCGATATGATTATAGAGAACGAGGATGTAGCAAAGGTTATTGGAAAGATCGAAGAAGCAGAATTAGCCTTAGAAAGCTAAGAATTCAAATGAAGTAGGAAAAGGAGAGGTTATTGTGAGAGAGAAACTAGTGCTAATAGGAAACGGAATGGCCGGAATTCGTACGATTGAGGAAATTTTAAAAAACGACAGCGATCGTTTTGACATTACTGTCTTTGGGGAAGAGCCGCATCCA
>NZ_JBWQTU010000027.1:0-32158 GCF_056619925.1 Halalkalibacter sp. HAAS-P013
TCAGTGCGTTTATGCAATATTACAGAGAGAATGCGAGATATTTAGAGAGAACGTCCCATTTTGTGGAACGAGTTGGCTTAGATCATATGAAGAAAGTGGTTCTTGAAGACGAGGAAGGTTGCAAAGCTCTTATTGAAAGAATGGACGTAGCTCTTTCAACTGGAAAAGATCCATGGAAGGAAATAGTTGAGAAAGAAGAATTACAACAAGAATTCAAAAAGAAGCAAGTAGAAGTGCTTTCATAATTTTTTAATACTAGGGGGAGACGATGAGTAAAATAGATACTATAAAAAAGATAGAAGTGGCTGCATTGTCAGATTTAACGGTTGGAATCGGACAAAGGGTAAATGTAGATGGAGAAGAGATTGCGCTTTTTAAACAAAAAGATGGTACTGTAAAAGCGATTCAAAATAGCTGTCCGCACAAAGGGGGACCACTATCGGAAGGAATCGTCAGCGGTGAACATGTATTTTGTCCCCTTCACGATTGGAAAATTAACGTGAATGACGGGCAAGTGCAAGCACCAGATGTAGGTTGTGTGAAGAAGTATAAGGTAGACGTCAAAGAAAAATTGGTTTATATATATTTGTGAGTTAGTGAATGGAGGAGCATGCGCCTTGGGGGAAGGCGCATGCTTTTTGTGTGGGAGGGGGTATTGAGCTAGGTGTGACCGTCATCACAACCTCCACAAAGTTTCTCTGATACTCTTATAAAAAAGAGGAGGTATTCATATGGAACATATTTGTGGATTAGCAGGTAACGCTTCAATCGAATTGTGTCGCCCACTTAGAACATTGAAAGAAGAACATACACCATTACGCGAGCAAATGGAGTTTTTGTACAATTTATCGGTTTCAATAGAAGAGGAAAAAGATAGAGAAAAGATGAAGGAGCAGTTGGGAAATTTACGAGATGGAATCGTCGAGTTTGTTAGTCAGTTGGATCCCCACTCTGAAAAAGAAGAAGGCGTGTTATTTCCAATGGTGGCCAAATACACGGGGAAAGATGTAGGCCCCATTGCTGTGATGGAATATGAGCATGATCAAGCAAAAAGTAATTTACGAACGTTTCTAGAAAAAACATCTCAGTTAGAAGCAGAAGTAGCCATTAACGAGCTCATTCAAATGACTCAACTGTATAATGAAGCGTTTCATATATTACAAGGGCATTTTATGAAGGAAGAGGAAATTTTGTTTCCGATGGCAGAGCAATTACTGAGTAATGATGAGAAGCAAAGCTTGGATATACAAATAAATTCAAAGTAATGATATGGAGAGAGCTCGTATTCAAAAGCGTGTTCTCTTTTTAATTTTACCCCCCATCCGTATTTACGTTTCTAAAAATTCCCTTTATAATGAATTTTGTGTGAAATAATCTTACAAGTCTCTTGACTTTTTGTTTATAGAAGGAGGAGGAAGGCTTTTGCCTTTGGAAAAAGGGGAATTAAAGAAAACGGTTGAGTTGGAAAAGGGCTGGAGCTTTGAGCAATATATTCATAAGATGAAAGGGGTTAGTGCACAAGATCAAGCTGTTCGCTTAACAGACTCTTTGATTTCAGCAGGTGGCGGTTTGATTACGATGATCATTATAAGCATTCTTGCTGTTAGCCTAGGTTATCCAATGGCATTAGGTCCTATCGGCGCTACCTGTTTACTCGTTTTTGCAGCATACGAAGGTCCATTTTCCCAACCGAGGCATATAATCGGGGGACATATTCTTTCAACGGTTGCCGCATTATCGATTTGGGATCTATTCGGAAGGTCTCATATCACAATTGGCATTACTTTAGCAGTTGTGGTCCTTCTTATGCTGATTACTAAGATGATGCATCCGCCTGCTGCAGCTAGTGCGATCGTAGCTATTAACTCACAGGCTGGTTGGGGGTTGTTGTTAACCATTGTGATAAGTGCAATTATCGTCGTAGGCATCTCGGTTTTATATAATAATTTGTTTGAAAGTAGAACGTATCCTCAACGATGGATATAACTCAAAGTGCTATGGATCTCATTTCCATAGCACTTTTTCAGTTATTTGTCCTCAAATAACAGGTTTCCAACTAAAAAGATACAAAAGTATAACAATCAGCAACAAACATAAGGCCCCAATAAAAAACAAAAAAGAAGGTGATACAGCTAAAGCTCCAGCAAAAAATGACCCAGTAATAACACCAAAAGAAAAACATGCGTAAAACAGGCCAAATGCCTTACCGCGTTTTGCTTCCCCGGAGTGCTCGACAACCGTCGCGCTAGTCGATGGGAAAATAAAAGCAAAACCAATCCCGTAAATCATCATTGCAAGCAGCAAATGAATAAAGGAAGCAGAGAGAGATAAGCTCACTAAAGCCCCACATATTATTACTAGCCCAATAGTCATTAGATGGACATTATTCCATTTATCAAAAAGAACGTTCGTTGGAAGAACAAAGATAAGGATAGCTACCAGTCCAAATACACTTAATAATGGGCCGGTTAATTCGGCGCTTAGTTGCAGTTCTTCTACTTTTAATGGCAGAGCGAATGTGAGAATTCCTAATGTGAACATTAATAAAAAGATTGATGTGTATGAAAAAAGCATCGGTTTTGTCAGCTTAAGCGAAGTTATTTGAGGAGACGCTGCCTTAGAGCTGATAACTTGAAGCTCTTTTACAAAAAAGATAGCAAGTACCGCACATCCTATCATAAGAACCGTAAGCATGAAAAATAAATAATCATACCCGAATCTTCCACTAATAATCGCCCCAAGTGCCGGGCCTGCAATAGCGGCAATTCCAACAGAAGCTCCAGAAAAAGCCATAATCCGGCCTTTTGACTCAGAAGTTTTTCTTGAACCTAAATACGTAAAAGCTGCAGGGACGATCAACCCCCCGGCTAGCCCATGAAAAAAACGAACGTAGGCTAACTGTTGCGGTGTTGTCACAATAGAATAGAAGAACAGCACGATTCCAACGAAGATCATTCCCACACATAAAACTATTTTAGGTCCACTTCGATCGATCCAATACCCGGATACAATATTTCCAATAATATTTGAAAAAGAATAGAGTCCAATAATAATTCCGACTAACATAGGTGTAGCTCCTAAACTTATAGCAAAGGGAGCAATAATCGGAAGCTGTGAAAAAGTATCGATAAATGCCACGATTATAATAATATAAAGCAAAGCCATAAACGTCACCTCAAGGTTACAATTTATCTACGTAATTTGATTAAAACAATCATGGGCAAATTAAGCAATCATTGTCGAGTATTTTTAAAAACATAGACAACATAAAGTGAGGAAATGATGAAAAGTTTAGGTGGATTTACTTACTTTAAAAAAATAAGCAAATTATTTTGTTTCGTGTTTAGAAATTGTTACTATAGGTTTGTAACTTCAGCAAGAAAGGATAAATCTACATGTCAAATATACAAATACCTGTATCTGTTTTAAATTTAGCTCCCATTCGGAAAGGACAGACTGCAAAAGAAGCGATTGATTCGATGGTCGATTTAGCCCAAGTGACAGAAGAAATGGGATATAGTCGTTATTGGATTGCAGAACACCATAATATGCCGACCCTTGTTAGTTCAGCAACACCAATTTTAATTAAACATACGTTAGAACATACAAAGAAGATTAAAGTAGGTTCGGGTGGAATTATGCTGCCGAACCATTCTCCATTAGTAGTTGCTGAACAATTTGGAACGATGGCAGCGATGTACCCTGAGAGAATTGATCTTGGACTTGGGCGTGCGCCTGGTACAGACATGATGACAGCAAATGCTCTTCGACGATCAAAAAACGATACAGTCTACACGTTTCCTGATGATGTGAATGCACTGCTTACTTATTTTGGACCTGAGGAACGTCAAAGTTACGTCAAAGCCTATCCCGGAGTTGGCACGAATGTACCGATTTATATCCTTGGATCATCGACAGATTCAGCTTACTTAGCGGCGAAATTAGGCTTGCCTTATGCATTTGCTTCCCACTTCGCTCCAAGACATATGGAGGAAGCAATCTCGATTTATCGCAGTCGGTTTGAGCCATCCGAATACTTGGATGCTCCATATATGATGGTTTGTTTAAACGTAATTGCGGCTGAAAGTGATGAAGAGGCCCAATATGAATCAACAACGATGAAGCAATTTTTCCTAAATGTTGTACGTAATTCTCAAACACCGTTAAGTCCACCGGTGGAAGACATGGATTCGATTTGGAGTCCACAAGAAAAAGAAATCGCTATGTCGATGTCGAGTGTAACATTCATGGGTAGCAAAGAATCGATTAAACAACAATTAACCGATTTCCAAGGGAAGTATAACGTTAATGAATTAATGGCTGTGTCCTATATTTACGATCAAGATAAGCAAAAACGTTCTTATGAGATTTTTAAAGAAGTAGTAGATGGCAAATAAATAAGGAGACTTTTATGGAAATTGGTGTTAGCACATTTGTAGAGACCACACCCGATGTAGAAACCGGAAAAGTGGTAAGCCACGCGAAGAGAATACGTGAAGTAGTCGAGGAAATTATATTAGCTGATCAAGTCGGTCTAGATGTCTTTGGTGTCGGTGAGCATCATCGCGAAGATTTTGCCGCCTCTTCTCCAGCTGTAGTTCTTGCAGGAGCAGCCGTGCAAACGAAACGAATAAGACTAACAAGTGCGGTAACAGTGCTTTCTTCGGCCGATCCAGTACGAGTGTTTCAGGAGTTTGCAACGCTTGATGCAATTTCAAATGGCCGTGCAGAGATCATGGCAGGGAGAGGCTCGTTTATTGAATCGTTTCCGTTATTTGGCTACGAGCTAAAAGATTATGATGAGCTCTTTAATGAGAAATTGGAATTGCTATTAAAAATACGCGAATCAGAAAAAGTGACGTGGAGAGGTGGGCATCGTCCAGCGATTAATAATCTAGGAGTATACCCTCGACCAGTGCAAGATCCTTTACCTGTTTGGATTGGCAGTGGTGGGAATTCAGAATCCGTCGTTCGTGCGGGGCTCCTCGGACTGCCACTAGTCTTAGCTATCATTGGCGGACGGCCAACCCAGTTTGAGCCTCTTGTACGTCTTTATAAAAGGGCAGCTGCTAAAGCAGGTCATGATGTATCGAAGCTGCCTGTTGCTTCACATTCTCACGGCTTTATCGCTGAAGAGACAGAAGTGGCAGCAAATAAATTTTTCCCATCAACACAGCATGTCATGAACAAATTAGGACGAGAGCGTGGCTGGGGCCATTATGACCGATCCAGTTTTGATGCGGCTCGTAGCTTTGAGGGAGCGTTGTATGTAGGAGACTCCAAAACGGTCGCAGAAAAAATAATTCACCTTCGTAAAAATGTAGGAATCACACGCTTCATGTTGCATGTGCCTGTTGGATCCATGCCACATGATGATGTGATGAGAGCGATTGAACTGCTGGGGAAAGAGGTAGCTCCAATGGTTCGAAAGGAAATTTCTAAGTGGGAAGCAGAAGGCGAAGGGAAGTAATATTCCATAAGACCAACTAATGGTTATAACTTCCACACTGCGCTCCATAATTTGGTTTGTTTTGTTAAATTTCGGGTAAAGTAATAGTAATGAATAAGTAGAATAATGGAGGGTTTTATTTTTATGGCTAGCCAAACTGGTTCGATTGTTCAAGAATCATTAGACGCATTGTTAAAGGATTCTAGCTTTTTACCTGAATTACAAGATAAATCAAGAGAACAAGCTTTTGCCTCATTAGCTTCCATTCTTTCAACCCCTAACAAAGTACATAAAGCTTTTTTACGAATATCTCTAGACAATGGGAAGATTGTACGAATTCCTGCTTTTCGTGTTCAGCATAATAACACGCTTGGTCCGTATAAAGGAGGGATTCGTTTTCATGAAACGGTAAAAGAGGAAGAAGTAATAAACCTTGCTGCCTTAATGACACTAAAAAATGCTCTTCATGACGTCCCTTTCGGAGGTGGGAAAGGTGGTGTTGTCTTGACACCAAGAGATCACTCCGCAAAAGAAATTAACTTAATTTGTCAAAAGTACGTTCATTATTTTAGTGATATTTTAGGTCCGGACAAAGACATTCCTGCACCAGATATGGGTTCTGGTGATCGTGAAATGGATTGGATGATGGCTGAATATAAAAGCATTCGTCCAGGTGAACCATACAGAGGAAGTTTCACAGGGAAAAGTATCATAAATGGCGGCTCATTAGGGCGAAGGGAAGCAACTGGAAAAGGTGTGTACTTTTCGTTTCGCTATATGCTCCATGACTTCTTAAAAGAGCAACAGACCTTTTTAACAAATACGGGGAACAAATTTGCAAAGACGTTATTAGGTTATACGGATAAACCGATGACTTGTGCTGTTCAAGGTTTTGGGAATGTCGGTTCCGTTGCAGCTCTTGAAGCTTATCAGTGCTCACTTTTGCAAAATAAAGTGGTTGCAGTTAGTGATCGAAATGTTATGCTTTATAATTCTGATGGCTTAGACATCCCTGCTTTAATTAATGTTACCGAAAAAAATAAAGGGGACCTTCCGACATCAGATGAGCAATTATCTCAGGCTGGAATTAAAGCGGTGATTCATGAGCGAGATCAAGTGTTAGAACTTGATGTAGATGTATTAATTTTAGCCGCGTTACAAGATCAAATACATGAAGATAACATGAAGGACATTAAAGCGAAATTTATTGTAGAAGGTGCTAATGCTCCAGTGTCAGGTAGAGCAGATCAATATTTAAGTGAAAAAGGTGTCATTATCATTCCAGATATTCTTGCAAATGCAGGAGGGGTAATCGTTTCTTATTTTGAATGGCTTCAAGGCCGCGAAACACAATTTTATAATGAAGAAGAGGTTTTTAAACTGTTAGTTGATAAGATGAAAGCAACGATGGATGCGATTCTTCCACAATATTTTGGAGATCCCTTCCCATTACGTCAGAATTGTTATATTCATTCTGTTTTGAAATTGAGCACGGTGTTATATCGTCAAGGGAAATTGTACTAATAATAAAAAGGTCCTGCTTCAGTGATTCAAAGAACACCTGGGGCAGGACCTTTGTAACCTATGATAAAGGGGATAGAAAAGTATGAGTGAGCTTTAGCAAACTCACACTGACAAGAACAAATTCAGACAATTTTCGGAATTTATTGTGAGAAATATAGGGAATGCAATAATTTGGTTGTATTATTTGACGATCTCATTTATGATAATCTCAATAACTTTACGAAAATGAATCAGTTATAGCTAGACCTTTTCGTTTGTTGAGGTCTATTTTGTTTGGTTTATATTTTTATATAAAGGAGAAGAAAGCCTTGTTTCAATGGAAGAATATTTTTAAAGGTATGACGATGGGTGTAAGTGATCTTATCCCTGGAGTAAGTGGTGGAACGATTGCGTTAGTTCTTGGAATCTATCAATCGTTACTTGCTACAATTAATGGTTTATTTTCAAAGGAATGGAAGAAACATTTGATGTTCTTGATTCCATTAGGGACCGGGATTGTTATTGCGTTATTAACGATTAGTCATTTAGTTGAATGGCTTTTAGCTGAATATCCTCAACCAACATTTTTCTTTTTCTTAGGGTTGATAATAGGGATTATTCCTACGCTGCTAAAAGATATTGATTATAAAAATAATTTTTCGTCTATTCATTATGTACTCCTTGCATTAGGTGCGATTATTGTAGGTGCTACATTTTTTGTCAAAGATAATGAATTAGCAACAGTAATGAGTCAGCTAACTTGGACTGATTATACTTTATTGTTTTTTGCTGGATGGATTGCTAGCTCTGCTATGATTTTACCTGGTGTTAGTGGATCATTTGTATTTTTGCTACTGGGCGTGTATCCAACAGTTGTTAATGCGTTATCTACGTTTAATATCCCTGTCATTTTAACAGTAGGATCAGGAATTGCGATTGGATTAGTGATAACAAGTCGATTAATTACTTTTCTTTTTAAAAAGTATCGAACGAGCACTTATGCGTTAATGATTGGCTTTATTATTGGTTCGATTGTCGTGATTTATCCTGGGATGGCAGGCGATAGTTTTTTATTATTTATTAGTGTACTTTCTTTAGGAATGGGTGGAATGAGTGCCTATTTATTAAGTTATTTTGAAGTGAAAAAAACAGTTGTAAAATTAAATCATTAGGAATTTTAGAGCCCCCTGTGTTGAGATTACACAGGGGGCATTTGTATATAATGAGGCTTACATAACAACCCGTCATGCTAAATAATTAGCAGATAAAGGCGCACACTAATAGCCAATGGAGGTGAACATACATATGGAAAATAAGCCAATTCATTATGATGGAAGTATGCAAAATGAAGAAAACTCAGGGAATGAAACAATAAGTGAACCGTTTAAACTGACTGATGAAATCAGATTAAATATTGTTGGAAATCCTTATGGAAATGAGAATAATGAGTAGGGATTTGAGAGGGTGTCTTGTAGTTGGAGGCATCTTTTTTTTATTAGGATGGAATGAGGAATTTTGCAAAAACTAGAGTGCATAATAATATAGAGAGGTTGAGTAAAAATATGACTAAGATATTATATATTACGGCACACCCGCATGATGACACGCAATCCTTTAGTATGGCAGCAGGAAAGGCATTTATCGACATGTATAAGGAAGTAAACCCGGACCATGAAGTGGAGAATGTAGATCTGTACAAAGAAGACATTCCTCATATTGATGTCGATGTGTTTAATGGTTGGGGGAAGCTTCGATCTGGACAGGGATTTGACGATCTTTCGGCTGATGAAAAAGCAAAAGTTGGTAGACTCTCTGAATTATGTGAGCAGTTTATTGCAGCAGACAAATATATTTTTGTGTCACCTCTCTGGAATTTCTCATTCCCACCAGTACTCAAAGCGTATATTGATTCTGTTGCTGTTGCTGGCAAAACGTTTAAGTATACAGAGCAAGGTCCGGTAGGCTTATTAACTGATAAAAAAGCGTTGCATATTCAAGCCAGAGGCGGGGTTTATTCAGAAGGGCCTGCAGCACAAATGGAGATGGGGCATCGTTACCTGTCAATCATTATGCAATTCTTCGGGGTTCCTTCCTTTGAAGGGTTGTTTGTAGAAGGCCATAATGCAATGCCTGATAAAGCTCAAGAAATTAAAGAAAATGCGATTGCACGAGCAAAAGATTTAGCTTATACATTTTAAGTTAGTAGAAGTATGTACTATTTGAGAGAGCTTGTCCTTACCAATGAGGGCAGGCTTTTTTAGTTGGACTAGTTTTGTGGCAAAAATAGAAAAACTGAGGTTGAATAAGTACCCTCGTTTTTACAGGCGCTTTTTTGTGTACATAGAGTCCCAAACACCATTCTTAGACGAATGTCATACATTATTATGATGTTAATAGAACGGCTAGTCAAATATCGCAGGGAGAGAATGAAGTTGATGAACCGTGATGTAACTGAACAACTGTCAAATCAAGTAGCACAGGTAGAACAGCTTAGAGCAACAAATGGTTTTTACGAAGTGAATGCGAATCTGTCTAATTCTGTTTTGCCAATCGTGGACCGTTACACCCAATCGGCTTCAGTCCAGCAATCTTTTTACTTGAAACACTTCAAGGTGGAGGATATATTTTGTATGCAAGACACGCTGAAGCAAGTATGGGAGTCGATCAACCAAACCTTACCTTTCAGGATTGCTCAACCCAAAGGAACCTTTCAGAAGTTGGTAGAAGTCAAGCAGCGACATATGGGGAGGTCATTCGCAGAGCTCGTATTCCTGTCATGTATCCGGTTCTTGCTAGCCCTTTCTGTAGGAGTAGAGAAACGGCTGCATGGGCTTTTGGGGGAGGTTATGTTCAAGTTGACCCTTTTTGGGTTGACATCTATCTATTGGATGATTTGAGCATAGTGGAACAGAGAAGAGTCTTAGCCAACCTCCAGTCTTACTTAGAAATGGAACCGACACCTGGTAACAATAAAGTAATTATCGCTCACAGCTTTCCTCCAGGCGTAGGTTTGAATGCTCTGACTAATATGGGAACAGTTGTCGTGAGACCGCGGGGGCAAGGAAATGGGTATGAAGTAGTTGCTCATTTGACTTTAGAGGATATGGTGAATTTGGGTCAGTAGTAGAAATTAAGGGTAGATTTTGGGTTCCTGTCCCAGCGTTATTGAAGTGCTTAGAACAGGAACCTATTTTACGAGTGGGGGTAGGTATTGTAGTGTAAGTCGTAATCTACGACGAGTAAATCTATAAACTCTCATTAAATAATCAGTTTCCAGCCCCGCGGTATTTCTTCACTCCCGCATTCCACAACATAACCGCGATTGCTAAAAACACGATACCCATCACCGGTGTTAAAAATGCATACACATACCATTCTTCCCTTTGAAGGAAATAAGCAGCGGGATACACACCGACAAAAGCAAACGGCAAAATCCATGTTAATACAAAGCGAATCACGTTATGGTAAATATCGACTGGGTACCTGCCGTAGTTTCCAATGTTATACATCATCGGCATAATGTCCGTACGACTATCCGACCAGAAGCCAATGCTAGCAAGAGAAATAAAAATGCCAGCATAAATAAAGGCCCCGCCTAAAACCATGGCGATAAAAATGAAGATATCATACCAAGCAAAGGTTAATCCTAGGCTTGAGCCTGCATAGTACATAATTGCTAGGCCTGTAATAACTCCGAATAATGACTCTAGCTCCATTCGCTCCATTATAATTTGAAATAGGCTATGAATCGGTCTAGTTAAGACACGGTCCATTTCCCCTTTTACGATATAGCGTTCATTAAAGTCCCAAATGTTAAAGAAGGATGAAAAGATCGCGTAAGGAACTAGGAAAAATCCATAGATAAAGATAATTTCTTCACGATTCCATCCACTAAGTAACGTCGTATGTCCAAAGACAACTAAAATAAAAACTAGATTTACAGCTTGAAATAATAAGTCAGAAAAAATTTCAACTACCGTATCTACACGATAAGTTAATCTTGTTTTCAAATACTGAGAGGCATATTGAAAGAATATAGAAATGTAGAACATTTATTAGCCTCCTTGAACAATCAACTGTTTTTTTGCTAGTGCCCATAACAGTTGAATTGGAATGAATAGAATAAGTGCCCAAAATGCTTGTAACAGAACAGCCGTATAAATCTCTCTTCCTATGAATCCTTCTGTGAAAATCATACTAGGAATATAGCTGATCGCTTGAAACGGCAAATACATCATGACAGATTGCGCCCAAAGCGGGTAAAAAGAGATTGGTAACAATAGGCCTGAAAACAAATCAATGACAACACGTTTCGCCCGAATCAACCCTGAGTTATTAAATAAGAAAAATGTCATAATTCCTGTAAGTAAGTTAATTTGTGTATTTACAATGAAACTAAAGATTAGTGAGATAAAGAAAAATACCCATGTTGAAAAACTAGCAGAAAAACTAATCGGGAAGACGAGCGCAACGATGACCATACCCGGTACGGAAAAGAACAAGAGTCTAAATAAGCCTTCTCCTAGTCCTTGCATTGTTTTCATACCCAAATAATTATAAGGACGAATCATTTCAATTGCCACTTTTCCATCTTTAATTTCATTGGCAATTTCCCGGTCAATATTATTAAAGTAGAAGGCTCTAGCCATCCACGCAACAGCGACATACGTTGTCATTTGCAGAACCGATAACCCTTGAATTTCTTCTTGTCCTCCATAAATTGCTGACCATAAAAAGTAATAGGCACCAATGTTAATGCTGTAAATTAATATTCCACTATAATAGTTCGTTCGATAAGCGAGCATCATTAGAAAACGAACTCGGATCATTTCCATATATTGACTCATGAGATGGCCATTCCTTCTTCATAAATCTTTCGAATAATCTCTTCAGTTGAGATTTCATTAATACGAACATTTTTAATCGGGTTGTTTTGCACGACTTTACTAATTAGTTCAGAGACCGCTTGCTCATCTCCATTTACAGTAGCAAGCCAAGTCGTTGCATCTTTTTGTTGCCAATGTACCTGTGGTGAAGAAGGCAGTGTCGCAGAGAGAACCTCTGTTAAAAATTCAAACTCAACTTGTTTTCCCTCGACTGCATTTGTTTGGAGTTGATTCAGTTTTCCATCATAGACGATTTTTCCTTCATCTAATAAGACGACTCGTTCGCAAAGAGCTTCGATATCTGTGATATCATGTGTTGTAAGGATGATGGTCGTTTTATACTGTTCATTAATCTCTTTTAAGAACTTTCTAATTTTTAATTTTACTAACACATCTAGGCCAATTGTTGGCTCGTCCAAAAAGAGGAGAGGAGGATTATGAATAAGAGCTGCCGCTAATTCACAACGCATACGCTGACCTAATGAAAGCTTTCGTACCGGTTTGTCTAATAAAGGACCAATTTCTAATGTTTCAATCACATGGCCCATATGGTTGTTATAATCTTCATCGGACACTCGGTACACCTTTTTTAATAATCTAAATGACTCCTGGACGGCAATGTCCCACCATAGTTGTGATCGTTGCCCGAAAACAACACCAATTGTGCGAACGAATTGTTCACGTTCTTTATGTGGGTTCATCCCATTTACGACAATCGATCCAGAAGTTGGCGTTAAGATCCCTGTTAACATTTTGATTGTCGTCGATTTGCCAGCTCCATTCTCGCCGATGTAGCCGACCATTTCCCCTTGTTTCACCGTCAACGAAATATTATCAACAGCCGCAAGTACTTTATAATTTCTTGTGAACAGGTCACGGAATGCTCCAGATAAACCAGAACGGCTAGAATAAGATTTAAATTCTTTTCGTAAATTTGTTACTTCAATCACGTTCATCGTTCTTCATGCCCCCTTTAGCAATAAAAGTGTGTCATACTTTTTAAAAGCAAAATATAGTTTAACTTGTAGACGCCATTCCAGCAAGTATGAGATGTTAAAGGGGGATAAGATTTTGAGCAAATTACTTGAAGGTTTTGCTTGATTCGCATTACAGTTAGGATGAAAGGCTCTAAAATATTCATAAAAATTAAAAACTGTATATTATAGAGGAAATATTGTATTTATAAAGAAGTACTTACATAATAAAATGAATTGTAAGAGGTCAAACTACTTACTTAGTGAGGTGTAAATTGTGCAAAACAATAACGTGAAAAGTACAGAACAGCCTAAAGTGCAGAAAGCGGTTACAGTTACATATTCGAGAACGAATCCGTTTCAAGCGGAAATTCTTAAAACGTATAATTTGAATAAACCTGGCTCTAAAAAAGAAACACGGCACATTGAATTATCTTTAAAAGATTCAGGTCTTTCCTATGTACCTGGGGATTGCCTTGGTGTTTTCCCAGAAAACGACCCTGAATTGGTGAAAACACTACTTACTGAAATGAATTGGGATGCAAAGGAAAGTGTAACGATTAATAAAAAGGGTGAAACACTACCTCTAGGTGAGGCGTTGAGCACGTATTTTGAAATTACATTATTAAACAAGAAGATTGTGCAGCAAGCAGCACAATTCACAGAAAATGAGGATATTCAAAAGTTAATTCTGCCGGAGAATAAAGATCAACTAAAAGAATATATGGATGGACGTGACTTGATCGACCTATTACGTGAATTTGGACCATGGGATGCGTCAGCTCAAGATATTGTTTCCCTATTAAGAAAAATGCCCCCACGTCTGTATTCAATTGCTAGTAGCTTAACAGCTCATCCAGATGAAGTCCATTTAACTATTGGTGCAGTTCGATACGAAGCTCACGGACGCGAACGCAATGGAGTTTGTTCTGTCCAGTGTGCAGAACGTGTTGGCGAAGGAGATACACTTCCAGTATTTATTCAGCAAAACAAACACTTCTACTTACCAGAATCAACAGACACAGATATTATTATGGTTGGTCCAGGAACAGGAATTGCCCCATTCCGTTCTTTCATCGAAGAGCGCGCAGTAGCGGGGGGAGAGGGTAAGACTTGGTTATTTTTCGGTGACCAACACGAGGCGACTGATTTCCTATACCAAGATGAATTGGAAAAATATAAACAAGATGGAGCACTAACCAAGCTAGATACCGCGTTTTCCCGTGATACCGATAAGAAGGTGTATGTCCAGCATAAAATGCTTGAAAATAGCAAAGAGTTGTTTGAATGGTTAGAAGCTGGTGCATTCTTTTATGTGTGCGGAGATAAGCAGTACATGGCCAAAGACGTTCATAACGCACTAATTGATATTGTTGAAAAAGAGGGCGGCATGAGCCGTGAAGCCGCGGAAGAATATGTAACCGAGATGCAAAAAGAAAAGCGTTATCAGCGTGATGTATATTAAATGAAATTTTGGAGGCAGGAATTATTCCTGTCTCTTTATTCTTTTTTTATATCCAATGTGACATTACTCATAGATGAAAAAAAGCAAGTAAATTAAAGTGGTTGATAACTTCTTAACTTAATACTACCCCATTAAGTTTAAATTTTTCGAAAACAAAGTGACAAGGAGGAGTACAAAATGAAAAAAATAGATTTACCAATTGTCTACTCATGCTCAGGTTGTTCTTCAGCCGCACAAACAGCAAACATGATTGCGGTAAAAATGGATCGTGAAAAAGTAGCGGAAATGTCTTGCATTGCTGGTGTTGGCGGCGATGTTAAACCACTTGTAAAAACGGCAAAGTCAGGACGAGAAATAATCGCCATTGACGGATGTCCCCTATCTTGTTGCAAAAGTTCGCTAGCTAGACATGATGTTGCGCCAAAGCATTATTTTGTATTGTCTGACTTTAACGTCCCAAAAAGAAAAGGAGAAGACCCGAATCTGACGCTATTTATGGATACATATGATCAGATTTTAAAGCATGTTAAAAAGTAGGGTCAAACAGTTTTGGTTTCCTCCCCAAGCCACATACAGGTCTGGGGATTTTTTTTTATTAATGTACATCAATTGAAGCGCCATATATCAAAGTGTATACTTACTCAATAATCTTATTTTTTTCAAAACTGGGGGGAATATTGTGAATCCAAAACCTAAAGCTATTTTCTTAGACATGGATGGTACTATATTAAATCATTATAATAAGGTAAGTATACATACAAAAGAAATCATTGATTGCATGCGGAGTAAAGGATTTTTCGTTTTTATTGCAACTGGGCGGGCTTTCGATGAAATTGAAGGTGTTGTCCCAGAAGGCTTTGAAGTGGATGGGTACATTACTTCAAATGGAATGGCAGGCTATGTAGGAAAGGAAGTGGTATTTGAGCATTCCCTTTCACGTGAATTGGTTGAGAAGATTATTGAAAAAGCTAGAGTGAATAAGGTTTATTATGAACTTTTTCCTTATGAAATGGATCGAATCACATTAAAGCAAGATCAAGAATATGTGGAACATGAAATTAGAGATCCAAAGCCTAAGGAAGTTGGTATTAATGAATGGCTCTCACGTAAACAAGCCATTAAGGAAGAAATTGCTTGGACGAATGAGATCAAAGGAGAGAAATTCTCAAAGTTTTATTTCTTTGCTAGAACGAAAGATCATATCAATGAATGGAAGCAAGAGCTAGATCAATTAAAGAAGGAAATTGATTTTACAACCTCAATATCGTCTCTTCACAATGTGGAAGTAATGGTAGCGAATGTGAATAAAGCGACAGGAATAAAGGAAATGTTGGAGCATTTCGATTTAATTGGTGCTGATATTATGGCGATTGGTGATAGCAATAATGACATACCAATGCTTAAGTTTGTCAGTTATGCCGTGGCAATGAAGAACGCCCCTGATCAAATTAAAGAAATGGTAGATGATGTAACCGAATTTACTTGTGATGAAGATGGTGTATATCATTATCTTAAAAAGAAATTTCAACTGTAAACAGGTTTTAAGCACAGCCACACAGAAATAACTGAGGATTTCTATTAGAATAAAATAGACAAAATGGAGGCGGTCACATGCAAGATTTCACTTTTCAAAACGGTACCAAAATTATCTTTGGGAAAGATCAAGAGCAAGTAGTTGGACAAGAAACGGTTGTTTACGGCAAAAAAGTACTTTTGCATTATGGTGGCGGTAGTATTAAAGAGAGCGGTTTGTATGATAGAGTTGTTCAATCCTTACAAGAGCAAGGCGTTGAAATTTTTGAGCTAGGTGGTGTCAAGCCAAATCCAAGAGTAAGCCTTGTTCGAGAAGGGGTAAATCTTTGTAAGGAGAATCACATCGACTTAATTCTAGCTGTAGGTGGAGGAAGTGTCATTGATTCGGCTAAGGCAATCGCCATTGGCGTGAATTATGACGGAGATGTTTGGGATTTCTTTACAGGAAATGCATCTGTCACTGATTGTTTACCGATTGGTGTGGTGCTAACCATTCCAGCTGCTGGTAGTGAAAGCAGTGCAGGAAGTGTCATCACAAATGAGGAGGGTGCTTATAAGCGGGCAGTCGGTCATGAAACGATGCGACCTAAGTTTGCGATTTTAAATCCCGTTCTTACATATACATTGCCAAGCTATCAAACAGCTTGCGGAATTACAGATATGATGGCACATATTTTAGAAAGATATTTTACAAACGAGAAACATGTAGATTTAACTGATCGCTTATGTGAAGCGACATTAAAAACGATTATTAACAATGCACATACCGTTCTTGAAGACCCGACGAACTATCATGCGAGAGCAGAAATTATGTGGGCAGGAACATTAGCACATAATGATTTATTAAGTACAGGCAGAATCGGTGATTGGGGAAGTCATGACATTGAACATGAGATCAGTGGGATCTATGATTTAGCGCACGGTGCAGGGCTTGCAATTATCTTCCCAGCATGGATGAAATATGTATATAAACATGATGTAAAACGCTTTGCACAGTTTGCGAATCGTGTGTGGGATGTTGAAATTAATTTAAATGATTTAGAAAAAACAGCTCTAGCAGGGATTAAGAAAACGGAAGAATTTTTTAGCTCGATTGGAATGCCAGTTACACTAAGAGAAGCCAACATTGGTGACGAGCATTTTGAGGAGATGGCGAGAAAGGGTACGGAAAGAGGACCTCTAGGTAATTTTGTGAAGTTGTATGAGGCTGATGTTTATAATATTTATCAGTTATCGAAGTAAGGGATGAGACCTCGTTTTAAACGAGGTCTCATTTAGTTTTTCTCTTCAACCTGATATTTTCAATAACAAAGAGAGTATTGAAAACCAATAAACGTGTATAAAAACTATTAAAATACTGATAAAATAAAGAGAGGAAATGTAGGTAGGCTTGACTGTATACGCGTTAAAAGAATAAGGAGCGCTCCTTATTCTATTTTACGTCATACATTTTTAACTTTTGTTTTTATCGTGGAAATAAGAGGTGAGTGTATGAAGAGAAAGCATGTTGTTCGACTAAAAGAAATCTAACTAGTAGTTTAATGATATAAAAAAAAGAGTCAATTAAGGTTAGGAAACCTCTTAAACGTAGCCATGAAACGAAGAACACACCCGATAGTTCAACTGGAAATATGGGCTTTAGATGTGCCGTTAACTTGTAATAGGAAAAGATAAATGAATAGTATTTAAAAAGGTATGAAAGATATAGGATACTGAACGTTTTCAGTGCCGTCTACAAAGGAGGGATGTCTATTGTTTAAGGATAAGATAGGAAATATGTACCCCCATTATAATCAAAAGCTGTTCACGAGAGACTTACTAGCTGGAATAACACTGTTTGTTATGCTTATTCCTCAAGGGATGGCATATGCGATGTTAGCTGGGCTTCCCCCAGTGATGGGATTATATGCAGCTACGGCTCCTTTGTTTATTTACGCTTTGTTTGCTTCTTCTAAGCATTTATCTATTGGTCCAGTAGCGATCACATCTCTACTTGTTTTTTCAGGTGTCTCAATTTTAGCTGAACCTGGTTCCCAAGAGTATATTTCACTTGTTTTAATTCTGGCAATTATGGTGGGAGCTATACAGCTATTGTTAGGGATTAGTAAGCTGGGATTTATTGTGAAATTTATTCCTCATTCTGTGATGAATGGGTATACATCTGCCGCTGCGATTGTAATTGGACTTAGTCAAATTAAACATGTGTTAGGAATTGAATTAGGAAATCATTTACAGGTTCACTATATCCTAATTGGTGTGTTGGAAAAAATAATGGATATTAACCTGATTACGGTGTTGATCGGAATCACTAGTATTATCCTTCTTATTATGTTGAAAAAAATTGCTCCGCGTCTTCCAGGTGCATTATTGGTCGTTGTTTTATCAATCCTTTTTGTATTTTTATTTAACTTAGAAAAAAGTGGTGTACAAATTTTAGGGAATGTCCCTCAAGGGTTTCCGCAGTTTGTGTTCCCTTCGTTTACACTCGAAACTATTCAGCTCCTCATTCCGATGGCGCTGACAATTGCTCTTCTCGGTTTTATGGAGTCTTTAGCTATAGGAAAAGCGATTGCGAAGAAAGAGAAGTATAAACTGAATCCTAATAAAGAGCTAAAGGCTTTAGGCTTATCTAATATGATTGGTGCTTTCTTTCAATCGTTTCCGGTCAATGGTAGTTTCTCTAGAACAGCGGTTAATCATCAATCAGGCGGTGCCACTCAAATGACATCGGTCATAACTGGTGTATTTATTATTATTACATTATTGTTTTTTACTTCTTTCTTTTATTATTTACCTAATGCAGTGTTGGCAGCGATTATTTTAGTTGCCGTTTATAAGTTGATTGATATAAAGGAAATGAAGCACCTTTTTGAAGTGAAGCCGTTTGAAGGATGGGTTTGGGTTATAACCTTTCTTGTCACGTTGTTCGTTGGAATACAATGGGGAATTATTGTCGGTGCCATCTTTACGTTAGTATTATTGTTAAATCGAAGTTCAAAACCATCGATTGTTGAAATGGGATATGTAAAGAGGGAGAAGACATTTCGTAATATTAAACGTTACACAGAAGCGATGACTTCAGATGAAACTGTTATTCTAAGAATCGACTCAAACCTCCATTTTGCCAATATATCTTATGTGGAAGAGAAAGTAAAAGAGGTTCTTAAAACAAGAGAAGGAACGAAATGGTTGATCATTGATATGTCTGGTGTGAATGATGTGGACACAATTTCAGTAGATACATTAGAGGAAATGATTGATTACTATCGGGACAAAGGGATTATTACGTTGTTTGCAAGTATGAAAGGTTCGATTCGTGATACAGTTAATAAAGTTAATTGGGATCAAAAATATAAAGAACAGGAGAACCATTTGCCTTTAGAGCAGTTATTGAAAGCGAAAGGCATCAGCATCGAGAAGAAAGAAGAAATTTTCAACGGTGCATTGGATTATCAGATTTGATACTTGGTAATCTCCTAAATAACCTGTTTTCTAAAATGAAGCCAGGTTATTTTTTATAAGATCATAAAGGCTAGGACATTAGTCAATAAATATTTTTGCAAGCTTGATTACTGAAGGAGTAAAGTTTAGAGGTTCCTATCCCCTGTGTGTATCACACTTGGTATAGGAACCTTTGAAATGTAAAGTCTCAGTCATTACTTATCCTCAAAGAACACATGAAATCATTAAATTAGAAGGGCAAGCTCACAATGTAGAAGTCAACGTTGAGACAAATTTAGCTTTGTTTACGATTAATGTTCCGCATGGGGATTATCATAGACACAATGATTCTGCTCATCATACACATGAAGAAGTTGAAGAAAAAGTAGTTGCTTATGATTTAACGACTTTAGAAAAAGTGGAAGAGTATGTTGTTGGACACCATCCTGCTCATGTGACGATTACTGAAAACGGCCATACGGTGGTAGTTACGAATTCTGACGATGACACAATATCGATTATTGATCGAGAAACTGCAAAAATAGTAACCATTGATGTAGGATTTGGTCCTGTGCAAATGTATGCTGGTTATGACAATAAATACGTCAATGAAGTCTTTGTTAAGATAGGCCGAATAATAGAAACTTCCTCTCGAATCAACTGGAGAGGAAGTTTCTGCATTTAGAGTAATTATCTCTCTATCTTAGTCAAATGCAACGTTGGTCGATTTTTATGCAATGTCACTTCCCAATAATGCAGCATGTTATCGTGAACCGTAACATGTTCATTCCGCGAACCGATTACTTCTTTCGATATCACATCTAAGTTCTGATCAAAAACTTGTTTGTGAAGGTACATGCTATCATTTGAAAAGACTTCTATTTCTCCTTTTTCACCGGTGCTAATATAAACAGGCTCTCCAACTTCGGCTGCTTTTTCGTTGTCACTTTCATCATAAAGGGGTTCACCACTATCTAAGGAAACTTGTAGCAATCCAGTTGATTTCTTACCTAAGCCATATAACTTGTTGTTAGTAAAGTCGATGTAGCTAGGTTTTTCAATCCCGCCTTCTGGAAAGTACTTGATTGAGATTGATTGTTTTTCTAATGTATCATCTTCAATTGGAATTACATTATAAGTGATCTCCTTCGTTTTCCCACCACTATTGCTGCTATAAATAACGACTTTTCCATGTGAGGATGGAATGATGTCTAAATTATAAACAATGGGTATCGAGGCAAGAACTACTTCTTCACTAAATGTACCATCGCTCGTTAGTTGTCTTATACTAATTTCTCTTTGCGGCTGCGACCAAGACCCTGTATCTTTCAACACTAAAAGGTGTGTACCTTCTAATTTCCAAGATAAATAATCGCTGTTATCAAATAATGCTTTGTTGGTAACTTCCCAATTCTCATTTGTAGCAATTGACCCCTGTAACTCAGTCGTACCAAGGAAACCATTTTTTGTAGTCCAAACGACAAATGTGATATCGTCCTCTTCGATGATAGAAAGGTCTGAATTCCGACCAAAAAAGCCATCTTCAGTCAATTGAATTTGTAACTCTGGGTCAAATGTATCTCCACCGAAAGCAGCGACCTCTTCAACAACGTTTTGTGTTGCGATATTCATTGAGCTAACCACTTGAGCTTCAATATACTCACTCTCGTTCAGTTTCTCGTTGGCATCGTATTTTGATTCTTGACACCCTGAAACAAAAATGCTTAAAAGAATAGAACAGATAACTAGTTTTTTCATGAATACTGAAACCTCCTTGTCTCATATTTTTAACCATTCTGAGCTAGAAAGGGGAAGATTATTCATAGCTTTTCCAGCCTCAGAGACTTTCCTATTTAGGGGTACTGAGGTGGACAGATTATTTTGGGGTGTGTAATGGATACATACAATTTCATAAAAGTACATAATTGCCTTTAACAAGAATGGGAAGTGCTTATAGAATCATAAGGGGGAAGTAATCCTGTTTATATTTTCCTATAAAGTACTAAATTTCAGTCTTTCTTTTAATTAATCGGTACATTTGTGGGAACAGATTAGGTACTATGGTCCAAGTCTAATAACACGTTGACAGAGTATTTGTAAGCGTTTACTATTTTATATAGTAACAACGTTGTTATTGTTAAGTGGTCACTCCTCTAAATATAACTCTCCCAAGTTGTTTGAATTCAGCAAAAATAACAACGTTGTTATTAGGGGTCCAATCCTTCCAGAGGTGACTTATTCAATTATCACTCAAGCTTTATTTTTACTAATTTACATGAAAGGTTAATCCATTTCATGAAAGCTCAAAAACGCTGTAGTTTTCATGATGTTTAAATATGACCTACTTAACGGAAGGGAGGATACATAGGAAAAAGCTAAATTTGATAAAGGAGAGGGTTATTAAATGAAAAGAAAACATAAAAGATGGCTAGCGATGTTGATGGCATTCATTCTTGTTTTATCTCCTATGAATCTAGCTGTCTTTGCAGAGTCGGACGAGGATGAAACAAGTCCTGAGATGATTAACATTAAAAGTGATTGGCAAGGCAGTGTCTTTGGAGACAATGGGGGACAAGGAAATATTACTTACGAAAATTTTGAAATCACGGAAAATGATGATGAAACGGTAACTCTTCGTAGTTCTAATAATAGAGGAAAGATAGCTAGTTCGACTGAGGGAATCGCCTATTATTTTAAGGATGTTCCGTCTGATGGCAACTTTGAACTAACAGCAACAGCTCATGTCGATGCATGGACTGCTAATAATCAAGTTTCCTTTGGTTTAATGCTCAGGGGGAATATATTGGAGAATAAAAATGATGGGACCTTTACAGGAGATTATTTGGCCGTTGGTGCACTTGATCAGGTAATGAAAGGTTTCTATAAAAATCAATCTTCAGGAATTCAAAAAGAAGATTGGTCATTTAATGCAAATGCACCAGCAGCTGACGAAGAATACGAACTAAGCATTCAAAAATCAGGAAATCTATATGTCTTAAAAATTGATGGTGAAGTTAAGACCATTGAAAGCTATGATGGCGAGATCAACTTTGCTGGTCTATTCACATCTAGAAATACAACAGTTACCTTTAGTGATGTAAATTTGACAGTCGCTTCCGAACAAGTTAACAGCATACATGCAGATACAACCGACATGAAAACTGAATACCTACGTGGTGAACAGCTTGACCTATCAGGTTTAAAAGTGAAAGCCATATTTGAGGATGACACTGAAGCTGAACTTTCCAGCAGTGACTACATAGTCACTGGATTTGACAGCAGCGAAGTCGGCACAAATACCATTACAATTCATTACAAAGGTGTTACTACAACAATAGACCTTGAAATTAAGGTGCCAGGTGTAACTGGGCTCGACATAAAATATTACCCGGCGAAATCCGTCTATTATAAAGGGGATTCCTTTGACCCACAAGGATTGGTCGTCGTAGCAGAATATGAAAATGGATTTGACTATCAAGAGCTTACGAGCGGTCAGTATTCGTTTGTGGTTGCTGGGGAAGAGTTGTCTGAAGCAGGATATACGTTTGAGGAGGCAGGAAAGGTTGAGGTAACAGTTCGCTCTACCGAGACACCTGAAACAACGACGAGTTTTGATGTAGAAGTTAAAGATGCAGAGATCGCTAAACTTGATATAAGACAGATGCCGGTGAAAACTCTTTACTTCTTAGGAGATGAGTTGGATCTTGCTGGCTTAAGTTTATATGCTGAATATAGCGATAAAAGTGCGGTAAGACTTCTGCCGGGTGAGTATGATGTGTCTGTTCTTGATACAACAACAGTTGGAGAGAAAGAAATTACTCTAGCTTACAAAGGAGTAACAGCCAACTTCCAAGTAGTCGTGAAAGAAAAAGAGTTATCGGCCATTGAAGTAACGAGTTATCCAAAAACAACGTATGTCGTTGGCGAAACATTTGATTCTACAGGATTAGAAGTATCAAAAGTATATGATAACTTGGACATGGAAGTTTTATCTACTGATGATTATAAGATTGTTGACTCAGAGTTTGATAGCTCTGAAGCTGGAACGTACGAAATTAACATCGTTCCGGAAGATAATGATATCAAGACAATTTCGTTCCCAGTAACCGTTAGAGAACCTGTTGAACCTGCATGGAAAAAAATGAGATTTGGACAATCGTCTTCTGATCAGCGTAACTATGTTGATGTCCAAGATGATGGGACTGTAAAGTTAGTGGCGTTAGAAGGTGGTGGGAAAATTACAGGAGATCATGATGGGATCTCGTTTTACTATACGGAAATTGATTCAGCAGAAGATAATTTCGAGTTATCGGCAGACATAAAGGTCATTGAATATGCAAAGACTCCTCATGATGGACAAGAGTCATTTGGGATTATGGCAAGAGATGCAATTAATCCAGTCCAAGATGCAAGTGTGTTTGCATCGAATATTGCTGCTGTCGGTGGATTTAGTGGTGGAACAAGAGATGAGAACGGAACGCAAGGCTTTATTAGAACTGGCGTGTTAGCTTCTGGCGGGGAAGGTAGCGAGGGTATTCAAAAACAGATGCTGAAAAATGTTAGACCAACAACAGATAATACGCACCCTGCCCAAGAATACAGACTAACGCTTGCGAAAACAAACAGCGGCTACACAATGAAGCTTAATAATGACGAAGAAGTGATGTTCTATGAACCAGAAATCTTAGATGTTCAAGATTCCAAAATTTACGTCGGCTTCTATACAGCACGGCTGGCAACCATTGAAGTAAGTAATATTGATTTTACGGTTACTGCTACTGCAACGGATGCACCAAAGGTTGAACCGCCAGCGGAGCCGGTTACACCAAGTTTTATGATTGAATCACTTGATAAAACATCCAATACGGATTACAACCTGATGGTTCAATCCAATGTAGATGGGATTGTCACGATTAGACAAGGGCAAGAGGTGATCGCTCAGGATGTAGAAGTGAAAGCAGGAGAAATTCGTGAAGTTGCTGCGAAACTTAATTCGGGAAATACTAATTTCAGTCTTTCATTTTTGCCTGATGATACGCAGTATTTAACTTCTTATAATCAAATTGTCCGAAACTTTACAGTTGAATCAAAATCGTATGATGGAGATATTTATGTCTCACCAACGGGGACAACTAGTGGAGACGGTTCAAAAAAGAATCCTCTCGATCTTGATACTGCTATTCATTTTGTAAGTGAAGGACAAAAAATCATCGTCCTTGAAGGTCAATATGTACGTAATTCAAAGCTTGAGATTAGAAAGTATAACGATGGTACTGAGGATGCAATGAAGTATTTAGTCGCCGATCCTGAAGCAAAAGAACGACCTGTCATTGATTTCGACAGACGCTCAGAAGGTGTCGTCCATAGTGGTGATTACTGGCATGTAAAAGGAATAGACTTTGCTCGTTCGGCTGGAAATACAAAAGGGTATACGATTGGCGGTAGTCATAATATTGTTGAGGATGTTCGTGTGTACGAGCATGGTGATACAGGGTTACAAATTAGTCGTACAGATGGTTCGCCAAACAAGGAAGATTGGCCATCGTACAACCTAATTTTAAATAGCGTAGCCTTCGATAATCGCGATCCGTCTGAAAATAATGCAGATGGTTTTGCTGCCAAGCTTACAGTTGGCGAAGGAAATGTATTTAGAGGATGTATCTCACATAACAACATTGATGATGGCTGGGATCTATATACAAAAGTAGGAACAGGTGCAATTGGTGCTGTTACGATTGAAAATAGCATTGCCTTTAATAATGGCCGCTTAACAAATGGCTATGAAGGGAATGCAGGAAAAAATGGATTTAAGCTTGGTGGAGAAGGTGTGCATGTTCCACATGTAATTAAAAATAGCATTGCATTTGGGAATGGGTACTTCGGATTTACAAGTAATAGTAACCCAGGTTTGATTGCTAAAAACAACATCGGATTTGACAACCACGGGGCAAACTTAAGCTTTACAACATACGCTCACATTCCAACTGATTTTACAATCGATGGTTTTGCGTCATACAGAACGGCAGAAGTAGGGAATGCAAGAGATAGTTACCCTACAAATTTGGAGTCGGATAAAAACTATTTATTTAACGGATCAGAATCAGTAAATAAGTCAGGTGAGAAATTACCAAATGACATCCTAGAAAGTCTTGAATCCATTTTTGAATATGATGGTGACGGAAAAATTGTCTCAATTAAACGGGATGAAGATGGAGAGATCATCTGGGGAGATGTGTGGGAAACTTTTAATGAATTGATTAATACTGAAGCAGAAGCTGAAACAGTAGAAGCGACGATTGACTTCAATCCTCGTGTTCTAAATGTAACAGGCGTTAATAATAGTAATGGTAACAACCAATCCGTTGCGACGGTGAAAATTGAGTTTGCTAATGATGAAACAAGTCAAGCAGTTGAATTAGAATCCATTCGCTTGAACGGTACAGTTACGCCGGTTCAGGATGTTGACATTGATGGTCAGAAAGTAACGGTCAAATTTTCACGACAAGATCTTGCAGAGATACTTGAAGAAGGAAATCAAGTTCCAATTGTCATAACAGGTCAGCTTGAGTCTGGTGCTTTGTTCGAAGGTACAACACATATTAAAGTCCGTAAGTAAATAGAAAGACAGCTGAGAGTTGGCTCTCGGCTGTCTTTTTCCTTTAATGTCACACTCTCCAGCTAGGTGAATATCATGTATCTTGAAAGGAGAGAGGAAAAAATGAATAATTATTATCAAAGTGAATTCGATGACACAAGAGCATTGCATGATCAGTGTAAGCAGTATATGCATTACCATGTAACGTTAACAATGAGAGATGGCAGTAATGTTGATGGGATCATTCAAAGTGTTGGTGCTGATGGGGTTCATGTTTTAGTTGGTGAGGATGTAATGGACCGTAGCGAAGAACAAGATGAGCGTTACTATGCAGGTGGATATGGTTATGGGTTTCCTAGAAGAAGATTTAGACGGTTTAGACCACAATTTTTCCCACTTGCTAGCCTAGCTGCTTTAGCATTATTACCTTATGTACTTCCGGCTCCATATCCTTATCCATACCCGTATCCTTATTACTAAAAAGGATTCAAAAAAGAGCTCCGTTCGCTACTCGCCTTGAGAGGAGAAACCCACTCTTCTCAAGGCTTTTAAAAGATGTAGCGACTCCGCTGAGAACTCATTGCTTCGGGGATGTCCCAAAATCAAAAGCAGATCTTTTAATGAAAGGTAATTATGGAAGTCCACTTTAGGACATCTGTAATTACCTTTTTGTATGAATGTATTTGTATATCCACTCGAAGCTAATACAGAAAAAATTTTTTAATGAAGGTGACATGTAAATGGGAATAAAGTTTATAGGTCGTTTGTATAATGACAAAAGAAGGGAGGTGAAACATTTGGGAATTAAATTTATTAAGATCTCTGTTGTTTATTTCGTCATTGGTGTTTCTCTTGGTTATTATATGTCTGTTGCTCATGCTTATAATCTGACTGAGGTTCATGTCCATATTAATCTGTTAGGATGGACTTCGATGACGCTTGCGGGTATTCTTTACACATTATTCCCAAAAGCGGAGTCTAGTATTCTAGGAAAGATTCACTTTTGGCTCCATAACATCGGGCTTCCGCTTATGATGATCGGTTTATTCTTCTTGCTACAAGGAAATAGCTCTCTTCACTTCTTCATTCCAATTGGAGCTACGGCAGTGTTAATAGCTGTTATTTTATTTGCAATTAATATCTTAAAAAATGCAAAAAAGGAAGATATTCAATTCTTATTTCAAAAGGCAAATTAAAAGAGTAGCAAGTAATTATCGGCTTACGAGAAAAAAGGATGTGATCCCAGCAATTAAATGCAAAGGGGTTCACATCCTTTTTTTAATAGATTATTTACTTAGAGTGATCAGTTAACCATTCTTCAATTAATGGATACGTATGTTTCACAGCACTTCTTCCTACAGTTACAGAGACGTGACCAGCAGGAATTAGCTTGAATGTCTTATCTTTACTAGATATTTTATCCATTAGACGTTCAGTTTGTTCAGGGATGGCAATATGATCACGATCAGCTGCAATGTTTAAAACGTTCGCCTTAATGTTTTTTAGCTCAACTTGCTGTCCACGAATATACAGCTCATCTTTAATTAACTTATTCTTCTGATAAAACTCACCGATCCATTGTCTGTACGCTTCACCAGGGAAGGGTACTCCATCACCAACCCATTTTTGCATGAGAGTCCAGTTTTTAACGAATTTGTCGTTATCTGCTCGATCAGCAAGTGCAACATATGGGCCAAAGTAGTTGACAAGTGGTTTTAATAATTTGTTACCGAAATCAATTGTTTCAGCTGGAATGTTACCCAACGTATCAACCATAAGATCCAAATTGAAGTATCTTTCGTCTACCCAATTCGTAAATAAACCCGCATCTTCAAAATCAAATGGGCTCGTCAAAAAGATGGTGTTACGAATCGGTAAGTTTGGATGTAGTGCTGAGAAAATAGCAGTTAATGTCCCGCCAATACAATAGCCAAGTAAGCTGACTTCTTTTGCTTGAGATGTCCGAAGCACTTTCTTCACTGCGCGTGGGATATAATCTAGCACGTAGTCATCTAATTTCATATGACGATCTTCATAACCTGGTGTTCCCCAGTCTAACAAATAAACGTCATGTCCCTTATCTGTTAAATACTCAATTAGGCTGCTGCCGGGAGCTAAATCGAGAATATAAGGTTTATTTATTAGCGCGTATATCATTAGAATTGGAACTTTATTTGTCTTTTTCTTAGTTGGTTGATAGCGATAAAGCTTTGCTTTATTTTTCGTCCATATTACTTCTTTAGGAGTCTGACCTACTTTTGGTTCAGGCTCTTTTGTCAGGACATCCATCACTCGTTTAAAACGTTTTATGTCTTTTTGGCAGTCCTCAGGCACTGTGTCCATTAATGATTCTAGCGATTTGGTAGTAGTATACACGATTAACCAGTCTCCTTTTCACATCTAACCTAGATTTTTGTTACATGTATAATCCGCCATTTACATTGATGCACTGACCTGTGATATAGCCATTATTTGCTAAGAACAGCACAGCGTCAGCAATTTCACCAGTTTGACCTAAGCGTTTCATTGGAACTTTCCCAACAATCTGTTCTAACACTTTTTCAGGCATTTCTGCAACCATTTCCGTTTCAATAAATCCAGGGCATACCGCATTGACTGTAATACCTTTACTAGCTGTTTCTAAAGCAAGGGATTTTGTGAAGCCAATCATTCCAGCTTTTGAAGCAGCATAGTTTGTTTGTCCAAAGCCACCAGCTTGACCGATGATAGAGCTAATATTAATAATGCGACCAAAGTTTTGCTCAAGCATTGGGTTAATAACCGCTGAAGTTGTATGATAAATGCTATTCAAGTTTACGTTAATAACCTCATTCCATTCTTGTTCGCTAAGCTTTTTAAACGTACGGTCTCTTGTAATTCCTGCATTATTAACAAGGATGTCTACTTTGCCGTAATAGTCAATTGTATTTTCAACTAAAGCATGAGCTTGATCATAGTTAGATACATCCGCTTGGAATGCGACACCGCTTCCACCAAGTTGATCAATTTCAAAAAGCACTCCATCTGCAGCATCTTTTCTAGCGTTGTAGTTAATGACAACTTTTGCACCTTTGCTAGCTAAATCTTTAGCAATCGCTGCACCAATCCCACGTGAACCCCCTGTTACGATGGCCACTTTTCCTTCTAAACTTAATTCTTCTTGTTGATTTAGGACTGATTCATTTTGAATAATTGACATTTTAATTCCTCCAAATATGTTTGTATTTTAGTTTGTGTAGTAATGAGCTTGTGATTGTAGTTACTCTGGCTTTTGTTCTTGTTTTTGGTCTTGATCCTGCTTTTGCTCTTGTTCTTGTTCTGATTCTGAAGACGATGAAGGAGGGTTCTCTGATGATGATTCCTCTTCATTCGTCAAGATTTTTAAGATTTGACTCATTTTCCTATCGAGTCTTGTAATGCTTGCTTTTAATTTGGGAATTTCTGAGGAAACATTTTGATTAAGAAGCTCGTCCTCAATTTTCTCGTCAAGATTTTCGATTTTCTCCTCGACATTAATAATTAAGGAGGCAATACTCGAAATTTCTTCACGAGTTGGTACATTGATTTGCTTTAGATACGCATCAGTTGCACTTTGAATGAACTGTTGATATTGGAGGTATCCACTTTGCAACTGTCCTAAATACTCTGCGTATTCTTCCTTTTTCAGAGTTTCATGGATTGCGTCGCTGAGATTTGACTCTGTTTGTTCATACATACTTTTCCACAGGGCAAAAGGATCTAGCGTGGTTTGTTTTGTCATGAATCCCACTCCTAACTTTATTTAAAAAGATTGTACAACTTATATAGTAATGCAAAATGAGTAGTTTTTTGGCAAAAACAATTCGTAAAATAGTTTCATTTTTCTTTGAATTTTGACAATTTTCACGCTTGCATTTACACAAACTTGTCTTTTTATGTCTTTTTATGTCGGTTTTTGAATAAGATAGAAAGGGTTGACTTTTTTTGCCTATAGGTGTAAATTACACATATAGATAATTAAATTATTGATGAGAAGGTGATAGAATGACACCCAGAAGCAGTAGCATAGATAAAAAGAAAGCAGAAGCAGCAGGAGCTCCGAAAAATTTTATTATTCCTGTATTACTATTGCTATTAAAAGATTGGAATGCACATGGTTATGAATTGATGCAAAAACTTACGCAATTTGGGTTTCACTCTGTTGATCAAGGGAACTTCTATCGAATTCTTCGTCAACTAGAAAAAGATGAATTAGTTACTTCTGAATGGGATACAACATCATCTGGTCCAGCAAAAAGAATTTATTCCATTACTTCGGCAGGAGAACAATACCTTGATATTTGGGCAAGTTCACTAGAGCAATATCAAAAAATGCTTGATCAGTTTTTCAACATGTACACTAACTTCTTCACACCACCTAGATACACAAAAAATGAAGATAAGAAGAAAGATTAGTAAGCTTCATAGTCAGTCACCGAAACTCGTTAGTAACATAAACAAATGTTTTAGCTTTGTTTTATGTTGTTAATACCGAGTCATAATTTGACTTTGGTAAATATATAACTTAATTATGTGGAGGGATTTTAGATGGTGGCAAAAAAGGAGACGAATAATTCAAATAGTGGTTTCGTAAAAGATTGGTGGAGTCAATTTAACTACATTGAAGAATTTGAAGCAAGAACACTGCAAGCGTTTGAAAGTCAAAAAGAGTGGATTGAAGGAACGAAAGAACAATTAAATCAATTTGAAGAGAATTCAAAAAAGATGACAACTGAGTGGAAAACAAGTACACAATCATTACTTGAGAGTTATAACAGTGCACTCGGTGGTCAAAATTATCAAGATTGGTTGAATAAACTAGAAGAAATCGGTCATAAATCTCAATCAATTGCTACATTGCCAAGTAAGGCTTCACTTGAACTTCTTTCAAAATCAAATGAACAATTACAAGATGCATTTGCAAATGCAATCGCCCAAAACCAAAAAATGCGTGAAAAATCAACTAATGCGTTTGAAGGGGTTTTTGACCAATGGCAGCAAACACAGCCTCAAATGTTCAAGTTCTTCGACCTTTACGCAACTAATACTAAATAATTCATTCTAATAGGAATCCAAGCACATTCATAAATATAACAGCTTCTTAGGAATTAGACTTCTCAAGATGATCCAAGTTAGACTTTATGAATGGCTAGTTTTCCTTTTTTTATGTCTAAACGTTTTCTATGCCCTTTTTTACTATTGACCTTGTTACTTGGAACTGGAGAGAGACATGAATAAGTAAGGGGGAATGGAAATGAGATTAAAAGGGAAAGTCGCGATTATAACAGGTGCATCAAGAGGTATTGGCGAAGCAACAGCGAAAAAGTTTGCCTTAGAGGGTGCAAAGCTAGCTTTAGTGGATGTGAATAAAACTGAAGTTGAGCGTACTTCCACTATGATACAAGATTTTGGTGGAGAAAGTATCGCACTTGAAGGAGATGTAACGGATCGTCAAAATATCGAGAATGTAATGGAAGAAACTATTGCTCAATATGGTCGAATTGATATTGTCGTCAATAATGCAGGAATTACAAATGACGCGAAATTAGTAAAGATGACCGAAGCGCAATGGGACAGCGTCATTAATGTGAATTTAAAAGGCGTATTTAATGTTGCTCAAGAAGCAGCAAAAGTAATGATCGAACAAAAGAGTGGAGTTATATTAAATGCTTCTTCTGTTGTCGGTCTTTACGGGAATTTTGGCCAAACGAATTATGCTGCCGCTAAATGGGGAGTAAACGGAATGACAAAGTCTTGGGCTAAGGAATTAGGGAAATATGGAATCCGTGTAAATGCTATTGCTCCTGGCTTTATTGCGACACCTATGGTAGAAAAAATGCCAGAGAAAATTATAGACATGATGAAGGAAAAATCAGTCTTAAATTGTATAGGAGATCCAGAGGATATAGCGAATGGTTATGCGTTCCTTGCGTCGGATGAAGCGAAATATATTACAGGAACGATATTAAGCATTGATGGTGGTACGGTTCTTTAGTCTCTTTGAATAGTTTGAATTGTGTATGACAAAGTAGTTATTTAGGAATACACAAAAATCAACGGATACAACACTTGGGAGTAACAAGTGTTGTATCCGTTTTTATTTATCGTATTAAAGAGAATACAGTTTTAGATATGACGAATTGTAATATTAAGTGCGACACCTAAAAATAAACATAAAAAAGCCCATGATACTTCGTGTAAAATGAAGTTACCACACAACCCTTACACGGAGGTTTTATCATGAGCTACTCCCATCTTACCACGTTTGAACGTGGACGACTAGAAGTCCTAAAT